>NZ_AWQP01000033.1:0-51889 GCF_000972175.1 Pseudomonas syringae pv. coryli str. NCPPB 4273 | reverse complement strand
AGGCAAAAACAGGCGAGGAACGGCCGGGGTCGCGTTCGACTCTACGTGTTGTAAATGAGCATTCCGATTGGACTCGCATCCGAGCCTGTTTTTAACGAAGCATCACCGAGCGCAGCCACTTTTCGTACAGAGCCTAACGTACACGCCGGACTTCAAGCCCTACCCACCAAGGCCTCACCATGATCCAGATTCGCCCCATGACACCGGAAGATTTCGAGCGCTTCTGGCCCACCTTTCAGGCTGTCGTCATCGCCCAGGAAACCTACGCCTACGACCCTGCCCTCACTCAGGAGCAGGCCCGCGATCTGTGGATGAAGGCCCCGCTGCATACGCTGATTGCCGAGGAAGATGGCCATCTGTTGGGCAGCTACTACCTGAAGACCAATGCGGCAGGCCCGGGTAATCATGTCTGCAACTGTGGCTATATGGTGACGGACGCGGCGCGGGGTCGTGGTGTGGCGCGGTTGATGTGCGAGCACTCGCAGCAACTGGCGCGCGATAGCGGGTTCCTGGCGATGCAGTTCAATTCGGTGGTCGCCAGCAATGAGGTGGCGGTCGGGTTGTGGAGCAAGCTGGGTTTCGAGACTGTCGGGCGGTTGCCCAAGGCTTATCGTCATGCCCGATTGGGCCTGGTGGATTGTCTGGTGATGTACAAGTGGCTGGCTGATGAGCCGGTGGCCAAAGAGCCTGCGCAGCCCAAGCTGATTGGCCGCAAGAATATCGAATCCGTGGTGTCACGTCCGCGTCGAAAATAAGCGCGACGCACACATGAAAACGGGGCCTGCTCACCATGAGCAGGCCCCGTTTTGCATTACAGCTCGGTGCTTATTTGCCAGCCCCCATGTCGGGCTGTTTCTGCAGCAACACCCGAGTCACTCGGCGCTCTTCCACGCCGACGACGTGCAGGTTCCAGCCCTGCCAGCTGAGGCTGTCGCCGGTAGACGGCAGGCGATCCAGCAGGCTCATGACCAGTCCGGCGAGGGTCTGATAGTCTTCGGTCGCCTTGGCCTGGAAGCCAGTGCGCTCGCGAATCAGGCTCAGGTTCAAGGCACCCGATACCACGAAGTCCTCGCCCTGCTCGACGATGTCCGGGCCTTCCACTTCGCTGGCGTCAGGCAGCTGGCCAGCGATGGACTCGAGAATGTCGGTCATGCTCAACACGCCGATGAAGTCACCAAACTCGTTGACCACAAAGGCGATGTGCGTCGATTCCTTGCGCATCTGCTCCAGGGCATTGAGGATGGTGAAGCTTTCCAGCAGGTTGATTGCCTTGCGCGACATCAGTTTCAAGTCGGGCTCGTTGCCGGACAACAGCTCCTTGAACAGCTCTTTCTTGTGCACGAAGCCCAGCGGCTCATCGATACCGCGCTCGCCAATCAGCGGCAGACGCGAGTAGGACGAGTGCATCAGTTTCAGACGAATCTTTTCGGCGCTGTCGTTCAGGTCGATACAGTCGACTTCCGCCCTCGGCGTCATCACTGTGCGAATCGGCCGCTCTGCCAGCTGCAGTACGCCGCTGATCATCACGCGCTCACGACGGTCGAACACCGGCTCGCTGCTTTCACCATCCAGCATGTCGGTGATTTCCTCATCGACGTCACCAGACTCCAGCTTGCGACCGCCCAACAGGCGCATCACCGCGTGGGCTGCCCGCTCGCGGCGCGGCAGGTGACCATGGGCCGACTTCTTGCTGCGCTTGCGGGCGATCTGGTTGAACACCTCGATGAGGATCGAGAAGCCGATGGCCGCATACAGATAGCCCTTGGGAATATGGAAACCCAGGCCTTCGGCGGTCAGGCTGAAACCGATCATCATCAGGAAGCCCAGACACAGCATGATCACCGTCGGGCGGCTGTTGACGAATTTGGTCAGCGGCTTGCTGGCAATCATCATCAGGCCGATGGAGAAGATCACCGCGATCATCATCACCGACAGGTGCTCGACCATGCCGACGGCGGTAATCACCGCATCCAGCGAGAACACGGCGTCCAGTACGACGATCTGCGCAACGATAGGCCAGAACAACGCATAGCCCGCATTACCGGCGCGCTGGGCGACATGCCCTTCCAGCCGCTCGTGCAGTTCCATGGTGGCCTTGAACAGCAGGAACACACCACCAAACAGCATGATCAGGTCGCGACCGGAGAACGTCTTGCCGAATATTTCGAACAACGGCTCGGTCAGGGTCACCATCCACGAGATGCTCGCCAGCAGGCCAAGGCGCATGATCAACGCCAGCGACAGGCCGATGACGCGCGCCTTGTCGCGTTGTTCAGGGGGCAGTTTGTCGGCCAGGATGGCGATGAACACCAGGTTGTCGATGCCCAGCACCAGTTCCAGCACGATAAGGGTCAGCAGGCCAAGCCATGCCGTGGGATCAGCGATCCATTCCATGGTTTATGCAGCCTCACGATAAAAATGGCAGGGGTGGGTATGGGTCACTGTAGACCAGACGCCATGACTGAACGTCAGGCATGGCGTTGCAGCGTCAGGACGCGAAGGTCTGCCGGAATCCATGCAGTGCAAGAGGTTAAGTAGAGAGACGTTCAAATGAAGCGGCCTGCTGGGTAACAGTGAGATCACCGGCCAGCCATAAGCGATGGAAGGAGGACAACTCGGAGGCTCCTGGAGGGTATTCATACAGTCCTGAAAATCAATACGGGCGCTGATCGTACAATACACATAGATGTTTCGTACGTTGAGAAAGTATTACAAGACTTGACCACGGAGCGTGCTGCTTGCTGAGCAGCAAATGAGCACAGGGCGACGTTTTGTCACACCTCCAGGCACTACCAGTTGTCTGACAACCGAATGGCGCGGGTAGATGCGCCAATCCATTTGTTTTAAAATGTTTCCATAACGTCAGGCATGCGCAGTGCTGCTCGCGATCCGTTTCAACGTCGCCCTTCACTGCTCGCCTGAACAGAATCATAAAAAGAAAGCCCGTCATAGACGGGCTTTTTTCATTTTCAGCTTTTGCATCCGATGCCCTCGACGGCATCTGGGCAACCTGTTTTCTTAACCTTTGAGGTGATTTACCCATGCTGCGCATCGTTGTTGTTCATTTGTTCCAGTGGCTCAAGCGTCTGTCGTCCGCGCTGTTCTTCCGCAGCGCAGAGGACAACTATTCGCGCAGCTTCACACGCGAAAACGATGACGAAGGCCGCTGGACGTTTGTTTCGATCGTCATCGTTCTGACCCTCAGCCTTTATTGCCTGGCTGGCCTGGATTACTACGCCAAGACCAACATCTGGGACGGCTTCACTCAGGAGCAGAAAGAGAACATCGCGCAGGCCATGGTGGTCAGCTCGCAGAATCTCTGACAGTTACTGGGTTGGACTAAACGGGGGAAGCGAAAGCTTCCCCCGTTTTCGTTTGCACCGGTTTGTGATGATGCGGCTTGTCATGAAGCGGCTTTTCTGCGAGAAAGCCCGCTCGCGCCAATGACAGAGCGCGCTGCAACCGGAAGCATGGCAATGAGTAAAGAATTACAGATTACCGAGCTGCACCTCGGCGAGGGCAAGGCAGCGGTAAAGGGTGCGCTGATCACCACGCATTACACCGGAACCCTGGAAGATGGCACTGTGTTCGATTCATCCCACGAGCGTGGCAAGCCGTTTCAGTGCGTGATCGGCACCGGGCGCGTCATCAAGGGCTGGGACCAGGGCCTGATGGGCATGAAAGTCGGCGGCAAGCGTCAATTGTTCGTCCCCGCCCACCTGGCCTACGGCGACAGAAGCATGGGCGCGCACATCAAGCCCGGTGCCGACCTGACGTTCGAAATAGAACTGCTAGAAGTGCTGACCCGCGACGATTGAGCAGCTTGCCTTGCAGATCAGCCTGAATCGGCCGATACCCTGACGCACAGGCACACGCCTGATTGCTTGTTATCGCAGAAAAAGCCATGCTCCGGGTATGGAATTCAAGGTCTTGGCACAGGAACACGTATGGCGCTCAATAAGTCGACTCAGGAGCTGAAGCGACACCTGAAAGGGACAGCAACCAACCTGGAAAACACGGCGGAAGAAATTCTCAAACTCGCCTCGCAGATGAACGATGTGGATGTCACCGCAGTGCTGCAGATGGTCAACCGCCTTTACAGCGATGCCGACCAGCTCAAAGCCTATGCCGATGAGGTCAAGGCCAAGCGGATCGTGCGCGCCAAGCCGCTGTAAATCGCTGCACCCGAGTTCAGACGCGCTTTCTTCGGTCCAGAGGACCTTCGATGCTGCCACAGCCCGCCACTTCCAGCGTCAGCCCCAGGCACCTGAACATGCAGAAATGGCGTGGCCGGGTCGGCATGGGCCTGGTCGCTAGCCTGTCGGTTCTGGCCGGCATGACCGATGCCATCGGCTTCATGGCCACCGGCGATTTCGTTTCGTTCATGAGCGGCAACACCACCCGGCTTGCAGTCGCAATCAGTGATGGCGACCTGAGCGTGACGGTGCGTCTGACCCTCGCAATCCTTGCCTTCATTGCCGGCAACGCGCTGGGCGTGGTGGTTGCGCGCCTTGGCGGGCGTCGCGCCCTGCCCTTGCTGCTGGGTATCGCCACGCTGCTGTGTGCGGCTGCAGCATGGCCACTGGAAAGCAATATGCTCGCGCTGATCTGGGCGATTCTGGCAATGGGCATGCTCAACGCCGCCGTCGAGCAGGTCAACGGGCTGCCGGTCGGCCTGACTTACGTGACCGGCGCGCTGTCGCGCTTCGGTCGTGGCCTGGGTCGCTGGATGCTGGGGGAACGCCGGGACGGCTGGCGCGTGCAACTGGTCCCCTGGGTCGGCATGTTCATCGGGGCCGTGATAGGCGCGCTACTCGAGCACCGCCTGGGGCTCAACGCCCTGTTGATCAGCGGCAGCCTGTCAGCGTTGCTGGGGCTGGTTTCGCTGAAAATCCCGCACCGCTGGCAACGTCAATACATGCCACGCTGAACCCTGCGATGCCCATCTGCTGAAATACGTTTACCATACTCCGCTTTTCCTGACCGACCTGCGCCATGACCCCTGAAGCACTCGCGATTCTGCAACAGCACCTGATCGACGCGTTGAACAACGTCCCGAATGAAACCCGCCGCCTGTTTCACGGCCGTGGTCGTGTGTGGCCGGGGCTGGAGCACATCACTGTCGACTGGATGCAGGGCGTGGTGCTGGTCTCGGTGTTCAAGGAACCTCTTGAATCCGAGCTGGCAGCATTGATGCAGCTGTTGCACGCGTTGATCGACACGCCCCAGTGGCAGCAGAGCCAGGCGCACACCCTGCTGCTGCAGCACCGCTATCTGCCACAGAGCACCACCCAATGGTTGACCGGCGATGTCGTGGATGAATGGGTGATCACCGAAAACGGCCTGCGCTACAAAGTCGATTTCGGCAAAAAGCAGAACAGCGGGCTGTTTCTGGACATGCGCTACGGCCGTGAATGGGTGCAGGCTCAGGCCAAGGGCAAGCGCATCCTCAATCTGTTCGCCTACACCTGCGGCTTCTCGGTCGCCGCCCTGGCCGGAGGTGCCGACCACGTCGTGAATCTGGACATGGCCCGCGCTGCGTTGAATCGTGGCCGCGAGAATCATCGCCTCAATGATCAGGACCTCAGCCGCGTGACCTTTCTGGGCCATGACCTGTTCAAATCTTGGGCCAAGGTCACCCGCTGCGGCCCTTACGACCTGATCATCATCGACCCGCCGTCCTTCCAGAAAGGCAGTTTCATGCTCGACAAGGACTACCAGCGTGTCCTGCGCCGCCTGCCGGAGTTGCTGGACGAGAACGGCTCGGTGCTGGCGTGCATGAACGATCCCGCGCTGGGACCGGATTTTCTGATTCAGCACACCGCAATCGAAGCACCTTGCCTGCGCTTCGAACAGCGCCTGGAAAACCCGCCGGAGTTCCCCGACGCTCGCGTTGAGGGCGGCTTGAAGGCGCTGGTGTTCAAGGCAGAAGGCTTGAGCCGCAGCGGATGGGCGTAGCGAGCCAGGACTGACGGCCGCTTCAACGCCGAAAAGGCTGTCAGGTTTTCAAGTGACTCAGGCACCCAAACGCGAGATCACATCCCCGAGGCCAGTAGAAAGGCTCCGCAGTTCCTGACTGGCGTTCTGAGTGCGTTTGACGTTGTCCTGATTGGTCACGGCGATGGAGGTGATTTCAGTGAGGTTGCGCGAGATGTCCTCTGCCACGGAAGTCTGCTCTTCGGCAGCCGTCGCAATCTGGCGATTCATGTCGCGAATATTCTCCACGGCCATGGTAATGCGCTGCAGGGTTGCGCCAGCGTTCGCAACCTGCTGGACGCTCTCTTCACTTCGCGCCTGACCGCCCTGAATGGCCTGCACCGCATCACTGGCACCGGTCTGCACCGAATTGATGATCTGATTGATTTCGGAGGTTGAAACGGCAGTACGCTGCGCCAGTGTACGAACCTCGTCAGCCACCACCGCGAAACCGCGTCCGGCGTCACCGGCCCGTGCGGCTTCGATCGCGGCATTCAGCGCCAGCAGATTGGTCTGATCGGCAATGCTGCGGATCACTTCCAGCACTTTGCCAATACGGCCGCTGTCGGTTTCCAGTCGCTCGATGACATCGGCCGTCAAAACGATCTCGTTGCGCATGCGGGTGATGGTCGCAATGGTCAATTGCATGACCCGCTCGCCATCCTGAGCGCTCTGGTCAGCCTCATCCGCAGCTCGCGCAGCATCGGCGGCATGTCGGGCAACGTCCTGAGCGGTGGCAGACATCTCGGTCATGGCGGTCGCGACCTGATCGGTGCGCTCGAACTGCTCATGAGTGCCTTGCGCCATCAACTCGGCAATGGCATTCAACTCGCCGCCCGCCGTGTCCAGATCGGTGCTGCTGCGCTTCAGGCGGGTGAAGGTGTCGGCCAGGAAATCCCGCAGGGTATTTGCGGCAACGGCCAGACGACCCAGTTCGTCCTGTCGCGTGATCTCGACGCGCGCACCAAACTTGCCTTCACTTAACTGGGCGACGTAGTCGATAAGCATGCGAATGGGCGCAATCAGGTTGCGATTGATCATCCACAGTGCCAGCAGACCGACCAGCAGCGCCGACACCAGCATCACCCCTGCGCCGACCAGAATGGTACGTTGGGCTTCATGGCTGATGGCAACGGACTGAGCATCGCTGCTCTTGTGCAATTGTTCGACCAGACCAGCCATCTGCTCGCTGGTCGGACGGTCGACACCTTTGACCGCCATATCACCCGCGCCAGCGTCACCGCCTGCGGCGACAAACGCATCACGACCGGTCCGGTAGGCCGTACCCAGCGCCTGGTGAGCCTGTTGCAGCGTTTGCACCTGGCTTTTCAACGCAGCGTCGGTGCCGTGCATTTCAGCAAGCCGACCCAGTGTGCTTTGCACCTTGCGCTCCTGTTCTTCGAACTGCCCCCAGTACTTGTCGCGCTCGGCGGGTGTTTTGCCACGCAACAGGACGTTTTTCCACTCCTGGACCTGAATCTTGAATTGCAGGTTGGCTTCGTCCACCAGTTGCGACGCCCGGACCGGGCCGTCGATAAGGCTGCGATAAGCCTGCACGTTATCGGAGAGAAAGTTGAAGCAGGCCAAGGCAATGACCAGCACAAGCGCAAGGCTACCGCCGAGCAGACCTAGAATTTGCAGTCGCAGGGATTTGGACATCAGGACGATCTCTGGAGAAAAAGAATCCGCGGGATACGCGAAAGTTGCAGACACGTCCCTGTAGACCGATCTTGTGGATCAGGTATATGTGGCCCTTGCGATCAACATTGGCCCACAAAACTTTTTCTTTAAAAACAGCGATGATCGGCAATACACCCGATAAAAGAACAAAACAGCAGCGGGTAACCTGCTGGCTAATCGACCTGCCCGAACACTTGGCTGGGCCGCCGCAGCGACGGGTCGAACGGGTTGATTCTGGCACTGATGGCCGTGGCTTCGCGCTTGAGCAATTCGACCACGGTCATCAGGCGATCGAGCCCCAGCCGGTCGGAAATGGTCGCCACGCTGAGCGCAGCCACTGCACGACCGCTGCGGTCCAGGATCGGCACAGCAAGCCCGGCCATGCCCGGAAGCGCACCGGTGTTGCGCCCCGCGTAGCCCTGGCGTCGTACGTTTTCCACCTCCGAACGCAGAAATACCTCGTCGTACAGGTGAAAATCCTTGAGCCGTGGCAGGTTGTAGGCAATGACCGTTTCCCGCTCGTCCTCGGGCAGAAACGCAAGAATCGCCAGACTGCCCTGCCCCACGCCCAAGGCTACACGGCCGCCAATGTCGCCGGTGAACGTGCGGATCGGATACGGGCCTTCGCTGCGGTCCAGACAGATCGCGTCAAAACCGCTGCGTGCCAGCAGAAACAGCGAGTCACCCAGTGAGGCGGACAGGCGCAAAAGGCTGGGGCGCACCACGTCACGCAGGTTGCCGGTATTACCCGCCTTGGCGGCCAGGGCGAAGAACTCGATGCTCAACCGGTAACGTTTGCTGAGCAGATCCTGCTCGACCATCCCCTCATCCATCAGGCTGCGCAGCAAGCGGTGTGTGGTGGGTTGCGACAACCCGACCCGCTGGGCGAGTTGCGTGACCCGCTCGCCGCCTTCATCACAATCGCCCAGGCAGCGCAGTACCGCGAACAGACGGGAAACGGCTCCCACTCCGACTTCAGCTTTCACGTTATTCCGATCAGTGGAATTATTCATGACAATATCTCTTTATATTTCCACTAAAAGAATTAATTCAAATAAAAATGTTATTCAGTGAAATTCTCTGTTGAGCCCATCCTAGCCTTCGCCCTACTCTCAGTCCACAGGGGCGATTTGAACAATCATCGGTAGCCGACGCAGAGCGAGCACCAACGTCCACAGAACTGCATGACTTCATTTCGCATCTGCCCATGACAAACGCGTGCTTCGGCGCGCATGCACAAAGGTGGAAGCAGGCATGGCATTTCTGCAGCTCGAAGGACTTTCCAAACGCTACGGCTCCATTGACGCGGTGGTTGCCACCAACCTGGCCGTCGACAAGGGCGAATTCGTTTCACTGCTCGGCCCTTCCGGCTGCGGCAAAACCACCACCCTGCAAATGATCGCCGGCTTCGTTGACGTCAGTGACGGACGCATTGTGCTCGACGGGCGCGACATCACCCATGCCAAACCCAGCAGCCGAGGCCTCGGCGTAGTGTTCCAAAGCTATGCGCTGTTTCCGCACATGACCGTGGCCGACAACGTTGCGTTCGGCCTGCGTATGCGCAAGGTGCCTGCCGCCGAGTTGCAGCCGCGTGTCAAACGGGTACTGGAACTGGTGCGCCTCGGTCAGCATGCCGAGCGCTACCCGCGCGAGTTGTCCGGTGGTCAGCGCCAACGGGTCGCATTGGCCCGCGCACTGGTAATCGAGCCGCCAGTGCTGCTGCTCGACGAGCCGCTGTCCAACCTGGACGCCAACCTGCGCGAAGAGATGCAGTTCGAGATCCGCCGCATTCAGAACGAAGTCGGCATTACCACGCTGATGGTCACCCATGATCAGGCCGAAGCCCTGTCGATCAGCGATCGGGTCGTGGTGATGCAGGCCGGTCGTATCACCCAGATCGACGAGCCTTACAAGCTTTACGAACACCCGCGCACACGCTTCATTTCGGGTTTCGTCGGCAAGGCCAACATGTTGCAGGGTGATCTGGACAGCAGCGGCATTCCGCAGATTCGTCAGGTGCCCGGCGATGGCAGCCTGACCCTCAGCCTGCGTCCCGAGAAGATCGATCTGGTGGCACCTGGCTGCGGACGACTGTCCGGACGCATCGTCACCCGTTACTTCCTCGGCAGCCAGTGGCTGTATCGCATCCAGACCGGCATTGGCGAAGTGACGGTAGTACGTCGCAACGACGGCCAGGCGCCGCTGGAACAAGGCGCGGCAGTCGACATGGACTGGCCCACCGAGTTGCTGCGCGTGCTGGATGCCGACGAGGTGCGCGCATGAGCCTGCTGAGCGAAATGCGTCAGGGCGGCCGCGGCTATTGGCTGTCAGCACCGGCGCTGGCGCTGTATATCGGCCTGCTGGTGTTGCCGCTGGGTCTGACCCTGGTGCTGTCGTTCAACGTGTTCGACTATCAGGTCGGGGTGAAAAGCGACAGCTACACGCTGGCCAACTATATGGCCGTGGTCACCGACTCGTATTTCTATGAAATCTTCCTGCGCACCTTCTGGATCAGTGCGCTGGTCACCCTGCTGTGCGTGCTTATAGGCGTGCCGGAAGCCTACATTCTCAGCCGCATGGGCACGCCGTGGCGCTCGATCTTCCTGATCCTGATTCTCACGCCGCTGCTGATCTCGGTGGTGGTCCGGGCGTTCGGCTGGAGCCTGCTGCTGGGCGCGGACGGTCTGATCAATCAGGTCATCCAGTTCATGGGCGGACGCCCGGTGAAACTGCTGTACACCCCGTTTGCCGTGGTCATTGCGCTGGTCCACGTCATGTTGCCGTTCATGATCATTCCGGTCTGGACCTCGCTGCAGAAGCTCGACCCCACTGCCGAACAGGCCGCGCTGTCGCTGGGCGCCAGCCAGGCGAAAGTCATGCGTCTGATCGTGCTGCCGCAAGTCATGCCCGGCGTGCTGTCCGGCTCGCTGATCGTGTTCGGTCTGGCCGCCAGTTCGTTCGCCATTCCCGGCCTGCTCGGCGGACGACGCCTGAAGATGGTCGCCACGGTGATCTACGACCAGTACCTGTCGGAGCTGAACTGGCCGATGGGCGCGACCCTTGCCGTGGCGCTGCTGCTGGTCAACCTGCTGGTCATGCTGTCCTGGAACCGCATGATCGAAGGCCGTTACAAAAAAACTCTGGGGGAATGATCCATGTCCAAGAACGGTCCGTTGGCCCTCTCGTTTCATGCGCTGGTAGTGATCTTCATGATGGCCCCGCTGGTGGTGGTGTGCCTGGTGGCGCTCACCCCGGAAAACACCCTGAGCCTGCCCACCACCCACTTCTCGCTGCGCTGGTTCAAGGCCGTTTTCGAGCGCGCCGACTTTATCGATTCCTTCTACAACAGCCTGATACTGGCGTTCGTATCGGCGACGCTGGCCACCCTGATCGCGGTACCCGCCGCTCTGGCAATCACTCGCCATACATTCCCGGGCCGCAATTTTTTCAATGCCCTGTTTCTGTCGCCGATCATCATTCCGCACCTGGTACTGGGGGTGGCGATGCTGCGCCTGTTTGCGCTGATGGGTGTGAACGGCAGCTTCACCTGGCTGATCTTCGCCCATGTGCTGGTCATCACGCCTTACGTACTGCGCCTGGTACTGGCGGCGGCAATCGGCATCGACCGCAGCGCCGAGCACGCCGCCGAGTCTCTGGGGGCCGATCGTTTCACGCTGTTTCGGCAGATCACCCTGCCAATGATCCTGCCCGGCGTGGCAGGCGGCTGGTTACTGGCGTTCATCAACAGTTTCGATGAAGTCACGCTGTCGATCTTCGTCACCTCGCCCGCGACCCAGACCCTGCCGGTGCGCATGTATGTCTACGCCACCGAATCCATCGACCCGATGATGGCCGCCGTATCGGCACTGGTCATCGCCCTCACCGCCGCCACCATGATCCTGCTCGACCGGGTCTACGGGCTGGATCGCGTGCTGGTCGGCAAACACTAACCCGGAGCTTTCACGTTATGGCATTGCTGAAACGACTGACCGAACATGACCGCCCGGTTCTGCCCTTCACCCTTGACGGCCAACCGGCCAGCGGTCTGTTGGGCGACACCTTGCTGACCGCGGTACTGACCGCCAGCGAACACTTGCGCGGCAGTGACTTCAGCGCCGAGCCTCGCGCCGGTTTCTGCATGATGGGCGCCTGCCAGGACTGCTGGGTCAGGCTGGGTGACGGCCAGCGCGTACGTGCCTGTTCGACACTGCTTGAGGCTGGTCATGAGGTGATTCGTGAACCGGGGCGCTGCGTATGAGCGATCAGGCCATTGCCATTGTTGGCGCAGGACCGGCCGGCATTCGCGCCGCCCAGACGCTACTGGCCCACGGCGTCAAGGCCTGCCTGATCGATGAAGGGCTGCGCGGCGGCGGCCAGGTCTACCGTCGCCAGCCGGCCAACTTCCAGCGCTCGGCCAGGGCGCTCTACGGCTTTGAAAGCGCCAAGGCGGTCGCGGTGCACGACGCGCTCGACACGCTGGCAGCGCATATCGACTACCGGCCGCAGACGCTGGTCTGGAATGCCGAAGATCATCAACTCGATACCCTGCAAAACGGTATCGCCGCCACACTCGACTTCAGCCACCTGATCGTCGCCACTGGTGCTACGGATCGCATTCTGCCGGTGCCCGGCTGGACCCTGCCCGGCGTGTACAGCCTCGGCGCAGCGCAAATTGCGCTCAAATACCAGGGCTGTGCGATCGGCCAGCGCGTAGTGTTTTGTGGCAGCGGCCCGTTGCTGTACCTGGTCGCCTATCAGTACGCCAAGGCTGGCGCAAAAGTGCTGGCGGTGCTCGACAGCGCGCCGTTTTCGGCGCAATGCAAGGCATTGCCGGCGCTCTTGGGCCAACCGGCAACGCTGGCCAAAGGCATCTACTACCGCGCGTGGCTGAGCGCGCACGGCATTCCGGTGCATCAAGGTGCGCAGCTGACACGCATCGGCGGGGAAAAACGCGTAGACGGCATTCAATGGCAACGTAACGGCAAATCGGGCCACCTGGCTTGTGACGCGGTCGCTTTTGCCCATGCACTGCGCAGCGAGACGCAACTGGCCGACCTGCTGGGCTGTGAATTCGCCTGGAGCGCACTCAACCGGGCGTGGCTGCCGACCCGCGATGACTGTGGACGCAGTAGCGTGTCAGGCATCTATCTGGCGGGCGACGGCGCGGGAATCATGGGCGCAGACGCTGCGGAAATGGCCGGAGAACTGGCCGCGCTCGGGCTGCTGCAAGACATCGGTGTTGGCGCAGACACCGCCCGTATCGACACACTTAAAACTGCCTTGCGACGCATCGAACGCTTCCGCCACGGGCTGGAAACCGCGTTTCCGTTCCCTGAGGACTGGGCCGCCACTGTGGCGGATGACACGCTGGTGTGCCGCTGCGAAGAAGTCTCTGCAGGTGAGATTCGCAGTGCCGTGCAGGACGGTCATTGGGAGATCAACCGGGTCAAGGCCATGTGCCGGGTCGGTATGGGTCGCTGTCAGGGCCGGATGTGTGGCCTGGCCGCGGCCGAGATCATCGCCCGCGAGAGCGGCCGGCCCGTCGAGCACGTCGGCCGGCTGCGCGGCCAGGCACCGATCAAGCCGCTGCCGTTTGGTCTGGGGATGCAGCCCATGGAGAAGCAATCGGTGGAGACGCAACCATGAGTACGCTGATTGAAACCGATGCGATTGTCATCGGCGGCGGCATTGTCGGCGCCTCGGCAGCCTTGACGCTGGCCCTGAAGGGCAAGCGGGTCGCCTTGCTGGAACGCGATTTTTGCGGATCGCACTCCAGCGGCGTCAATTACGGCGGCGTGCGTCGTCAGGGCCGTCCGCTGTCGCAGTTACCCTTGTCGCAGCGGGCGCATCAGATGTGGGGCAACCTGCGCGAACTGATCGGCATCGACGGCGAGTACCAGCGCTCGGGCCATCTCAAACTGGCGCGCAGCGAACAGGACATGAATGCCTTACGCGCCTACGCTGAAGCCAGCCAGGGATTCGGCCTGGATTTGCAACTGCTTGATCGCGATCAGCTGCGCGCGCGTTATCCCTGGGCCGGCGATGTCGCCGTCGGTGCATCGCTGTGCGCCGACGACGGACACGCCAATCCACGTCTGGTATCGCCGGCCTTCGCCCGCGCTGCGCGTCGGGCAGGCGCGCAGGTGTTCGAGCAGGCGCCGGTCAGCGACGTCAGCCACGACGGCAACGTGTTCGTCGTCACCACCGCCAGCGGCCTGACACTGCGCGCCACCTGGCTGCTCAACTGCGCCGGGGCGTGGGCCGCAGCGCTGGCCGCACAATTCAACGAACCGGTGCCGATGTATTCAGGGCACCCGGCAATGCTGGTGACAGAACCGTTGCCGATGTTCATGGACGTCAGCACCGGTGTCGAAGGCGGCGGCATTTATGCCCGGCAAGTGGCACGTGGTAATTGCGTGCTGGGCGGCGGACAAGGCTTTGCCCTCGACCCGGCACGCGCCAGACCGGGACAGGCGGCGGTGCTGGATATCCTGCGCAACGCCGTCGAACTCTACCCGCCACTCGCCGGCGCCCAGGCCATTCGCACCTGGAGCGGCACCGAAGGCTATTTGCCGGATCGCGAGCCGGTGCTGGGCCCGAGCCTGACTCGTCCGGGCCTGCTGCACGGCTTCGGCTTTGCCGGGGCGGGCTTTCAGATCGGCCCGGCAGCGGGTGAAGCGCTGGCCGAATGGGTCTGCGACGGCGCCTCACGGATCTCGCTCGATGCCTTTTCCATCAACCGCTTTCAGCAAATCGCTCTGCAACCCCCTGCCATCGAACCTGTTACGAACGTCATCCCATTGCACAGAGGAAGGTCGTCCCTATGAAAAGCACCAAACGTCTCGCCCTCACCGGGCTGTCCTGCCTGCCGCTGGCCGCCGCACTTCTGTCCACGCCTGCCATGGCCGAAACCACGCTGTACCTGGGCATGAACGGCGGGACCATGGAGCGCCTGTATGCCGATCAGGTGCTGCCGGCGTTCGAGAAGGCCAACAACGTCAAGGTGGTGATCGTGCCTGGCACGTCGGCCGATATCCTCGCCAAGGTTCAGGCGAGTAAGGACAACCCGCAGATGCACGTCATCTTTCTCGACGATGGCATCATGTACCGCGCTATTTCCATGGGCCTGTGCGACACGCTGCAACCCAGCGCCAGTCTGGCCGACCTGCCTGCCAAGGCCAAAATCAAGGAACAGGCAGCAGCCGTCAGCCTGGGTGTGACCGGCCTCGCCTACAACACACGGATGTTCAAGGCACAGGGCTGGAGCGCGCCTACCTCATGGATGGACCTGGCCGACAAACGTTTCAAGGACAAGGTGGTGTTCCAGTCACTGGCTTCCTCGACCTTCGGCCTGCATGGCTTTCTGATGTTCAACCGTATCCAGGGCGGCAGCGAGAAAGACGTCGAGCCCGGCTTCAAGGCCTGGCCGAAAACCATCGGCCCGAACGTGCTGGAGTACATCGCCAGCTCCGCCAAGATCTCGGAAATGGTCCAGACCGACGAAGCCGCCCTGTTCCCGCTGACGCCGACCCAGGTCACCGCGCTGAAGATCAAGGGCGTACCGGTGGAATACGCATCGCCCAAGGAAGGCGGCGTGGTGTTGAACGTGGCTGAATGTGCGATAGCCAACAACAACCAGCCGGAGCTGGCGCAGAAGCTGGCCGCTTATCTGCTGACGCCGGAAGCACAGGCGCCTGCGCTGGAGTTCGGTGACCAGATTCCGTCGAACCCGAAAACCCCGACCACTGACAAGACACGCAGTCAGGTCGAGGCCATGGAGAAGTACCTGGAAACAGCAGTGACCATCGACTGGGATCAGGTCAATCAGATCCGTCCCGAGTGGAACGCACGCTGGAGCCGCAGCATCGAGCGCTAGAGATCAGCGGCGGTGCCAAAAGGCATCGCCGTGCTTAAAAGACGCATGCTGATTGCCATCCGGCAAATTATTTCAACTTATTACCGTGCAAGGGAGTCCCACCGTTACGCCCTCTTCTTCGGGCGCATTTTGACGGTGGTTCTTTCTCTATGAGTTTTATTGTCTGCATGGGCGTGCTTGGCGTGCTGTTGATGCTATTGGCGCTCACTTCCTCTTACCTGCGCTGGATGCCAGTGACCACATCGGCCGTGTGCCTGGGATTCGGCTTCGGCATCGGCCCGATGGGCCTGGATATCGTCGATCTGGATTTCGAGAAGTCCTACGAGTGGCTGGAACGCCTGACCGAAGTGGCGGTGCTGTTTTCGCTGTTCGGTACAGGTATCAAGTTGCGCCTGCCCTTGCGCGGCAAAGCCTGGCACTCAGCCTATTGGCTGGCCGGCCCGGTAATGCTGGCGACCATCGCTGGCGTGACCGTCGCGGGGCACTACATCATTGGCCTGGACTGGGGCGTGTCGTTGTTGCTCGGCGCGATGCTGTCGCCAACCGACCCGGTGCTGGCCGGTATGGTCCAGGTCAACAACGCCCAGGATCAGGATCGCCTGCGCTTCGGCTTGTCCGGCGAAGCGGGCCTCAACGACGGAACCGCGTTTCCATTCGTGATCTTTGCCTTGCTGTACCTGAGTTCCGGGGGCGCGATGAGCGACTGGGTCCAGGGATGGCTGATCAAGGACCTGGTCTGGGCGGTGCCGGCCGGTTTGTTGATTGGTTACGGCATGGGCCGCGGGGTCGGCCATCTGATGATCTTTCTGCGCATCAAGAACGCCGACAGCACCACCTCGCCCAATGACTTTCTGGCGCTGGCCCTGATCGCCCTGGCTTATGTCGTTGCGCAAAGCGTCGGGGCCTTTGGCTTTCTTTCGGTATTTGCCGCCGGGTTCGGGCTGCGTCAGGCTGAGGTACGTGTCACGCGTTCAGAGCTGCCGTCCGAGCATGTCGCGCAGCCGGTCCTCGGGCATATGACGTCATCCCTCGAACAGGGCACGGTCGCGCAGGTCGACGACATGAGCGATTCGCAACTGGCTGCCGGCGTGATGATGGGCGATATGCTGGCGTTCGGTAGCCTGGTGGAGCGCGCCATGGAAGTCCTGCTGATCACCCTGCTGGGCGCGGCGCTGGCGATGTACTGGGACTGGCGCGCCATCGGCCTGGGGATCGCGCTGTTTTGCGTGATTCGTCCTGCCAGCGTCTGGCTGCTGGTGAGTCGTCGCCTGCTCAATGTCAGGCAAAAAGCACTGGTTGGCTGGTTCGGCATTCGCGGCATCGGCAGTCTTTATTACCTGTGCTTCGCCTTGTCACATGGTCTTGCACATGATGTCGGCCATGTGGTGATCGGCATGACGCTCTCGGTTGTTGCGCTAAGCATCCTGGTACACGGCATCAGTATCCAGCCTTTGCTGGAGCGTTACGAGCGCAGTACTGCCGCCAGTCCTGACTGATCAGCCATCGAGGCAAAGCGCCATAGAGCGTGTCGATGAGGGTATTGGAACAAGCAATTGGACTGCGGCATTTCGACTCGGTTAGCGTGGCGCCCATGCAGCCAGTGCAAGCAGCAATGCGTGCAGCTACTATGTAACTCGTGCAAGGCACTCTGCCAGCCTGCGATCAGGCCTGAACTCGGCGCATCGCAAATTGGCTGAACCCTTGTCACGCACTGGCCTCCAAATCCGGTAATACAGCCCACTCGATTATTTAGAAGGTGAAATGTCAGAACCCGTCCTGATGGACCGCTTTGCACGTAAAGTCGATTATCTGCGCATGTCGGTCACCGACCGCTGTGATTTTCGCTGCGTGTACTGCATGGCCGAAGAGATGACGTTTCTGCCTCGGCAACAGATTCTGTCGCTGGAGGAGATCCTCCAGGTGGCCGAGCGCTTCGTGGCACTGGGCACGCGCAAGATTCGTCTTACCGGTGGTGAGCCGCTGGTGCGCGCAGGCGTGGTGGGGCTTTGCGAGAAGATCGCCGCCCTGCCCGGCCTGCGTGAACTGTGCATGACCACCAACGGTTCGCAGCTGGATAAACTGGCTGCCCCGCTGTTCAAGGCCGGCGTCACGCGCCTGAACATCAGCCTGGACAGCCTCGACCCACAGCGTTTCCGCGAGCTGACCCGTACAGGCGATCTGCACAAGGTGATTGCCGGCATCGATGCCGCCAACGCCGCCGGTTTTGTGCACACCAAGCTCAACTGCGTGGTAATGCACGGTCGCAATGATGATGAGATCAACGACCTGCTGGCGTTCGCCATTGATCGCAACCTGGACGTCTCTTTCATCGAAGAGATGCCGCTGGGCATCATCAGCGAACACAGCCGCGCCGAATCCTTCTACTCCAGCGATCAGGTGCGCGAACGCATTGCCGAACGTTACACGCTGGTGCCTTCGACTGACTCGACTCAAGGGCCATCGCGCTACTGGCGTCTGGCCGAGGCGCCGGGCATTCGCATCGGCTTCATCTCCCCGCACAGCCATAACTTCTGCGGCACCTGTAACCGCGTGCGCATGACCGTCGAAGGTCGCCTGCTGCTGTGCCTGGGCAACGAGCATTCCGTGGATTTGAAGGCGGTATTGCGCGCCAATCCTGGCCAGCCGGAAAAGCTCGAAAAAGCCATCATCGACGCCATGCAGCTCAAGCCGTGGAGCCACAACTTCACCCACGACGATGGCGTGCAGGTGGTGCGCTTCATGAATATGACGGGCGGCTGACAGCCGCCCTGAAGGATAACGCCTCATATGAGGCGTTATTTATTTACCGGCCTTGCGAAAGAACAAGGTGATTTGCCCGACTTCGACACCCAGCTTGGTCATCGACGAACGATTGGCCATGGTCTTCTCGTCGATCAGGTACATCCAGTCATCCAGGCTCACGTCATACTCGGTGCCATCCACCGGTAACCTGAGCACATAGTTCCAGTGGAAGCTGTTGCCTGACACTTCGCCATAGGCCTCGCCAACCACATCACCTGCCGTGCCCTTCCAGCGCCCCGGGCCATCGGGACGCAAGCGCCACTCCCGCACCTGCTTGGTGCCATCGCTGTAGCTGAAGGCCTCGTGCATGACCAGCACTTCGCCTTCACTGTGCCCGTCGATCACCACGGTGAAGCGCTTGGTGACTTCACCGGAGCGTTTTTGAAACATTCCCCAGGCTTCGACACGGCCGGTGAAGTACTGGCGCAGATCGAGTTTCGGCGCTTCCTGACTGTAACGGGTTACCGGCACGCCACCGCAACCGCTCAGTACAAGCCCCACACACAGCATCAACATCCACTTTCTCAGCATGCGCCCTCCTTGATGGGTCATGAGCCGGTACTGCCGAGCAACTGCTCGCGAAGTTCGGGGTTACGGGTTTTCGGGTCCAGCCAGATGGAAAAGAAAGCCTTGGCGAACTGGCTGTCAGGCACCACATGCTGGAGCTTGTCACCCACATAAAACCGCGCTTCGCGGCCAGGCAGATAGACGCCGGTAATCTTCATGCCCGGCTGGACGTCGACAAATGACTGGTTCATCTGCTGGCGCCAATCAGTCAGTTGCTGTTCGGTCACCTTCGAACCGGAAATACGCTTGATCTCATCGATACTGGCATCGACCAGATCTTCCCGGTCAATGTCGCGGTGGTAGGTCAGTTCAAGTGCCAGTGGCGCGTCTGCCACGAAAGGTTTGACCGGGCTGAGCAACCGGGCCGTATAAACACGAAAGCCGAACAGGCTCAACTCGCCACCGCCGACGACCTGAGCATTGGGCAATGCCTCACGCCAGTCCGCCGAAGCGCCGGCGCTGAGTAACATCACCAACCATAACCATCGTGGCGCACGCATCGGCAACCTCTGTCTAGGCACTGCCACGACTTCAATGGCAGGCTGGGAATGAGACGAGTCAGATGCACTGACTCACTCCCGGAATCTATACCAGCAAAATCACTTTGTACAACCGATAAGGCCTTCGCCCTCGGGATGCCGAAAACCAAAAAGCCTGTTCCCGATCGCGGATCGGGAACAGGCTTCAGGAGCTGCGATGACCTGCTCAGGCAACCTGCGAGTGCGTCTGCCGACGAGTCTTCTGCCACTCACCTTTCAACGCCTGCAGCGTGTCCTCCATGTAGGCACGATCGGCAGCGGCTTTCTTGCCGACATAACCCTGGCCACGACGGAACATCTTCAGGGATGCGCGCAGTTGCGGATGCGCATCACGAAACTCGTGCTCTTGCGTGAACGGCGACATGGCGTCGACGCGAACTTCACCCGACTCGGCAACCCAGGCGATATGGTTATCCAGCGTGTCTTTGCATGCAGCAAACAGACGAGCCAGTTCATCAATAGTCGGTTGTGTGTTGATATTCATGTTGATGCCCCTTCGCTCATAGACTGTTCAATAATTGATACATCAAGTTCATGCGCCAGAACTTCAGCGACGCACACGATTGAGTGTGTGTCGAATACCGTTCCAGCCCTCAAGGACATGCAGGTAGCCTTGATGAAGAGCCGCTACACAGCGGCATCAGCGCAGAGAGAAGAAGTCACGAAACCCAAAGACCCGGCCCAGGATCGGCAATCGATCCGTTACAAGCATCATGAGGACATTTCGCCAGCTTCTCGCCCTTATCGACGACAAATGCCAGTTCAGCTCCATCAATCTGCCTTGTGGGCAGCCTACATCCGGGAACATCTCGACGGCTTGCCGAGCCTGTTCATCACACCTTTTGCAGCGCTCCCGATCAGGGAGACAGCTGCATAATGCAAGGGCAAATGGAGTGCGTCAACGATTATGTAGTGATTATTTTTAGTCACTACATAATCGTAAGCGGGACGTGGGGTTACGTGAAAAGGTGACTGAAGGGTCATGGCTGACGGACTATCGATGGTGATCAGAGACCGCGGCACGACAGTATCCGCAGGCCAACAAAAAGGCCTGAAAGCGTTCGCTTCCAGGCCTTTTTACAACACACAAACAGCTTGTTGTCAGCTCACCTTGAAGCGACCCACCAGCCCCTGCTGCTGCTCCGCCAGACGCGCGAGTTCGCGACTGGTGACGGCAGTCTGCTCGGCACCGGCGCTGACCTGGATGACCAGCGAGTTGATGTCGTCGACGTTGCGGTGGATCTCTTCGGCCACTAGGCTTTGCTCTTCAGCGGCCGAAGCGACCTGGATATTGCGGTCGCTGATGGTCGCGATGCCCTCGGCAATTTCTTCCAGCAGTTCACCAGCGCGTACGACGTTGCTGGCACCCTCCTGCGCCTTGCCCAGGGTTTCCTGCATCGACGCGGCAGCGCGTTCCGAGCCGGACTGCAGGTTGGCGATCATTTTCTGGATGCTGACGGTAGAGTCCTGAGTCTTCTTGGCCAGATTGCGCACTTCGTCGGCAACCACCGCGAAACCACGCCCCTGCTCGCCGGCACGTGCAGCCTCAATGGCTGCGTTGAGCGCCAGCAGGTTGGTCTGGTCGGCGACGCCACGGATGACATCGAGTACCGAGGAGATCGAGTTGCTCTCGCCCTTGAGCTCGTCAATGATCCGAGAAGTCTCTTCAGCCTGCACCGAGAGCCCCTGAATCAGGCCGATGGTGTTGTCGATTTCGGTCTTGCCCTGCAGGGTGCTGTTGTTGACGCGCTGCGACATCTCGGCCGCGTCAGTGGTGCTGCGTGCTACATCCTTCACCGTGGCACTCATCTCGCTGATGGCAGTGGCGACCTGATCAGTGCCCTGGCGTTGTTGCGCCACGTTCTGATTGGTTTGCAACGCCACTGCGGAAGACTGCTCGGCGGCGGTGGCAACCTGTGCCGTCGCGCTGCCGATGTCGCGGATGACATCACTGATCTGTTGCGCCATGTTGTCCAGATTGCGCGAGATCTCGCCGAACTCGTCCTTGCCGACATAACGGGTCCGGGCGGTCAGGTCACGTGTGGAGAGTGCCATCAGCGTGCGGTTCACATCGACCACCGCAACCTTGATGTTACGGATGATCACCGACGCCAGCCACAGCACCACGATCAGCATCAGGACGACAATGGCAACCGCCACGTACAAGCTGCTCTGAGCGGAGCTGCGCGCATCCGTTGCCAGGCCGACGACGTTCTGGCCAAGCTCTGCTTCTACATTGGCCATCATGTCGATACGCGCGGTGGAAAGGTTGAACCAGTCTTCCGGCTTGACGTTGAGCGGGTCACCCATCGGGGTATCGAAGCCCAGGCGTTGCAAGCGGGCCACTTCCAGCGAGCCCGGCTGCTGCATAACGTCATTGAGTTTGGTCTTGAATACTTCAGGGGACCAGCGTTGAAAGGCTTCGAGGTAGCCGGAGAACTCTCCCAGGTTACGGCTGAAGCGCGATAACAGTGGCGCATCAAAGCGGTTCTGGTTGAATGCCTGAACGAGCAGTACGCGCTCGCGACCGGCACGCTCCTTCATATCCACGAACTGGTTGAGCGAACTCAAGCCACGCAGTATTTCCGGATCTTCGATACTCGCTTCCAGCGAATAGGAGAACCCGACGAGTGTTTTGATAACGTCGGTGAACCGCGTAGAGGACTCGGTGTTGTTGATCCCCAGCGTATCGATCTTGAGGCGCAGCGCGGTCAGGTCATCCAGTGCGCGGAAGACTTTGTCGGGGCTGGGAATACCGTCGGTCGACTGGGCGCGCATCTCGCTTATCGCCTTGTCGGTTTCCTGACGGAAGGCCTTCAGCTTGTCCTGCATGGACTTGCCGCCGCTGCCCAGAAACACGCCGCTGGCGCCGCGCTCACGCTGAATGGTGGTGACCACGTTACTCAGTTTCTGTGCAACCGCGGTGGCTGTCACAGCGCGCCTCATATCACCGAGATTTTCGCTTTTGTCAGCAACGAACAGACCTGCGAAGGCCAGGAAGCCCAATAGGGGGAATATTAAAATAAGCAGCAGTTTCATACTCAAAGGAGCATTTCTAAGCATTGCAGACCTCATGACATGCAGACTTTTCTATAAAGAATATCCAGGGCGTAACGTTCTGTAGCGTCGACGTTTTTTTGTCGCCAGGGACTGTTCGGTAATCAGCCTGCCGTAGCCGGTCTTGCTCCCGTATCACTGTCTCGGCTGCCTGCCGGGAAGCTTGACCCACTATTTGAATTTGTTAATTCAAATAGCGAATTCAATAAAGCACAGCGTGCGAGAAGTTTGGATCCACAAAGAAATGACCGACTTGCGCGGTCATCGCGGGAAAAGAAATATAGAGACACCGAAATTGTCACCTGTAACAGCGGTGACAATCTCAGCGGATAGAAGTTGCAACTTTTTTTCTATTCAACTCATACGTTTTTATAACTGATTAACGCAGGTTGGTTTTCGCCAGTTCCACCACTTCACTGCCGCGCCCGCTCATGATCGCGCGCATCATGTACAGGCTGAAGCCCTTGGCCTGGGCCAGCTTGATTTTCGGTGGAATGCCCAGCTCCTGCTTGGCGGTGACAACGTCGATCAGCACCGGACCGGGATGATCGAACGCCTTGCGCAAGGCGGCAGGCAGCTCTTCGGCGTTCTCGACACGCAGGCCCAGAATGCCTGCACCCAGGGCAATACCGGCGAAGTTGGTTTCATGCAGGTCAGTGCCGTGCGGCACATAACCACTGGCTTTCATTTCCATGTCGACAAAGCCCAGCGAGCTGTTGTTGAACACCACCATCTTGATAGGCAGGTTCAGCTGACGAATGCTCAGCAGGTCGCCCAGCAACATCGACAGACCGCCATCGCCACACAGGGCGATGACCTGACGATCCGGATGTTCAGCCTTGGCGCCTAAAGCCTGTGGCAAGGCATTGGCCATCGAGCCGTGGTTGAACGAGCCGAGCAGACTGCGCTTGCCATTCATGTGCAGGTAGCGCGCCGCCCACAGCGTCGGCGTACCGACATCGACGGTAAAGATCGCATCGGCATCCGCCTGCTCGTCGACCAGTCGAGTGAGGTACTGCGGGTGAATCGGCGTGCCATCTGGCGTCGGGGTGGCCAGCTCGTCCAGTTCTTCCCGGGCCTTGGCGTAGTGCTTCAGGGCCTTGTCGAGGAACCGGCGATCGGTATGCGGCTTGAGCTTTGGCTGAAGCGCCTCAAGGGTTTCCCGCACCCCACCAACCAGACCCAGCGCCACCGGCGTACGGCGACCAAGCTGGGTCGGATCGAGGTCGATCTGGATGATGTCGGCTTTTTCGGGGTAGAAATTCCGATACGGAAAGCTGCTGCCCAGAATGACCAGTGTGTCGCAGGACAGCATGGCGTGGTAGCCGGAGCTGAAACCGATCAGGCCGGTCATGCCGACGTCGAACGGGTTGTCGTACTCGACGTGCTGCTTGCCGCGCAATGCGTGAACGATCGGCGCGCCCAGCGTATCCGCCAATGCCAGAAGCTGCTCGTGGGCACCCTCGCAACCCGCACCGCACAGGAGCGTGACGGCTTTGGAAGCGTTGAGCATGTCGGCCATCGACTGCAGGTCGTTTTCGGCAGGCACGACCTTGGGCGCTGTGGCTTCGATCCATTTTGCCGCGACATCCGGCGCGTCGCTGAGCGCCACGTCGCCCGGCAAAACAATCACCGCCACACCTTTCTGGCTGATCGCGGCACGCATGGCACGTTCCAGCACACGCGGGAACTGCTCGGGGTTGCTGACCAGCTCGACGAAGTGGCTGCACTCCTTGAACAGCTCCTGCGGATGGGTTTCCTGAAAGTAATCCAGACCGATTTCCGAGGACGGAATATGCGCAGCAATGGCCAGTACCGGCACACGGTTGCGGTGGCAGTCATACAGGCCGTTGATCAGGTGCAGGTTGCCCGGTCCGCAGCTGCCGGCGCAGACCGCCAGCTTGCCGCTGGACGCTGCCTGGGCACCGGCAGCAAAGGCTGCGACTTCTTCATGACGGGTGTGCATCCAGCGAATCGAATCGGTGCGTTCCAGGCTGTCGGTCAAGCCGTTGAGGCTGTCACCGGACACCCCCCAGATGTGCGAAACACCTGCCGCTGCGAGGGTTTGCGCGAGGTGGTCGGCAATGGTCTTGGACATGCGGGGTTCCTTGTCGAGGCAATGATAATGAGTTCGGTAAAACGCGCGCAGCGCTCTGCCACGCCTGTTGTGGTCGACCCGATGCATTCTCGACAGTTCAGAAAACCTGAGCCCTGTTCAGGGCTCGGTCGTTCGGCAAGCGTTTTAAAACGCTGATCAGGCGTGCGGGTTGCCCGGTGCCTTGGCGGGTGTCGCGTACTCCGGCTTGAGCTTGCCCTCGCTGTCCAGCAGCCAGGCATCGAGAATCTCCCGCACCACAGGGCCCGCTACCCGGCCACCCGCCTCGCCGTTCTCGATGGTCACCGACACGACGATCTTGGGATGGTCGGCCGGCGCGAAGCCGACGAACAACGCGTTGTCGCGGTTACGCTCGAGTGTTTTCAGACGGTTGTAGCGCTCACCCTGCTTGATCGCCACCACCTGCGCCGTACCACTTTTGCCGGCGATGCGGTACTGAGCGCCCTTGGCCGCATCCCGCGCGATGCCGCGCGGGTCGTGCATGACCATCTGCATGCCGGTATTGACCTGATTCCATTCGTTGGGATCGCGCAACACGATATTTGGCATCGGATGCTCGTCGACGGGTGCCTTGTCACCGACTTCCATCGCCAGGTGCGGTCGATGCCAGACACCCTTGCTGGCAATCAGTGAGGTGGCCTGAGCCAGCTGCAACGGCGTGACCTGCATGTAGCCCTGGCCGATGCCGAGAATCACCGTTTCGCCGGGGAACCACGCCTGGCGACGCGTGGCCCGCTTCCATTCGCGGGACGGCATCAAGCCTGCAGACTCCTCGAACATGTCCAGCGACACCTTCTGGCCGATGCCGAACATGGTCATGTAGTCGTGCAGGCGGTCGATGCCGAGCTTGTGCGCCACGGTGTAGAAATAGGTGTCATTGGAACGCATGATCGCCGTGTCCATGTCCACCCAGCCATCGCCACTGTGGTTCCAGTTACGGTATTTGTGGTCGAAGTCCGGCAGTTGGAAGTAGCCGGGGTCGAAGACCTTTGTCGAGGCGGTCATCACGCCGCTGTCGAGACCGGCAATCGCCACTTCCGGCTTGACCGTCGAGCCCGGTGCATAAAGACCACGCAGCACGCGATTGAACAGGGGGCGGTCGATGGAATCGCGCAGCGCCGCATATTGTTTGAAGCTGATGCCGGTGACGAACAGATTGGGGTCGAAGCTTGGCTTGCTGACCATCGCCAGTACGTCGCCGGTTTCCGGGTCCAGTGCGACCACCGAACCGCGCCGATCACCCAGCGCATTTTCCGCTGCGGCCTGCAAATGCGCGTCCAGCGTGAGGGTGATGTTCTTGCCCGGCACCGGGTCAGTGTGTTTCAGCACGCGCAGCACGCGGCCCTGGGCGTTGGTTTCGACCTCTTCATAGCCTACGTGGCCGTGCAGCTCGGACTCGTAGAAGCGCTCGACACCGGTCTTGCCGATGGACTGCGTGCCGCGGTACTCGTTGTCGAGATGGGCTGCTTCCTTTTCGTTGATACGCCCGACGTAGCCGATCGAATGCGCGAAATGGGCGCCCAACGGGTAGTGACGGACGAACTGCGCCGCCACGTCCACGCCCGGCAGCAGGTACTGATTGACCGCCAGCGTTGCGATCTGCTCTTCGGTGAGCTCGTAGAGCAATGTTGCCGGCTCGAACGGGTGACGAACCTGCTTCAGCTCCTTGTCGAACAGAATCCGGTCTTCGTCGGGCAACTCCAGCAGGGTCATCAGCTCATCGATCACCTTGTGCCAGTCGCCCGCGCGCTCACGGGTCAGGGTCAGGTTGAAACTGGGACGATTGTCGGCAAGCACTTCGCCATTGCGGTCAAAGATCAAACCGCGCTCGGGCGGGATCGGCAGCACGTGAACACGGTTGTTTTCGGAAATGGTCGAGTGATAGTCGAACTCTGTCACTTGCAGGAAATACATGCGCGCGACCAGACAGGCAGCCAGCAGGCCGACCAGCACCGCGCAGGCAATCAGGCGCTGATTGACCAGCCGCGTCTCTTTTTCGTGGTCTTTCAGGGGAATTGGATTGGGCATTTCTACAGCTTCTCGGTGAAGGGCAAACGGCGCAACTGAACGTGTATATAAAGATTTCGGCGCGCACCATACCAAGAAGCGGCTGATTACAGGCGATCGAGCCGACAATCGCAGGATGAAAAATCTGTCAGAAAAGACTCATTCGGGCGTGGTCTGCAGCGTATTCGACGCTTCTCGGGCCTGCATGATGCGCGGCAGATTGCTCTCGATCCAGGTGACGAGGGTTTCAACCTGCAAGGCGACCTCTTCGCCCATCGGGGTCAAGCGGTACTGAACATGCGGTGGCACTACCGGCAACGACTTGCGGCTGACGAAACCATCATGCTCCAGATGCTGGAGCGTTTGCGCGAGCATTTTCTCGCTCACCCCGCCAATCTTGCGGCGAACTTCGCTGAAGCGATGCATGCCACCCCGCAACACCACCAGCACCAGCACACCCCAACGGCTGCAGACGTGATTGAGCACCACCCGCGAAGGACAGTCAGACGCCAGCACCTGGCCCTGACGAACCAGCGCCAACAGCGTCTCGGCCGCTTCCGGCTGGATGCCTTGCTGCACAGTATCTGATCGCGGGGCAGTTGATTGCGAGGCGGATTCGCTCATGACACTTACCTTTTTGTACGTACTTACTAAAGGTAAGCATCATGACTATGCTGGCGCTTCCTTTCAACCTGATTCAAGGAATCATTCCATGATCGTTGTCACCGGTGCCACCGGCCAGCTTGGCCGCCTCGTCATTGAACAATTGCTCAGCCGCGTACCTGCTTCGCAAATCATTGCAGCCGTGCGCAGTCCGGAGAAGGCCGCCGATCTGTCCAGGCAGGGCATTCAGGTTCGTCAGGCCGACTATTCGCAGCCGGCGACACTGGACAGCGCATTTGCCGGTGCCGACAAGGTGTTGCTGATTTCTTCCAGCGAAGTGGGCCAGCGTTTGCCGCAGCACAAGGCGGTGATAGATGCAGCCAAACGTGCCGGCGTCCAGCTGCTGACCTACACCAGTGTTCTGCATGCCGACACCTCGGCGCTGAGCCTGGCCAAAGAGCACCGCGAAACCGAAGACTACCTGCGCGCCAGTGGCCTGCCGTTCGCCTTGTTGCGCAATGGCTGGTACACCGAGAACTACACGACGGGCATTCCGGGCGCACTGGCGCATGGCGCGGTCATGGGCTGTGCCGATGAGGGTCGTATCAGCTCTGCTTCGCGTCTGGATTACGCCGAGGCGGCCGCTGTGCTGCTGACTTCGGAAACGGCACAGGCCGGTAACGTGTATGAACTGGCAGGCGACGAGTCCTACACGCTGTCGGAATTTGCAGCGCAGCTATCAACGCAGAGCGGCAAGTCCCTGCCTTACGTCAACTTGCCACAGGCCGAATTCGAAGCAGCGCTTATCCAGGCAGGCCTGCCTGACTTCGTCGCCCAGCTGCTGGCCGACTCCGATGCCGCGGCTGCCAAGGGCGCCCTGTTCGATGACAGTCGCCAGTTGAGCGCGCTGATCGGCCGCCCGACCACCCCGCTCTCGGCAACCGTCGCTGAGACACTGAAAGGCTGAGCACAGCAAACCCGATCGAATGATTTTCAACAGTGAGGGTCCGAGTTATTACGAGGCATTAAGCCATCGCCTAATACCAAAGACTGGGAGTCTTCACATGAACAGCAAATCGTTGATCGCCTGCATGACCTTGCTCGGCTGCTTTTCCGCCGTCACCCTGCCCGTTCAAGCGGCAGAAACGGCGGACCCGAAAGTCAGCGAATCCAAGGACAACGCCCACGAACTGGAAGTAGGCTCCCGCGTTCCGGAAAAATATCGCCGCAGCGATCTGGAAGTGAAGGACTGGAAAAGCAAAGGCCTGGAAACACCCGCCAAGGAAAGCGAATGGGTGAAGATTAACGACAAGTACGTGCGTTTCCAGAAGGTCAACGGCCAGATCATGGACATCGTGCCGGTCAAGAAGTAAAGCGCAGTACCTATCCCCTCTCACGAACCTCGTGAGAGGGCCTGGATGACGCAAAGCTTAACGACATGCGTGCCAATGCAGTTTCCATTGGCACGCCATTCAAATGATTTTTCTATAGCTCTGTTTGAATGTCACTGGCGCAAAATCGGATCAAACGTCTGCCATCCGGTACCGGAATCGTCTCTGTAGTAAGTGCTCGGATCGGTCGCGACGCGAACGTCGAACTGACCGAAGTTGGTGTCATTCAAGGCATGATTTACAAGGTTTTGAGTTCCCACCCCAGGAAGCCTGGATTTCCCGAGCTTTTTCTCAAGTTCTGCGGTCCCTAGCACTTCAATTCTGCTCAACCGCTGCACATCTGCAGAACCAATCGATGATTTGTAGATTTCACTGCGATAGCTGGAACTGTCAAGGAACTGAGCAACCGCGTGGTGAGTGCCCCTCGTAGCATCATGCAGAACAGCCTGATCCAGCGTGCATGCGCTAGGGTGGGTAGGCCAGGGATCAACCACTACAGTGTCTCGATCTCCAGACTCACGGCGATCCCCCAACAATATGAATTCGTGAGAGTTACCACCTGGCAATTGCATACGCACGCGGTTGATAGGGTAACTCACGCCACGGCTCTGCAATGCCGCTGCTGCAACAGCGGCGTGGACCGCACAGTTGCCCCCCTGAAACTTTTGCGCGCGCTTGAGCTGACCGGTGCTACCGCCCCCCGAGTATTTTGCATCCGCCAAGTGCATTCGAGCCCAACTTTCTCCGCCAGACTCAATAATATCTGCGCGCTGATTACCGGCACCTGACGGAATGGCACTTTTTGCTACCCGGTTTGCCCATGTCGCATCCGCAAGCTTCTCCATCGTACCGGAAGAAACGGTCACACCTATGCCTTGATAACGGTGCAGACCCAACTGATCGGCGCTGAATGTACCGTGCACAGTGTCATCGGACTGATAGTGCTGAACAGTGGCATCGTAACTCTGTACGGACGATCCACCCCCGAAAAAGCTACTGATTTTAGGCACGAGTTTTCTCCTGAGAAAGCGACGATGGATTGTTTTTGGTTGACAGGCTCGTCTTGAGCGCCCCGCTGGTCTTGGGTTCGATATGAGTTTGCGATGGAGGGAGAATATTTCCCGAATGAAAGTCAATGGCTCGCCGAACGAAACCTTCGAACAGAGGCAAAACAGTTTCTTCACTGAGTTCATGCAATGACTGGCGTAGCGAAAGCACCATGTTTCCGCTGCCTGCGTCCAGACCCGTCATTATCACCGGGTGTTGAAGTGTGAATATGTTTTCGGCGAGCAAAGCACGAAGCCCCTCGGGCGCTAGCCAAGGCTTGGGTGCCGGGAACGTAGCGACCAGATTGAGATAACCTGGCTGGCTGCCGATCAGATGAATATCCACATCGGCACCAAACGTCAGCAAGTAGACGGGATGTTTTTCCGCCTCGGGAATCTGCGGTGTGTCGGGATACTGCTTGATGATCAGTCGTGCAAATGACTGAAAATGATCTGGCTGCATAAGACTGCCCTGAGTTAGAAGTCCTGGCTAAGTGGCGAGAATCAGTAAAACGGTTCCATCGAGAAGAAAGGCGGACATCGTTACCAGTGCTCACCTAAAACCATTGCTTTTTTGTCCGCATGCCTTACAAATGCAGTGTTGTCAGCTTGTAACCTCACTGCCACCTTTTCTGCGAGCCCGCTCCATGTCCAGAACCGCCGCCATTGCCTTCGCCTGCCTGCTTTCAACCACCGCCCATGCGGCCTGCCCGGCTGCAACCCCGGTCGATACGGCGCGCTGGATCTATGAGAAGCACCAGGATTTTTATCTGAACGGCAAAGGTAGCGCTGATTATTTGTCCAAACCTCTGCTGAGCCTGCTCAAGAAGGACTGGGCGTGCCAGAACGGCGATCAATGCGCCGTCAGTGCCAACCCGTGGACCGATGCGCAGGACGGTGATGTGCAAAAGCCGATCGACTGGAAGCTGGTGTCCAACTCGGACAAGCAGGCGGTGGTCGAAATGACCTATAACCTGGGTTACAAGGAGGCCCCGCAGCAGCCGGTCGCCAGCCAGACGACACGCCTGCTGCTGGCCAAAAATGCCAACAGTTGCTGGGTGCTGGAGAATCTTCAGGGCCCACAGGGTGTCGCGCTGATGCAGAGCCTGGAGGAATTTCCCTACGAAGGTGATTGATCGGCCTTGAAACAATCCGCCATTCTCGGTATCACAGGCACTTGAATTTCACGAGCGAGCACCATGAATACCTTTGAGCAATCGATTATTGAGGCTGCGCAGGCCGCCACGCCCAATAACACCGATGCCGAACGCGAAGCTGCCAGAGTTGCCGCCACGCAGGCGGTAGCCGAAATCATGACCACCCGCAGTGGGCTGGACCGCACCCTGGCACTGGCCGAGTTGCTGGACTCCTACTCGGAACACGATGATCAGGAAGACGAATAGATCGTTCGGCACGATGCGAAAAACTGATTGGCCTGTTTATTTAGCTGCGACATTAAAGAAAACCGGCCTTGCCGCCGACAACCCGGTAGGGTGGATTGATGATTGCCACCCATTCATTTAGTGCGCTCGGATGCGACCTATAAGGGCACCATCCGTGCAGATCGAACAGTTGCAAGACATGCAGGCTTACATCAGGCGTACTGCCGACGACCTGGAACTTGTTTCAGCCAACCTCGCAGGACATCTCCTGTACCTGGAGCGAACTTCCCGGGCACACGAAGCGCAAGAGGTCAGTGAGCGGATCATCGGCCTGCAGGCGTCCGTGGACAGCCTGCGCGGCATATTCCGATAACGCCCCCTATCGGTCCCCGGCCTGCGACAACGGTCTGGCCACATCTTCCAAGGATTTGCGTTCGGCAGCCGTGCCCCATATCGACTGCACAACCGCCGCCAGCAGCATCAGCCCTGCTCCGATCAGATAGCCGATCAGCACATTGCTGCGCTCGCCGGTTTCGATCAACTCGCCGAACAGCGTCGGACCAATCATCCCGCCCAGCCCGGTACCGAATGCGTAGAACACCGCAATCGCCAAGGCACGGATTTCCAGTGGAAAGGTTTCGGCGACGGTCAGGTAGGCCGAGCTGGCCGCTGCCGATGCAAAGAAGAAAATCACCATCCAGGCGATGGCCTGCTGGGTAACGTCCAGCAAGCCTTGCTGGAACAGGTAGCCGCTGATTGCCAGCAGCACGCCCGAGACGCCATAAGTGAGGCTGATCATCACCCGTCGGCCGACCACGTCAAACAGTCTGCCCAGCAGCAGCGGACCGCAGAAGTTGCCCAGCGCCAGTGGCAGCACGTACCAACCGACGCGCTCGGCCGGCACGCCATAGAAGTCGGTCAGTACCAGTGCGTAGGTGAAAAAAATCGCATTGTAGAAAAACGCCTGGGCCGTAAGCAGCGTCAGGCCTACCAGAGAACGCTGACGGAACGTCACCAGCAACGTTCTGGCGACCTCGCCCAGCGGCGTGTGGTCACGGGCATGCAGGCGCAGGGGGGTTCCCGACACGGCGGGCAAGACGTGACCCTGGCGCTGCAAGTCTGCTTCTATCTGCTCGACAATCTGCTTCGCCTGTTCAGCCTGGCCGTGTATCAACAGCCAGCGCGGGCTCTCTGGCAGCCACAGTCGCATCAGCAGAACCAGCAGGCCCAATACCGCACCGATTCCGAAACACAGGCGCCAGCCCAGCTCGGCGCCGATCCACAGCGGATCGAGCAAGACAATCGAGCCAATCGCACCAAGCGCAGCGCCCAGCCAGAATGTGCCATTGATGGTCAGGTCAACCCACCCCCGGTAGCGGGCCGGGGTGAATTCCTGAATGGTCGAATTGATGGCCGTGTACTCGCCGCCGATGCCCATGCCGGTCAGAAAACGGAACAGCATGAAGCTCCAGACACTGAAAGAGAACGCCGTGGCGGCCGTTGCACCGACATACAGCAGCAAGGTGATGAAGAACAGCTTGCGACGCCCTAGACGGTCCGCCAGCCAGCCAAAGAACAATGCGCCCAACACGGCACCGGCAATGTACGCGGCGCCCGCCAGGCCAATGTCGCTATTGGTGAGATTGAGCGCCGGACTGGCTTTCAAGGCCCCGGCGACCGAGCCTGCGAGGGTCACTTCCAGGCCGTCCAGCAGCCAGGTGATCCCCAGCGCCACGACCAGCAAGGTATGGAATCGCCCCCAGGGCAGGCGGTCCAGTCGCGCGGGCAAATCGGTTTCGAAGACGCTGCCCTTATCGTTCAGTGTGCTCATGTCCGGCTACCTGACGGCTTACATTGGTGTCAGGTGTGAGAGTCGCTGTCGCCGATCAAGTTCAGCTGATCCAGAACCACAGCAACGTCAGATTGGCCGCCGAGATCAGTCCGAACAGCCCCCAGGCAGCCGTTTTCACCAGCCGGCTATTGACGAACGGCCCCATCAGTTGTGGGTCGCTGGTAAAACGAATCAACGGCCAGAGCGCGAAAGGCAGTTGCAGGCTCAGCACGACCTGACTGAGCACCAGCATCTGCCCCACCGAGCTGTCACCCAGCCAGACCACGCCGATCAGCGCCGGAATCAGTGCCAGCGCCCGAGTGATCAAGCGCCGCTGCCAGCACGGAATCTTCGCCTGCAGAAAACCTTCGAGCACCACTTGCCCGGCGATGGTGCCGGTGAAGGTCGAGCTCTGCCCCGCCGCCAGCAAGGCAATACCGAACAGCACGCTGGCAATCGCACCACCCACCAGCGGATCAAGCAGGTGGTAGGCGTCCTGAATCTCGACCACCTCGGTATGCCCGGTCTTGTGAAAAGCCGCAGCAGCGAGGATCAGAATTGCCGCATTGATCAACAGCGCCAGGCTTAGCGAACCGATGGTGTCGAGCCGCGCATAGCGGATGGCGCTGGCCTTACTGGCCTGGTCGGCACCGTTGACCCGCGTCTGCACCACGGATGAGTGCAGATAAAGGTTATGCGGCATGACCGTGGCGCCCAGAATGCCGATGGCGATATACAGCGGCTCCTGGCTGCTCAACACGTCCCAACTCGGCTTGAGGCCCGCGACGACGTCCGGCCAGAACGGTTTGATCAGAAACAATTCGACGGCGAAGCAACTGGCGATGGTTGCAATCAGCCCCAGCACGATGGCTTCCAGACGACGAAAATTGGCGCCCTGCAAAGCCAGCACAATCAGCGTATCGAAAGCGGTCAGCGCCACACCGGTGGTGATGGAAACGCCGAGCAACAGATGAAACGCCAACGCAGCCCCCAGCACTTCCGCCAGATCGGTGGCAATGATCGACAGCTCTGCCAGCAGCCACTGGCCCTTGGCGACCTTGCGGCTGTAGCGGGCGGCGGACAACTGCGCCAGGTCACGGCCGGTCGCGATACCCAGCCGCGAACAAAGGTTCTGCAAGACCATGCCCGAGAGGCTGGCCAGCACCACCACGAACAGCAGTGAATAGCCGAAGCGCGACCCGGCCTCGATGGCCGTCGCCCAGTTGCCAGGGTCCATGTAGCCGATGGAAACCAGCAGGCCAGGCCCGACGAACAGCATCATTTTGCGCAGCAAGGACGCGTTCGGCGGAATGGCCACACTGTCCGTGGTCGCCGAGGGGCAGAAAGGAGCAGTGGCAGTAGTGGGCAGTTTGTACGTCACGGGAACCCGGCATGCAGAAAGTGAAGGCCTAATCCTAAGGTTTTGCGACACATGTTGATACATCGTTGATGGCTTCATGCCTGCTGTTTTTCGCCTGCCTCTTTGCCTGACAAGGTCATCACTGCGCCGTTCTCATGTCCACGTAATTCCAGCGCTTTAATGGATCCGATATAAAAATTCGAAAAATTGATCCGATAAACAATTTTTCATCTTTTAAACCTTAATAACCGCATTAAAAGACCAATGATTACAAATTGTAAGGAGTAGTATTCAGGCCTTAACAAGAACTCAGGATGGCCATCCATGACCTCATTACCTCATGCCGAGGCAGCCGCGAACGAGCCGTCGCGGGCAGCGTATATCTCGGCGCGTATTGACCGACTGCCTGCGGTCGCGACCATCTGGCGGCTGGTCGCTTTGCTGTCCATCGCCGGTTTTTTCGAGCTTTACGACCTGTTTCAGACCGCCTACATCAGTCCCGGCCTGATCCGTGACGGAATCTTTGCCACGGGCAGTCAGGGTCTGTTCGGCTTCTCCGATCAGGCGGCCTTTGCCTCGGCGACTTTTCTGGGCCTGTTCTTCGGTGCCAGCCTCGTCAGCCCGATTGCCGATCGCTACGGACGCCGCGCGATCTTTACCTTCGCGCTGATCTGGTACACCGTTGCCACCGTGATCATGGGCCTGCAGACCTCTGCACTGGGCGTGATAGGCATGCGCTTCGTCGTGGGTATTGGCCTGGGCGTCGAATTGGTCACCATCGACACCTACCTGTCGGAACTGGTGCCCAAGCGCATACGCAGTTCGGCGTTCGCCTTTGCCTTCTTCATTCAGTTTCTGTCAGTCCCCAGCGTTGCACTGATGTCGTGGTGGCTGGTGCCCCAGGACCCTTTCGGTTTCTCCGGCTGGCGCTGGGTCGTGATCAGCAGTGCAGTCTTTGCCCTGTTCGTCTGGTGGCTGCGCTCGGCGCTGCCGGAATCACCGCGCTGGCTGGCGCAGCAGGGACGCTTCGATGAAGCCGAGCGAGTCCTGGACGGAATCGAGGCGCGCTGCATCAAGGACCACGGCGAACCACTGGATGAGCCTCAACCGGACAACGTGGCCCTGTCAGGCAAAGGCCGATTTGCCGACATGTGGCAACCGCCCTACCGTCGCCGCGCGTTGATGCTGATCGTGTTTCATGTATTCCAGGCGATCGGCTTCTTTGGCTTCGGCAACTGGTTGCCTGCACTGCTCTCGGGTCAGGGCCTGAGCGTCACCCACAGCCTGGGGTATGCGTTCGTGATCACGCTGGCTTATCCGCTGGGGCCGTTGCTGTTCGTGAAGTTCGCCAACCGCTTCGAGAACAAATGGCAAATCGTCGGCTCCGCATTGGGCGCCATGATTTTTGGCAGCCTGTTCGCCTTTCAGACCAGCGCGGCAGGACTGATTTTCTGCGGGATCATGATCACGTTCTGCAACGCATGGCTGAGCTTCAGCTACCACTCGTATCAGGGTGAGCTGTTCCCGACCAACATCCGCGCTCGCGCAGTGGGCTTCTGTTACTCGTTCAGCCGACTGTCAACGGTGTTCAGCAGCCTCCTGATCGGGATATTTCTCGACCACTTCGGCACGCCGGGCGTACTGGCCTTCATCGTCGGCAGCATGTTGATCGTGATCGTCACCATCGGCCGGTTCGGGCCGCGCACACGCAATCTTGCGCTGGAGCAGATCGCTCACCGCTGACGAGTGCAGGGTTGAGTGGGCTCAGGCCTGAGCCCACTCAACGTTGGTGACACCGAAGTGCTCGGCGTACGGTTTCGACACCCGCGCGACCTTCTCCAAACGGTATTTCGGTATGCGTGCGAGACCTGCGTCGACACTTGCACAGTGCCATGCTTCAGCGTTATCCATATTCTCGGTTCGTATATAAAAACTCTTGAACGAACCATTTAGCAGATAATCAATGCGGTAATGCTTTGGAAGTGCCATTGAAAGTCTGATCCTTTTTCAGCAGTGGCTTGAAGTATAGGTGACTGTATTCGTGGCAAAGAAATTCATTATTTTTTTGATGTCTGCGACCAATGAACACCTCAAGCGCAGTCCGCGCGGGGCCGGGATCTGCAACGGGTCACGCGGAGTCGCTGATACCGATCGGCAAAGAATCGCCGAAAGCGCACTGCCCCGGCCAGATCGCGATGGGTGGCGCGGCACTCGCCAGCCATCACCGTTGCCACCGCCAGATTCCGGTCTTTGATCGACTAACGGATCAATAGCCGTCGTGTGGCGAATAGTGTCAAACAGCTGATTTTTCTGACGCCATCGGCACGGCTGAATTATCGATAGCGTTTAACTTTATTGAAGTGGCGAATGTCCGTTTTCGTTCCATAGTGCGCTCACGTTCACAGGAGCAACTATTCATGCCCGGTATTCAAGGAAGAATTCTTGAGGTTCATACACCGCTGGTTGTCGACCTCGACGGAACATTGCTGCGAACTGACATGCTGTTTGAAACCGCAGTGGCGTTTATCCGGGGTCATCCGTTAAAGCTGTTCAGTCTTTTCGCCTGGCTGCTGCAGGGCAAGGCGTCTCTCAAGCAAGGCCTGGCGCTGGGTACCGAGATTGACGTGGCGTTACTGCCGTTCAACGCTGACGTCATCGATTACATTCAGACCGAGCGGCAGACCGGTAGAAGCGTGATTCTGGCTACCGCCTCCCACGAAACCCTCGCCAACCGGATCGCGGCACACCTGCAACTGTTCGATCAGGTGTGGGCCTCGGACGGTAGAACCAACCTTTCCGCGCATCGCAAACGCGACTTGCTGGTTAGCCATTATGGTGAGCGGGGCTTCGATTACATCGGCAACTCCCGGGACGATCTGTGCATCTGGGGTGTCTCACGCAAGGCCATCGTCGCCAGCCCGCTTGCCGGTGTGGAGCGCAAGGCGCGGGCACAAGGCAATGTCGAGCAGGTTATCCAATCGGCGGCGTCCGGGACCAGCGCCTGGCGCAAGGCGCTGCGCCTGCACCAGTGGCTGAAAAACGCGCTGATTTTTGTGCCCCTGCTGGCTGCCCATCAGGTCCAGAGCACGCAATTGCTGCTCGACGGTTTGCTGGCCTTTCTGTGTTTCGGGCTGTGCGCATCCAGCGTATACCTGCTCAACGACCTCCTTGACCTGGCAGACGACCGCCACCATAGAAGCAAGCGCGAGCGCCCGTTCGCCAGTGGTGCGCTGTCGATACAATCCGGCCTGCTGGTCATACCGCTGTTGCTCGCCGCAGCCTTCTCCGCTGCGGCAACCGGATTGCCGTGGCAGTTTTCGGCGGTGCTGGCAGCCTATTACCTTCTGACGCTGGTTTATTCGCTTTACCTCAAGCGCCACATGGCCGTCGACGTCATCGTTCTGGCGATGCTCTATACCACGCGCATCCTGGCCGGTGCGGCGGCGTTTCAATTGCCACTGACGTTCTGGATTCTGGCGTTTTCGATGTTTCTGTTTCTCAGCCTGGCGCTGGTCAAGCGCTATGCCGAACTGCGCGAGGCACGACTGCGCGCGGTAACAGGCAAGACGGCTGGCCGTGGTTACTACCCGGGCGATCTGGACATGATCGCCTCATTGGGGGCCTCGTCAGGCAATCTGGCAGTGATGGTGCTGGCGCTTTACATCCATGAAGGTGCGACGGTGGCCTTGTATCAGCACCCGCACGTTATCTGGCTGGCCTGCCCATTGCTGTTGTTCTGGATCACCCGGATCTGGATGCTCACCCATCGCGGTGAAATGAATGAGGACCCGGTGGTTTTCGCGATTCGCGACCGGATCAGCCAGGGGATCGGCTTGCTGTTCCTGCTGGTGTTCTGGGTCGCAGCATGAGCGGGCCTCTTTACTCCTGGGGCCGCTATCCGCAGGTTGCCCAGCAGGGTCACGAATGTGATTCGATAAAACGCTTGCCTGCGCACATCTCGCAAACCGTTGCACGCCATCACACCAGCCTGCCCTTCGGCAACGGCCGCAGCTACGGCGACAGCTGTCTGGCCAGCAGCGATCACGTACTGGACATGCGCGGGCTGGATCGCTTCATTGCTGCCGACTGGCAGCGCGGTGTGGTGCAACTGGAAGCGGGCATGACACTGTCGCAACTGCTCGCGGCAGCGATCCCGCACGGCTGGTTTCTACCGGTCACGCCTGGCACACAGTACGTGACGATAGGCGGCGCGCTGGCCAATGATGTGCACGGCAAGAACCATCATCGGCGCGGCACCTTTGGCTGTCATGTCAGGCGCTTCGAGCTGATCCGTCATGACCAGCCGCCCATGGTCTGCTCAGCCGTGGACAATCCCCGTTTTTTTCGCCGCCAGCATCGGCGGCCTCGGTCTTACTGGCGTTATCAGCTGGGTCGAGCTGCAGCTGATGCCGATCCGCAGCGCCCAGATCGACAGTACGGCAGTACGCTTCGCCAATCTGGCGGAGTTCTTTACGCTGTCGCAAGAGCTGGATGCGCAGCATGAATACAGCGTCGCCTGGATCGACTGCCTGGCCCGTGGTGCGCATAGCGGCCGCGGGGTCTACATCGTCGGCAACCACGCCCGTTATGGGTCACTGTCGGTTGAGGCGCGCAATCGCCTGAGCGTGCCGTTCACGCCTCCGGTGTCGCTGGTCAACAGCCTGTCCTTGCGTGCGTTCAATTCTCTGTACTGGCACGCGCACTCAGACCTGCCAACGTCCCGCCGCACCACCTGCGAGGCGTTCTTCTACCCGCTGGATCGAATGCTGCACTGGAATCGTCTTTATGGTCGCAAGGGGTTTCAGCAATACCAGTGCGTGATTCCCGAGCACTGCGCACCCCAGGCCATGCAGCTGCTGCTCGATGCCATCGCAGCCTCGGGACAGGGATCATTCCTCGCAGTGCTCAAGCGTTGCGGTGACATCGTCTCGCCGGGGCTACTGTCTTTTCCGATGCAGGGCACCTCGCTGGCACTGGACTTTGCGCAGACGCGCGATCTGGCCGGCTCACTGTTCCCGCGTCTGGACGCCATTGTCCGTGACGCGGGTGGACGACTGTACCCGGCCAAGGATGCACACATGAGCGGCAGCGACTTCCGTCAGGCCTATCCGGCGTGGGAACAACTGGAAGCCCTGCGCGACCCCTCTTTGATGTCCCGCTTCTGGAAACGAGTGATGTCATGAAAAAGATTCTGATCATTGGCGCTACATCAACCATTGCCCATGCCTGCGCCCGGCGCTGGGCGGCGCAAGGCTGCGATTTTTTCCTGGTCGCGCGCAATACGGACAAGCTCGCGGGTAATGCCGCCGACCTCAGGGCCCGCGGTGCCGGACACGTAGACACCTATCAAATGGACGTCACGCACTTCTCGGCGCACCCGGCGATGCTGGCCGATTGCCTGGCTGCACTTGGGCAGATAGATATCGTGCTTCTGGCTCACGGCACCTTGCCCGATCAGAAGGCCTGCGAGCAAAACGCAGGGCTGGCTGTGCAGGAATTCATCACCAATGGTGCATCGATGATTGCGTTGCTGACCGTGTTGGCCAAGCATTTCGAGGTCCAGCGTTGCGGCACACTGGCGGTGATTTCCTCGGTCGCGGGCGATCGCGGACGCCCTTCCAATTATCTGTACGGCTCGGCCAAAGCTGCCGTCTCGACGTTCTGCGACGGGTTACAGGCGCGGATGTTCAAGCTGGGCGTACACGTAGTGACCATAAAGCCAGGCTTTGTCGACACGCCCATGACCCGGGGTCTGCCACTGCCGGCCTGGCTGGTGGCACAACCGGAAGACGTTGCCGAACGCATCGTCAATGGCATCGCACGCCAATCAACAAGCCTTTACGCGCCGGGCTTCTGGGCATGGATCATGTGGGTGATTCGCTCGATCCCGCAGCCATTGTTCAAAAGGCTCAACCTGTGACCGGCTCGCTGTTGCTGTCCGGATGGCGCTATCGGGCAGTGCTTCTGTCGATCGTCTTCTCGGCCATGGGGTATCTGGGTTTCTCACTGTGGGGCGGCTGGCAGGCGGTCAGCGCAGCGACGGGCAAGGTCGGGCTGCTCGGCATCGGCGTGGCGTTGTTGATGTCTGCAATCAACTACGCGCTGCGCTTCGTCCGCTGGCAACTCTACCTTTCAGTGTTGGGGCATCCGTTGGCCTGGCGAAAAAGCCTGCGGATCTATCTGGCGGGTTTCGCCCTGACCACGACTCCCGGCAAGGCCGGTGAAGCGCTGCGTGGCGTATTGCTCAGGCCGCTGGGCGTACCGTACCCGCAAAGCTTTGCCGCGTTTGTCAGCGAGCGTCTTTCCGATCTGCTGGCCATCGTACTGCTCACGCTGTTCGGACTGTCGTGGTATCCGCAGGCACAGCCGATGATCCTGCTCGGTCTGGCACTGGTTCTGACGGGTTCGCTGGTACTGTCTCGCCGTCACTTGCTGGAGCGTTTACAGGTTTCACTGCCCACAAAAAACACGCGAGCCAGCAGCCTGTGGCAGCAGTTGTTCAACGTGCTGCTTGCCGCTCGCCAGTGCCTGCATGGCAACGTGCTGCTGACCGCCAGCCTGCTCAGTCTGCTGGCCTGGAGCGCCGAGGCACTGGCGTTTTACTGGATGCTTGGCTGGATGGGCGCGCAGATCCCGCTGACCTTTGCCGTATTTACCTATGCACTGGCGATGCTCGCGGGGGCCTTGAGCTTCATGCCGGGCGGCCTGGGCAGCGCCGAAGCGGTGATGATCGGACTGCTGATGTTCAAGGGCATGCCGGGGGCCGATGCGATTGCTGCGACATTGCTGATACGTCTGGCGACCCTGTGGTTTGCGGTGGCCATCGGCGCCGTGATGCTCTCGCGCTTTACCGGCTCGACACCCGTACCGAATCCTCAGCCTTGAGGCCGTAACACAAACGCTCGACATTTTTGGTCATCTCACGGAGGAGCGGTTCAATGCCACTCGATTCGCGCACATCGATGTGTATCCCCCTGTTATTGCTAGGTGCCGCCATCACGGCGAGTTTTCTGGCCTCCAGTGGTCCCGTGCAATGGATGGACAATGGCATGTTCCTGGCCAACGCCCATGAGGGTCAGTATTTCAGCCAGTCGCTCGGGCCACTTGAGCATCCGTTTTATCAGCTGTTCAATACGGTTTTTTTCAACCTGTTCGGTGCACGCTCGCTCAGCCTGCTGAATTCGGTGCTTCTTCTGCCGCTGGCTTGGGTCGTCTACCGATTGGCGCAGAGCGTTGGCGCGGGTGCACGCCAGGCGCTGCTCGCTGCCGCGGCGACAACACTGGCCCATGGCGTGTTCTGGGTGTCGACCAAGGCTGAGGTCTACCTGTTGCACACGCTGATCGTGCTACTGGCCTATGCGCTGTCTTTCAATGACAGTGCCCTTCTGACGCCGCTGAAAAAACTCTTCGCGATTTGCGTCCTCACGGGGCTGGCGGCCTCGGTTCATCAACTGACGTTCGTGGTTCTGCTGCCGCTTTACCTGCACCTGCTGTTTCAGCACAAGGCGCGAGTATTGATCACCCTGCCCGGCTTCATGCTTGGTTTCGCGGCGGCCGCTGTTGCGGTAATCAATGACCTGAACTCCGGGATGGGCCTGCTGGATATTGCGCATCGTTACATGACCGGGGCCAGCGCGACCGTTGTAGGGCCGGAGTGGGAAGGCAGTCTGTTGCGTTTCGACAAACTCCTCGAGGAGAAGAGCGCGGTAGCGCTGTTGCTGCTGTCGCTGATCGGGCCGCAACTGGCGGGGCTGCTGCTGTTTCCCAGGGGAAGCCGGCTGCGCTTGTTATGGAGCGCCGCGCTGCTGAATCTGGTGTTCGCCATTTCCTACAATGTGACCGACCGCTTTACCTTTTTTCTGCCCGGTGCAGCGCTACTGACGATCCTCGGCATGATTCAGTTGCGGCGTATCCTGCCCCGCACAGCGGCACGCGGCACATTGCTCAATCTCTCGGCATTGTCGGCACCGGCAGTCATCCTGCTGACGTATTCACTATACGCCAACGGGGTCATCACCCTTCCGGCGCACAAGGAGCAACTGCCCTATCGTGACGATATTCGCTACTTCATGGTGCCCTACCTGCGCGACCGGTCCGCTGAGCATTTCGTGCGCGCCTACGAGCCGGTAGTGCCCAAAGGTGCGTTGATTATTGCCGACTGGACACCGATGGGCGCGATGCGCTCGGCGCAAGCGATCGGGCTGCTTGCCGGACGCACGCTGGCGACGTGTGATGACGACGTGGCGATTCGGGCAGCCATGCGCAGCAGCGGCGTTTATCTGCCGCGGTTGAGTTATTGCGCGACTGTGGCGCAAGACCACCGACTTGAAGAACAGCCAGTGGGATATTCATTGCACGCCAAGTGAAACGAATCATGGCTGAAGCGTTGAACGCTCATTCATGATCCGTTTGTTCACCGTATCAAGGCTGCCAGAGCGCCTGCCCGCCGCCCAGTTTGCGGTCCAGAAAACTGGCCGCACTGATCAGCGCCAAATGGCTCAGGGCCTGAGGCGTATTGCCGAGGTGATGAGCATGCGCGTCGAATTCCTCGGCGTACAAGCCCAGCGGATTGGCGTAACGCAGCAGTTGCTCGAACTCCAGGTGCGCCTGTTCGACCCGACCGGCGCGGGCCAGACATTCGACGTACCAAAACGAGCAAGCCACGAAGGCGCCCTCCTCACCTGCCAGGCCGTCATCATGATCGTCGTCGTTGCGGTAACGGAACACCATCCCGTCACGCACCAGCGCGGCCTCGATGGCATCCAGCGTCGCCAGCCACTTGGGATCGTTGGCACCGACGAAACGTACCAATGGCATCAGCAACATCGAGGCATCCAGATTGCGGCTGCCCTTGTGCTGCACGAAGTGCCCCAGATCGTCGTTCCAGAAGTTCTTCCAGATATCGTCGTGGATCTCTTCGCGCACCTTGGTCCAACGCTCGAACGGCCCCGACAGTGAACGCTTGAAGGCCAGGCGCAGAGCCCGGTCCAGGGCCACCCAGCACATCAGCCGCGAGTGCAGGAAGTGCTGGTCGCCGCCGCGCATTTCCCAGATGCCCACGTCCCGGTCGTTCCAGTGCTCGCACACATAGTCGACCTGGCGCACCACATGCTGCCAGCCGTCATGGGAAATGGCATCGCCGTATTTGTTGGCCAGGTACACGGCGTCCATCAACTCGCCGTAGATGTCCAGCTGAACCTGCTTGTAGGCTTCGTTGCCAATGCGTACCGGCTGCGCACCGCCGTAGCCGGACAGGTGATCGAGATGCTCTTCCGGCAGCTCAGCGTGGCCATCCAGCGCATAGAGAATGCCGAGTTTCTCGGTCTGTTCGCAGCAGTCATCCAGTCGCCCGCGCACCCAGCTCATGAACGCATTGGCTTCATCGGTGTACCCCAGACGCATGAACGCATACACGGTGAACGACGCGTCACGTATCCAGGTGTAGCGGTAATCCCAGTTGCGCTCGCCGCCCTCGGTTTCCGGCAGACCGAACGTCGCGGCGGCAACGATGCCGCCATGCTTGCGCGAGGTCAGCAGCTTGAGGGCCAGCGCCGAACGAGTGACCATTTCACGCCAGCGCCCGGTGTATTGCGATTGCCCGGACCAGCGCCGCCAGAACTTCAAGGTGTCATCGAAATAGCGCGAGCACCGGCCAGCAGCGACATTCGAATCATCGATTCCGCCGAGGATGAACTCGATGGTCTGGCCCTTGTGCATATGAAATTCGGCCACGGCGTCGTGCTGCTCGAGACGCAACGGCGTCGTTGCCGACAAACGCATGCCCGGTTGCCCGACGGCTTCGAAACAGATGTCCTGACCATCGATTCGCGCGCTGGTGTCGGCACGGCTGTAATCCATGCGCACCCGGCAGCGCATGCGCAGCGTGGCCTCGCCAAAACGCACCTGAACGCGGCGCACGATACGCGGCAGATCATCCTGATCCTCGCCGATCGGCATCAGGTCGGTGACTTCCACCACCGCGTCCTCGGAAATCCAGCGGGTTTGCAGGACGTTGGTATCCGGCAGATAGATCTGCAGCCGCCTGGCGTCAGGTAGATCGGGCGCCAGCTGAAAGATCCCGGCGTCGGGCGTGTCCAGCAGCGCAGTGAAAATCGACGGGCTGTCGAAGTCAGGCCAGCAGCAGAAATCGATACTGCCGGTGTTGGCAATCAGCGCAGCACTGCGCATGTCGCCGATGATGCCGTGATCCTCGATACGGTTTTGCGCCTCTGCGGGAAAGTCAGCCATTGCCACGGAACTCCGGATAGAGGGTCATGCCCCCATCGATGAACAGGGTGGTGCCGTGCACATAATCCGAGGCATCGGACGCCAGCCAGAGCACCGCATTGGCGACGTCTTCCGGCTCGCCTATACGGCCATAAGGAATCAGTTTGAGCATTTCCTTCTCGGCGTCGCCCTTGCGTGCATCGGCATTGATCGGCGTGCGGATGGCACCCGGTGCAACGCTGTTGACGCGAATCTTCAGCTCGCCGACTTCCTGGGCGATGCTGCGCATCAACAGGTCGACGCCGCCCTTGGACGCTGCGTAATTGACGTGCCCGGCCCATGGAATCAGCTGATGCACGGAGCTCATGTGAATGATCTTGCCCATGGCCCGTGACACTTCAGGGCGCATGCCCTGCTTGATGAACTGGCGCAATGCCGCGCGGGCGCAGAGAAACTGCCCGGTCAGATTGACGTTGATGACGGTATTCCAGTCTTCGAGGGACATGTCGACGATCGACGCGTCCTTTTGCAAGCCGGAATTGGCGACCAGAATATCCAGCGCGCCGAAATGTTCGATGGTCTGTGCAAACAGCCGCTCGACGTCTTCTTCTTTCGAGACGTCGGCCCCCACGGCCAAAGCCTTGCCCCCGGCTGCACGAATTTCTTCGGCCAGCTTCTCGGCAGGTTCAGGTTTGGAGTTGTAGTTGATCACCACGGCGGCACCGGCCTCTGCCAGCGCGCGTGCAGCACCTGCGCCCAGACCGGAACTGGCGCCGGTAACGATTGCGACTTGTTGCTTGAGTGAGATGTGCATCAATTTCAGCCTCGGAGTAAGCGTACTAGTGCTGACTGGCGAGGCTGAAATTAAGTTCAGTGCAGGTTATGGCGCAGGGTTGGGCTGCGAGGTGTGAATGGCTTCGATACCGGCGATGACTTCATCGGACAGCGTGACGTCGATGCTCTGCAGATTGATCTTCAGTTGATCCAGTTTCGTGGCACCAATGATGTTGCTGGTCACGAACGGACGGCTGGTCACGTAGGCCAGCGCCATCTGCGAAGGATCCAGACCATGCTCGCGAGCCAGCGCAACGTATTGGGCTGTGGCGGTGACGGCCTGCGGGTTGTTGTAGCGCTGGAAACGCTCGAACAGGGTCAGACGGCCATCGGCCGGACGTGCGCCGTCCAGGTACTTGCCCGCCAGCACACCGAACGCCAGCGGCGAGTAAGCCAGCAGGCCGATCTGTTCGCGAATGGCGATTTCCGCCAGACCGACCTCAAAGGTGCGGTTAAGCAGGTTGTAGGGATTCTGGATGGAGACGGCACGCGGCAGATCGAGGGTTTCGGCCAGGTGCAGAAAACGCTGAGTGCCCCATGGCGTTTCATTGGACAGACCGAAGTGGCGAATCTTGCCCGCCTTGACCAGATCGCCCAGTACCGACAGGGTTTCTTCGATTTCGACAGCCTGATCATCCGGGTCGTGGGTGTAACCGAGTACGCCGAAGAAGTTGGTCTTGCGATCCGGCCAGTGCAACTGGTACAGGTCCAGGTAATCGGTGTTCAGACGCTTGAGGCTGGCTTCCAGCGCCGCAGTGATGTTCTTGCGGTCGAGGCGCGGATTGCCATCGCGGATGTGATCCATGCGACCTGGACCGGCGACCTTGCTGGCCAGTACCCAGTCGTTGCGGTCGCCGTACTTCTTGAAGTACTCGCCGATGATGCTTTCGGTCTTGGTGTAGGTCTCGCCACGCGGCGGCACCGGGTACATTTCTGCCGTGTCGAGGAAGTTGACCTTGGCATCCTTGGCCATACGAATCTGTTCGAATGCTTCATCCTGGGTGTTCTGCTCGCCCCAGGTCATGGTGCCCAGACAGATCGCGCTGACCGACAGATCGGTTTTGCCCAATTTACGAAATTGCATCGATGTCTCCGTTTGATTCAAAAAGATACAGCTTGAAACAGGGCTCCCATAAAACGCCGACTGGTCATTCACTGCAACACTTTTTATGCGGTTTTACCTAGCGGTAACCCTGTGCCTGCAGATCAAACAGCGCGGCGTAGCGCCCTGCGGCGGCAATCAGGCTGTCATGATCACCGCGTTCCAGCACCCGCCCATGCTCCAGCACCACGATGTGTTCGGCGTTGCGCACGCTGGAAAACCGATGCGAAATCAGCAGCGTCATGCGCCCTTTGGCGTACTCGCGAAAATGTTCGAATACAGCCGCTTCTGCGCCTGCGTCCAGCGCGGCAGTCGGCTCGTCGAGAATCAGGATATCGGCGTCGCGGCGCATGTAAGCGCGTGACAACGCGATTTTCTGCCACTGCCCGCCGGACAGTTCCTGACCTCCCGCAAACCAGCGGCCCAATTGTGTGGCGTAGCCTTTGTCGAGCTGTTCGATGAACTGCGCGGCCATGCCTTGCGCCGCTGCCTCGCGCCAACGACCTTCATCATGAAAGGCCTGAGTGTCGCCGACCCCGAGGTTCTCGCCGACCTGAAACTGATAGCGAATGAAGTCCTGAAAAATCACCCCGATGCGCGAGCGCAAAGCGTCTTCGTCCCACTCCTGCAGGTCGCTGCCGTCCAGCAGAATGCGGCCTTGGTCAGGTTGGTAAAGACGCGTCAGCAGCTTGATCAGCGTAGTTTTCCCCGAGCCGTTCTCGCCCACCAGGGCCACGCTGCGCCCCGGCGCCAGGTGCAGGTCGATGTTTTCCAGTGCCGGACGGCTGGTCCCCGGGTAGGTGAAACTGACATTCTCGAAGCGCATGCCATCACCGGGCTGCGCGCCCACGGTGAGGCTGCCAGCAGACGGCGTCACCGGCTGACCGAGGTAGACATAAAGGTCGGCCAGATACAGTCCGTCCTCGTACAAACCACTGATGGCGCTGAGACTGCTGCTTACCGCCGCCTGCCCCTGTTTGAACAGCACCAGGTACATGGTCATCTGCCCCAGGGTGATCCGCCCGTGCACCGCATCGACCACCACCCAGGCGTAGGCCAGGTAAAACGCAGCCGTGCCCAGCAGACCGAGCAAAAAGCCCCAGCCATCACGGCGCACGGTCAGGCGCCGGTCTTCGGCATACAGACGCTCGAAGGTGTCGCGGTAACGCTTGAGCAGCAGCGGCGCGAAGCCGAACAGCTTCACCTCCTTGATATAGCCCTCGTGGGAGAGCAGTGTTTCGATGTAATTCTGCCGACGGGTTTCCGGAGCGCGCCGGGTAAACAGGCGGAACGCGTCGCCGGAAAAATGCGCTTCGGCAAAGAACACCGGCAACGCGCCGAGCACCAGAATCAGCAACGCCCAGGGCGAAAAATGCACCAGCAATACGGCAAAGCTGATCAGCGAAATGAGGTTTTGCAGCAACCCCAACGATTTGGTCACCAGTGCCAGCGGCCGTGTCGAGGCTTCACGCCGGACGCGCACAAGCTTGTCGTAGAACTCGGAGTCTTCGAACTGCGACAGCGACAGAGTCTGGGCCTTCTCCAGAATCAGGGTATTGACCTTCTGCCCCAGCAGCACCCGCAGCAACGCCTGCTGCACCGAAAGCCCGCGCTGTGCTGCAGCGAGCAGAGCCAGCACACCGGCTTCGAACAACACATAGCGCAACACCGGCCACAACGGTGCTTCGCCCGCACTGGCGTGCAACTGCATGGCAGCGACCACCGCATCGACGATGCGCTGGCCGAGCCAGGCGGCCAGCGCGGGCAGCAGGCCGGCGATCAGCGTGGCGACGATCAGCCCGATGGACAGCGCTCGGGAGGTGGTCCAGACCAGATGCATCGCGCGCAAGGCCTGGTGCATGAACGAAATGAAACGCTTGAAAACCGGCATACGCTTAAAAAAGTCCTGAAGAGCTTGAATAAAGGGCTGAAACCACCAGATGTCTCGCCGCGCAGCCCTCTCAGGAGCGGACGCAGAGCGTCCAGAACTGCATTCCCACGCTGGAGCGTGCGGAACGATAATCGTAACTGTCGTGCAACGCTCCGCGTCGGCCCGCCTTTCTGAGCAGCTTTTTAGGACTCAACTTCACTTGGGCGCACGCTGCACGCAGCGTTCGCGTCGATCGTCGACGCGCTCGGCAAACCAGGCGGTGGTGAGGTTGCGGGTGATTTTCGGGCTTTTCAGGGTAATGCCGGGCAGGATGGCCCTGGGCAAAGGTTTGCCCGCCGCCCTGTCCGCCAAGGCGAATACCTTGCTGTACAGATCGGTCTCCTCGAATTCCAGCGTGTCGCCCTGCTTGAGCTGGCTCCATATCTGCGACTTGTTCATGCCCAGCCGATCGCCCAGCGTGCGTACTGCCAGTTCGGTGGAGCCCGGCGAGGTAGAGTCAAAGCGGATCAGGTCGCCATCCAGCGCCAGCTCGATGCCGGTCGCCCGACTCACAGCATTCTGGAACGCGGCATTGCGACTGGCGTACCAACCGGCATTGAAGTCGGCAAAGCGGTACAACGACTGGGTGTAGTTGACCGGGTAGCCCAGCAGGTGAGCGATACCGAAGTACATGCCGCCACGGCGGGTGAAGACTTCGCGGCGGATCGAACCATCGACCGTGTAGGGATAATCCTCGGCGTGCTTTTCGGCAAAGGCGATGCTGACCTGCATCGGGCCGCCGGTCTTGACCGGGTTGAAGTTGCCAAACAACGTCTGACCCAGCGGCACCATGCCGATGAAATCATCGAAGATCGCGCTGAGGTCTTTCTCGGTGCGCGCAGAATCGAGGCGTTTGCCATAAGTCTTGCCGTCCGGCGAGCGAACACGTAACGCGGTGGCGATCAGCGCATTGGGAATGTGCAGCCGCGCGGCGCGGCGGTTGATTTCGGCGCGGGCAATCCGGCCCATGTCCGGCACCGCAGGGTCGACTTGAAAGGTCGACTCCTGCTCGGTAACGGCCATCACCGAACACAGGTTTTCAGTGGTCAGCGGAATCTTCTGCGCGGCAAACGCGGCATGAATATCCGTGGCCCATGCCTGGCGATCGGTAGCAGTCGCAGGCATCAGGCGCACGATCTGCGCGCGCGCCTGTTCAGGCGTCAGTTCGGGTTCCTGGACGCGCTGCGTGCCACAGCCTGCCAACACCAGCAGTCCGACGCTCAGCATGAGCGATTTGCATAGCCTTCTATTCAATCCATGACTCCTGTCTGGTTCGCGCTTCGAGGCGCGGTTCACTTCAGAAGGCTTTTTACCTCAAAAGACCGACCAGTCGACCCTCGCGCTGAGTTTTTCCAGCGCAGCCATACCGACAAGGGAATTGCCCGCTGCGTTCAACTCCGGGGACCATACACAGACCGAAGCACGCTCGGGCACGATCGCAACGATACCACCGCCTACCCCGCTCTTGCCCGGCAGGCCTACGCGATAGGCGAAGTTGCCGGCCTCGTCGTACAGCCCGCTGGTGGCCATGATCGAGTTGACCTGGGTGGCCTGCCGCGCAGTAAGAATCTGCTCGCCGCTGTGAGCGCAAAAGCCCTGATGAGCCAGAAACCCGAACGCCTTGGCCAGATCGATGCAGTTCATGCTCAGCGCACAATGGTGGAAGTAGCTGCGCAGCACGTCCTCCACATCGCCGTGGAAATTGTCGAAGGATTTCATCAGATAGGCCGCCGCTGCGTTGCGCGAACGGTGCTGGTATTCGGAGTCGGCGACTTTGGAGTCGGAGGTGATCGCCCGATTGCCGCACAGGCGTCGAACGAAGTCGCGCATCGACAGCGACGGTGCTGCGAACCGCGCCTGGTTGATGTCGCAGATCACCAGCGCACCGGCATTGATGAACGGATTGCGCGGCCTGCCCTGCTCGAATTCCAGCTGCACCAGCGAGTTGAAAGGCTGGCCGGAAGGTTCGTGTCCGAGGCGCTGCCAGATCTCCTCGCCCGAGTGACCGATGGCCTGCACCAGGCTGAACACCTTGGAAATGCTCTGTATCGAAAACGCTGTTTCGGCGTCCCCGGCGCTGAACACCTGACCATCGTTGCCGTACACCGCAATGCCCAGTTGATCAGGCCGGACCCCGCCCAGTGCCGGGATGTAATCGGCCACCTTGCCCTGACCAAGCAAGGGTCTTACTTCATCGAGGATTTCGTTCAGCAGGTCTTGCATGTGTGCGCCCCTTGTTTTGGCTGCGCACACTACACCAACCTCAAGCGCCTCGCATCACTGCGTTGCAGGCTCAGGTCTTGTAGTCGGTGTCGTTACGCTCCAGCTCGCGAATCAGGGCATTCCAGTGCCGTGCGACACCCGGCGCATGCCCGTCCTTGATGGCCTTTGCCTGCTGCTCCACCTTGGCAATCACCTCGCGCGGCGGGAACACCAGTTCGGCGTTACCCGCCGACTGCGCCGCAATCTGAATATTGCAGGCGTACTCGAGGGCATGAAGCTGCTGGAACGCATGCTCGACACTCACCCCGCCGGTCAGCAACCCGTGGTTGCGCAGGATCATCACGCTCTTGTCACCCAAGTCCGCGACCAGCCGTTCGCGTTCACTCAAGTCCAGCGCAATGCCTTCATAGCCGTGGTAAGCAACCCGGCCGGAGAAGGCAATCGAGTGCTGGGAGATGGGCAGCAGGCCGTCCTTTTGCGCCGACACGGCGATACCGTCACGGGTGTGGGTGTGCAGCACGGCCTGCAGGTCGTGGCGCGCAGCATGAATGGCACTGTGAATCACGTAACCGGCGTAGTTGATACCCAGCCCGGTGGGGTCATCGACAATCGTGCCGTCAATATCGACCTTGACCAGGTTGGACGCGGTGATTTCATCGAACAACAGCCCGAACGCGTTGATCAGAAAGTGCTCGTCGGGGCCCGGCACGCGTGCCGAGAAGTGCGTATAGATATGATCGGTCCAACGCTTGAGCGCCGCCAGTCGATAGGCCGCCGCCAGCTTGACCCGGACTTCCCATTCTTCCGGCGACACTCTGTCGCGCACGCTGCTGCTACCCGACGGCGTCGTACCTGACTGGACTGGCAAAGCGCTGACGTTGCTCATGGTATTGCTCCTGGATGACTGCTGACTGATCAGCAAGACTAGGCGCATGGGGATTCAATTAAAAATCACATTTACTTCTAAGCTAATTATAAAAAATTAGAATATTAAAATCAGTCCTGCTACCGGCTTTGCACATGTCCACGAAGGTCTATGATTATTTCTAAAGGCTATTTAAATAACTTTTTATATAGCGATATGCTCCAGAATTGGCAAACCCCTATAGATCATCGCATGTCCAATATCGCAAGATTCCTGCTCCGTATCAGTCGCTTCACAGCGGCCGACGCTCTGCGTCACACGGCGGTTTTTTGATGTCAGGTAGATTGGGGTCCGACTCAGGTCACCTTTTCGCCCCTCGGCGAGTCACTTTGATGGGGCCAAAGTGACCAAAGCCCCTGGCTCCGTTTCCGGCCCGACTTCGTCGGGTTCCTTCGCCCTGTCACTGATCCGGGGG
>NZ_AWQP01000032.1:0-32978 GCF_000972175.1 Pseudomonas syringae pv. coryli str. NCPPB 4273 | reverse complement strand
GGAGCGTCGCACGATAGTGGAGATTATCGTTCCTCACGCTACAGCATGGGCACGATAATGTTCTTTTGCACAACGCTTAACAGGCCTGAACAACAGAGCCATCGTTATATAACTATACGTTGGTATACCTCACTCATACTTACAGATAAACATGAGCTACTTTTGCAGGTTTCTACTGTTGATCGAAACGCTATAAGCTTTACCTCACTGTCCGGCAACTATTAACTCACGGCCTTTATCTGTTATCGCTGACTGCCTGTTTGCTTATAAAACGGGTGGGTCTGCGCCTGCGCGGCCGGCTCGAGGTGAGCAATGCATTCGATATTTGAATTCGGTAAAAGCCTGGGGACGCCCCGTTTCGTAAAACCCGGTGCACGCACGCCTTATTGGGCCGATGGTATTTGCCTGGCCATCCTGACTGTGTTTATTGGCCTGTTCATTTATGGCTTTGGCCAGATGATGCAGCCACTCACTGTGCTGAACTCCAGCCCCATGAGCCTCGACCCGGCGCGCCTGCCCGAATATGCCTTGCGCACCACGCTGCGTATGTTCATCGCGCTGGGCGCTTCATTGATCTTCACTTTTGTAGTGGCCACGCTGGCCGCCAAAAGTCGCAAGGCCGAGCAGGTGATCATCCCGGCGCTGGATATTCTTCAGTCGGTGCCGGTACTGGGGTTTCTGACGTTCACCGTGACCTTCTTCATGGGCCTGTTTCCCGGTCGGCAGATGGGCGTCGAATGCGCAGCGATCTTTGCCATCTTCACCAGTCAGGCCTGGAATCTCGCGTTCAGTTTCTATCAGTCACTGCGTACTGTGCCGAGTGATCTGAACGAAGTCAGCCGTCAGTTCGGGCTATCTGCGGTACTGCGTTTTACACGCCTGGAACTGCCATTCGCCATTCCGGGGCTGGTGTGGAACATGATGATGTCGATGTCCGGCGGCTGGTTTTTCGTGGTCGCCTGCGAGGCCATTTCGGTCGGCGATACCACGGTCAATCTGCCGGGTATCGGTTCCTGGCTGGCGCTGGCCATCGAGCAGAAAAACCTGACCGCGATTGCCTGGGCAGTGGGCGCAATGGGGCTGGTGATTCTGGCCTATGACCAATTGCTGTTCAGGCCGATCGTCGCCTGGGCGGACAAATTCCGCTTCGAGCAAACCGCATCGTCGAAGCGTCCGCGCTCTTGGATGTACAGCCTGCTGGGCCGCTCCCGAGTGGCACCGATGCTGGGTTCGATCCTGGCTGCGCCGTGGAAATGCCTGATGCTGATCGACTGGCGCGTGTTCTCCCGGCTGTGGAAAGTGAAGCTCACCCCGGGCGTCGCACGCGTGCTCGACTACGCGTGGCTGGGTCTGGTCATGGCCGCGTGCCTGGCCGGCAGCGTGTACCTGTTCAGGTTCATCGAGGCGTCACTGGGCGCCAGCGACATGGTCACGGCCTTTGGTCTGGGCCTGGCGACGATGGTGCGTGTGATCGTGCTGATCGTCATCGCAAGCCTGATCTGGGTGCCCGTCGGTATATGGATCGGCCTGCGTCCGGTCTGGGCTGAACGCTTGCAGCCAATCGCGCAGTTCATGGCGGCGTTCCCGGCCAACGTCCTGTTTCCGTTTGCGGTGATCGCGATTGTCGGCCTGCACCTGAACCCGGACATCTGGCTGTCGCCGCTGATGGTGCTCGGTACCCAGTGGTACATCCTGTTCAACGTGATCGCCGGGGCCAGTGCCTTGCCGACTGACCTGCGCGAAGCGGCGACCATGTTCAACATGCGCGGCTGGCAGTGGTGGCGCCGTGTCGCGCTGCCCGGCGTGTTTCCCTACTACATCACCGGTGCGCTGACCGCGTCGGGTGGTTCGTGGAACGCCAGTATCGTCGCCGAAGCGGTTTCCTGGGGCGATCAGCATCTGGAAGCGGCAGGCCTGGGGTCATACATCGCCAATGCGACCCAGGCGGGCGACTTTCCGCGCGTCGCGCTGGGCATCGTGGTCATGTCGGTCTTCGTGATTGCGTTCAACCGGTTGCTGTGGCGCCCGCTGTACGGGTTTGCCGAGCGACGTCTGAGTCTTGTCTGATCTTGTGTAAGGGGAGGACGCCATCATGATGGCTGTCGAAACGCGTTGCCTGGTAGATGTTCAGAAGGTCCGACATGTGTACGGCAAAGGCAGCAAAGAGCGCCTGGTGCTGGATGACGTGACACTGACGCTCAACGAGAACGAAATAGTGGGCCTGCTGGGCCGGTCCGGTTCGGGCAAGTCGACCCTGTTGCGCTCCATCGCCGGGCTGGTGGTGCCCACCGAAGGCGAGGTGAATTTCCCGCGTCGTGCGCAAGGGCGGGCGATGTCGGTGGGTATGGTGTTCCAGAGCTTTGCGCTGTTTCCCTGGCTAACCGTGCTGGAAAACGTTGAAGTCGGCCTTGAAGCACAAGGTGTGCGTGCCGCGGTACGCCGCAAGCGCGCACTGGCGGCCATCGATCTGATCGGCCTAGACGGTTTCGAGAGCGCTTATCCCAAAGAGCTCTCCGGAGGCATGCGCCAGCGGGTGGGCATGGCGCGCGCGCTGGTCATCGATCCTGACGTGCTGTTGATGGACGAACCGTTTTCCGCGCTCGACGTGCTCACCGCCGAAACCCTGCGCACTGACTTGCTGGACATGTGGAGCGAAGGGCGCATGCCCATCAAGTCGATCCTGATGGTGACGCATAACATCGCCGAAGCCGTGCTGATGTGCGACCGCATCCTGCTGTTCTCCTCCAATCCTGGGCGGGTAATCAGCGAGATAAAAGTCGACCTGCCTCAACCGCGCAACCGCCAGGACCCGATCTTCCGGGCGCTGGTGGAAGAAATCTACGTGCTGATGACCCAGGACAACGACGCCGGCGAGATTCGTCAGGGCGTGTTTCCGGGCACCGGGCTGGGAATGGTGTTGCCGCAGGTTTCCACCAACGCACTGGCCGGGCTGATCGAGGCGATTCACGCGCCGCCCTACAGCCTGAAGGCCGACCTGCCGGAACTGGCCGCTGCGCTGCACTACAATGCCGACGAGCTGTTCCCGATTGCCGAGGTGCTGCAACTACTGCGCTTCGCTGAACTGAAGGGCGGCGACATTCGCCTGCTGCCAGCCGCCAATCGCTATGCGCTGGCGGATGTCGACGAGCGCAAGCAACTGTTCGCCCAGCACCTGCTGAGCTTCGTGCCGCTGGTGGCGCACATTCGGCGGGTGCTGGATGATCGTCCCACGCACACGGCACCGGCACGGCGCTTTCGCGATCAACTCGAAGACTTCATGTCTGAAAGCGATGCCATGCAGACCCTCAATGCAGTGATTCAATGGGGGCGCTATGCGGAGTTGTTCGCCTATGACGAACTGGCCGATCAGTTCAGCCTGGACAACCCGTCCTGAGGTTTGTAGGACATACTCAACGGCCCTTTTGCAACCAGCGGGATGATGCGCATGCGTGAACCTGAATCCTACGGCAAGGCCGCTATGGCGGTGCGGCTGATCGCGTTGCTGATGCTGGCGCTGGTCATTGCGGTTGCCGATACCTTGACCGACCTGGAAATCGCCGTGGGCGTATTCCAGATTGTTGTGGTGCTGCTGGCGGTCAGGTTCCTGCCGGCCACAGGCGTTATCGCGATGGCGTTGCTGTGCATGGTGCTGACCGTGATCAGTTACGAGATGACGACCTCCAGAGGCAGTGAGGCGTCCGGGCTGATCAATTGCATTATCAGCCTGGCGGCCATCGCCATGACCACCTGGCTGGCGCTGCGCATGGCGCTGGCCATCCGCACGGTACATGAAGCGCGCTCACAGCTGGCGCGGATCGCACGGGTCAATCAACTGGGTGAACTGACGGCGTCCATTGCCCACGAGGTCAATCAGCCGCTGTCGGCCATTGTCACCAGCGGTAATGCCTGTCAGCGCTGGCTGGCCACCGAGCCGGTCAATCTGGAAAAGGCCCGGCAGGCCGTCGACCGCATGATCAGTGACGCGAACCGCGCAGGCGACATCATCGTCCGGGTGCGCGCCCTGGCGAAGCGTTCGTCCACTCACAAGGAGTGGATCAGCGTGGCCGACACCGTCGCCGAGATCGTCGCGTTGGCGCACAGCGAGATAGAGGGACAGGGCGTCGCACTGCTGGTCGACGTTCCGGAGGGCCTGCCGCCGCTGCTGGCTGATCGGGTGCAGATCCAGCAAGTGTTGCTGAACCTGATGCTCAATGGCGTCGATGCGATGAAAAAGCTCGAGGCGGATCAGGCGCAACTGGAGGTCCGGGTGGGCTGGCATGACGGCGGCGATATCGGATTTGCGATCAGCGACAACGGTATCGGCGTGCCACCGGAAAACATCCATCAGTTGTTCGACGCGTTCTACACCACCAAGGAGGAAGGCATGGGAATTGGTCTGGCGATCAGTCGTTCGATCATCGAAGCTCATGGCGGGCGCATCTGGGTCACGCCCAACCCTGCAATCGGTGCTACGTTTCACTTCACCCTGCCCACCGGAAAGATGGAAACCTGATGAGCACAGCTGCCACCGCCTCACAGACCGAAGAGCCGATCATCTACGTCCTCGATGACGACCTGTCGGTGCGCTCCTCGCTGGAGGACCTGCTGGCCTCGGTCGGATTGCGCAGCATGCTGTTCGGCTCGACCCGCGAGTTTCTGGACACCCCGCGCCCTGACGCGCCGGGCTGCTTGATTCTGGACATCCGCATGCCGGGCATGAGTGGCCTGGATTTTCAGGAGCATATGGCCAGGTCAGGGATTTCCCTGCCGGTCATTTTCATAACCGGGCATGGCGACATTCCCATGTCCGTGCGGGCTATGAAAGCCGGTGCGGTGGAGTTTCTGACCAAGCCCTTTCGCGATCAGGACTTGCTCGACGCCATTCAGCAGGGGTTGGCGCAGGATCGCAGCCGGCGCCAGAGTGCCGCCGTGGGTGCCGAACTACAGCGCCGCCACGCCAGCCTCAATCTCGGTGAGCAGCAGGTGATGGAGCTGGTGGTCAGCGGCCTGCTCAACAAACAGATTGCAGCCCGGCTGAACGTGAGCGAAATCACCGTCAAGGTCCGCCGTGGCTCGGTGATGCGCAAGATGGAAGCCGATTCCCTGGCCGACCTCGTCAAGTTCGCCGAGCGCCTCAAAGAGCTGCACTGATCGACGACTCACACCGAGCCCTCATCGTTATACACAAGTCCGCTTTTGATTCTGGCCGGAGGCCGCTACAGCCTCCAGAAACAGGACGTTTGTACTCAGCGGCTGACTAATTCACCAACTGCGGCAGTACATAGTTGCGCACCACGTACAGCGAACCTTCTGCGCTCAAGTGCCCCGAGTCGATCTGCAGCAGAGAGCGGTTGTCTTCCAGGCGTACCCGGCAGGCATCGGCGACGCACAGTTTGTCGATCAGTGACACGAACTGGATGCCTGCCGATGCGGCCAGTGCGCGGGTTGCCTGATCCACCAGCATGACGCTTTGATCCAGAGCCGGATCGCGGATGTGCGATTCGCTCAGCCCCCAATGACGGTTGGCGATGACGCTGGGCAGCGACGGGTTCCACTGCGGGACCGGGCCGATCAGCACGATATGCTTCACGCCAAGGCCCTTGAGCCGGATCGCTATCTGCGTCCAGTCGGTCTTGTCGTGCCCGTCCTTCTGCGCGATGACCACGATGTCCGGACGCAGCCTTTCGATGCCCTGCAGGGCCGTTCTGTTGGAATAGTCACAGGCCCTGCTGGTCGCCGATGTGCGTCCTTGATGGTCACTCAGAGCGGGGCGGCAACTGGCTGAGGCGACCTGATAGAAGGGCGTGCTGTGTGTCAGCAAGGTACGCAAGCCGAGCGACAGCGCCTGCGCGTGAGAGTCGCCCCACAGGAACACGCCGCCCGCACCTTGCTTGCGCGTGCAGGCTTCGTCGATGGCTGATTGGCCGCGTTGGGTCAGGGCAGAGAAGGCGTCACATTTCAGCCAGTAAGGCTCGTACAGGTTGTGCTGACGATCAGCGTATTCCTGAATGAAACGCGCCTTGTCCGAAACGCTGACCGGGCGCAGGGGCGATACCACGCCGCCGGTCGCACTCACCAGTGTTCCGCCGACGAACAGCAGAGCGATCAGCGTGCCGAACGCGGTACGTCTGCTGCGCTGATCAGACGACGGTCTGCTGGCGGGTTGCTCGATCAGCCGCCATGAGACCAGACCCAGCATCACGGCCACGCCGATGCCCACCAGCACGGTGCGGGTCTCGCCCAGTAACCCGGCGTCATTCATCCACACCACCACCGGCCAGTGCCACAGGTACAGCGAGTACGACCGTGTGCCGGTCCATTGGGCCAGCGGGTTACAGGTCAGCAGCGAGTCGTTGCGTGCGGCGACGATCACCGCGAACGTCCCCAGCACCGGCATCAGCACCAGATAACCCGGCCATGTGTCCTGCACGGACAGCAGAAAGAAACCGGCCACGATCAGCGTCAGTCCGATGTGCTCCAGAACGCGCTGCTGCAGGGCCTTCAATTGCAGTGGGAACAGGCAGGCGACGCCACCTGCCAGCAACTCCCAGGCGCGGGTCGGCAGCAGGTAAAACGCCGCCTCCGGCCATTGCGAGGAGGCCGACACGCACGCCACAAAGCCTGTCAGGCTTGCGCCCAGTACCCACCAGCGCAGGTTGTGCAGCGCGACGAAGCGACTGAGCATCAGCAGCGCAATCGGGTACAGCAGGTAGAACTGCCATTCCAACGACAGCGACCAGGTATGCAGCAGCCATTTCTCATGGGCACTGGCGGTGAAATACCCCGCCTCACGCCAATAGACAATGTTGGAAACGAACCCCAGGCTGCTCGCCACGTGTGTGCCCAGCGCGCGGTAGTCCAGCGGCAGCAGAGCGAACCAGCCCAGCAGCAGCAAGGCAAAACACAGCACAGCGAGGGCCGGGACGATGCGTCTGGCCCGTGACGTATAGAACGCCGCCAGCCTGAATTTACCGCGCCTCAAGCCGCGCAGGATGATCCCGGTGATCAGATACCCCGAGATCACGAAAAACACATCCACACCGGCAAAGCCGCCAGGCAGCCAGTCAGGGTGGAAGTGGAAGAGCAGCACCGCAATCACCGCGATGGCGCGCAGGCCATTGATGTCTTTTCTGAAGTCCATTGGAGAAAGCCATCCGTTGGCTGATCGTGAGGAAGAGGGGCCGGAGATCAGCCGAAACGTATCGGCGGCCAGCGTGGTGGTGATGCGGTGGCGGTCAGCGGGCAGTCGATGACAGTCCGGGCGTATGGCTCGCAGAAGGTTGTCTGCCGGCAATCACATGACCAATGGCCAGGCCGATGAACAGGTTGGCGGCAGCGACCTCGAACATGTCGGTGGTCCAGCTGATCAGGCACCAGCAGAAGCTGATCGCCAGCAGCATATGGCCGACACGGGTCTGATCATCGATCAGTCGGAACAACAGCGGAATCTGCAGCGCATACAGCAGCAAACCGAGCACGCCCAGCATTGCCCAGAGGTACAGGGCGGAGCTGTCCATACCGAGAAAGACCCCGGCACCGTCTACCGGAAACAGCCCCATCGTGCTGCCGACCATGCCGAAGCCTGCGCCGCTGATCATCCAGCCTTCGCGACTCATCGCATTGATCAGGCCGGGCCAGGTGTTGATCATGCGGTCATACAGCGAGGCCAGAGAGCCGCCGCTGCTGACCGCGTAGGCATCAGGACTCACGATCAGCCCTAGCGCCGGCAACAGCAGACCGATGCCCACCACCACGGCGCACACTGTCCGGCAGGTCCAGCTCATCCGCCGTAACAACAGCAGCACCATGGTCAGCGCGAAGGCCGCGGCTGGCGCTTTGCTGGTGGTCAGCACGATGGCGTAAAGCGCCACTGCACTCAGCAACAACATCATCAGGCGTGAGCGCAGGAACATGATCAGGTACAGCGTGTAGAAGGCGATCATGATCGACAGCACGTTGGACACTCTGGCGAAACCGGCAATGCGATCCACCTCGTCCGCACTCCATGAGGTATTGGCGCTCAACTGGGTTTCACCGACGCTGTAGCTGTAGCCCTTCCATGGCACAGAGGTGAGCTTGTCCAGGGCAATCCCCAGCAGCGAAGCCAGCAGGCAGAACGCAATGGCGCGGTACAACAGCTTGCGGCGATACAGCAGGTGCCGGCCACATACCAGGCCGAACACCAGCGGGCTCAGCGCGAACAGGCTGAACGCCAGGTTGTGCACGCTGGCGCGATGCAGCATGGCCAGCAGCCCGGAAAGCAGCCACAGGATCGTGAATGTCCAGAACAGCTTTCCTGCTCTGAAGGTGCGCAGTTCAAGCGCAAACAGCAGGATGCAGGCGGCTTTGGGCAGATAGAGCAGGGGACTGAGGCCTGCCTGATCGAAGTAGAAGCGTAAGGCCCCGGAGAAGGTCTCGACCAGCATCAGGCTGATGGCGACCCACACCACCACGGTGGACTTGTCAAAGGACATCAACGACGACCTGGCGTCGACGCCGTTCGCAGTATTCAACGCCATGCTGGCTGCCTTGTGAAATACGTCAGGGGAATTGCGCGGACAAAGCTACCGCCCGACGATCACGGGGACGTGTCGACACAGGGAAGCTTTGGGAGATGGGGGTCTGGAGCGGACGCTCGCAACGGCATGACAACAGGTATATCAGTCGCAGTTGGGGCAACTGTCAATTAATTAGTCAGGATTAATGGTTATGGGTTGCACGCCCCGTGCCCGGGACAGGACGCGGAGCGTCCAGAACGGCGTGCCCACGCTGGAGCATGGGCACGATAGTGTTCCTGAGAACCCCTATCGTTCCTCACGCTCCAGCCCAGACACTTATCGTTCCTCACGCTCCGCGTGGGAGTGCCCTTCGTGACGCTCTCCGTCACCCATCTGCGGACTAAGGGTATTTACGTTTGTCCGGTGCAGGCGGGAAGTACTGATAGAGCCAGGTCTCGCTCAGCGTACGGTCGCCAGTGCGGATGAACATGCGCATTTCAACCGGCTCGACCGAGTCGCTGTCCGGTACCCAGTCGAAGGTGACGCGGTAGCCCTTGATGTCCGGCAGCACGAGGATGTTGAAGTCCTGCACCTTGCCATGAGTGACCGTGACGATGGGTTCGATCCCGGTGCCTTCCGGCAAGCGATCCAGGCCGCCGCCGTTGAAGTCCACCGCGAAGCGGCGGGCCCAGGTTTTCGGGTAATGCTCGCCAGGTGCCCAGCCTTCGAGGAAGCCGCCCATGCCTGAACGTGTCGCGTGGACCTGTGCCAGCGGCGTGCTCACCGGCGGCAGCGGGCTCCAGAACAGCTTGTAGCCGAAGTTCATCGAGTCCCCGGCCTTGACCGGCGTCTTCGGTGTCCAGAACACCACGATGTTGTCCATCGTCTCGCCGGTGGTCGGCAGTTCCAGCAGGCTGACCTCGCCTTCGCCCCACGCCGTGATCGGCTCGACCCACAGGCTTGGACGGCGGCTGTACCAGACGACCGTGTCCTGATAGCTGGAGAATTCGTGATCGCTCTGCACCAGCCCGAAGCCTTTCGGATCGGTGTCGGAGAACGCACTGAATTGTGGTTTGGCCGGGTTGTTCAGCGGACGGCAGATCCACTCACCGTTGCCACGCCACATCGACAGGCGATCCGAGTCGTGGATTTGCGGGTGGATGGTGTCGCACATGCGGCGCTCGTGAGTGCCGCAGCTGAACATGCTGGTCATCGGTGAAATGCCCAGCTGCTGGATATCGGTACGCGCATTGACGTGCGCGTCGATTTCCATGACCACCTGGCCGGCCTGACAGTCGATATCGAAACGGTAGGCACCGGTCGCGCTCGGCGAATCGAGCAGTGCGTAAACCACGAAGCGTGTCGCGTTCTTGTCCGGCGTTTCGAACCAGAACTTGGTGAAGTCCGGGAATTCTTCCTGACGCTTGGCGTAACTGTCGATGGCCAGGCCGCGGGCCGAGAGGCCGTATTGCTTGTTGCTGTCCACAGCACGGAAGTAGCTGGCGCCGAGGAACGAGACGACGTCATTGATGGCGATTTCAGGCGCCTTGAACAGTTTGAAACCGGCAAAGCCCAGGTCGCCCTTGACCAGGTTCTTGTCGATGCCGCTGTTCTCGTAGTTGAACAGGTCATGGCGGAAGTGCACTTCGCGCGCCTGCTTGCTCTGCGGATCGACGCTGTACATGCGCACGGGCGTCTTGAAGCCCATGCCGACGTGGAAGAAATGCACGTCGAGCTGGCCGTGGACGTCTTTCCACAGCGAGTGATTCGGGTCGTAGCGGATGGCATTGAATTGCTGCGGCGTCATGTTCGCAAGTACCGGGGGCAGCACCTGCTTGTTGCTCACATACCCTTTGCTCGCAAGCTTCTTGGCATGCGCCTGCAACTCTGCAAAATCGAAGTGTTCGATCTCGCCATCGGCTGCGGCGGCCAGTGCCCGCGCAGCAAAAAGCCCTGAGGCCGATACGCTGCCGTAGGCGGCCAACGCCATGGACGCTTTCAGGAGATTTCTGCGATTCATAAAGGTGAAGCCTCTGAGTAATTCTGTGCGTCCTGCACAAAAAATGGCGCGCCAACGACTCCTTGCCGAACGCAAACTACCCACAACAGATAACAAAGACGAGATACGGTTCGGAAATCGGCCAAAAAAAAACGCCGATCATGGGTAATGAATCCGGCGTATTGACGGCTATGACGCTGTTTTTTTCCTCGCTTTAGACTAATCGATTAAGCGCATCGCCGCTTGGCGCAAGGCTTTCAGCCGATCGAGGCTAGAAGCGCCGGTCAACTCGATGCCTTCGGCCGACGCTAAAAACTTTTTTGCCAAGCAATATTCAGCAATCATTTTGCTGGCGTGCGGGCCCACGACCTGCACGACTTCAGCTCGATTCGACCGCCGGGCAGCACCGCTATCGCACATTCGTTCAGCTAATAGTCCTGACGAAAGTTTCATTCCGCGTGTTATATCGTAACGCTATGATTCACTGGCATTCAGATGCCAATGCAGGGCTCTCCAAAGGGCGATAAATAAGCGGGTGCCGGGGTAGTGATGCGGGTTGATTTGGATGAGCACGAAGGCCTCGAAGGCCTGCCGCGTTTTCAAATGGCGGTGCAACAGGTTCGGCGTCTGGGACGATTGATGTATGTGACCGGTGGGGTAGGGGCGTTCGGGCTGCTGCTGGCGTTGTCCATCGATCTGTTTTCCCCCGGCTCTTTGTGGATGGCTGTGCTGTGCAACGCCTCGGCGGCGTTGTTTCTGCTCACGGCGGGCTTGCAGTCGGCGCGGCATGTCGCGCTGTGGCGGGCTCGCGCGCTGCGTTCGCCGGATGCGGACACGCTCAATGAAAACCTGTCTGCTGGCGACGAGAGCGGCTGGTACGAGCGCCTGCTTGAACGGCTGAGTGACTCCGGCAAATCGCTGGTCAGGCACGTGGGCAGCTCGGCCCTGTGGCTTGCCGGTTGGGCGGTGCTGGCGTTGATCGTCATTCGCGCCTTCTGGAACCTGGCGCTGTCCGGCGCCGACCTCTCCACCGCCGGTAGCCTGGCCGGCAGCGTCATGCTGCTGTTGGCGTTCGGGCTGCTGGTCATCGAGCGGCAATTGAGCAGCGAGTCCGACAGTCAGTCGCCGGAGTCCGGAGCGCTCGCGCAACTGGTGCGCATGACGCTCATCGTCCTGCTGATTGGCGCGCTGTGCCTGTTCTTCTCCAGTGCAGAGCGTGTCTGGCCTGCGCGGCTGGCGGTGTTGATCGGCCTGCTGCCGCTTGGCGTGGCGCTGGAGTTTCTGCTGCGCGCTGTGCTGTCGGTGTTCAGCCCGCGCAACCCACGTAGCGAACCGCGCCTGCTGGCCGCCAGTTTCATCGCTGACCTGTTGCGCTGGCCGCCGCGCCCGCTGCTCGCCCTGCAGCACGAACTGCACAACCGTTTCGGCATCGATCTGCGCCAGATCTGGGCCTTTACCTACATGCGTCGCGCCTTTTTGCCGGTGCTGGCGGTGGTCGCAGCGCTGGGCTGGGTGCTGAGCGGCGTGCATGAAATCCCCATGCAGGGGCGGGGCATTTATGAGCGCTTCGGCAAGCCGGTCGATGTATTCGGTCCCGGTCTGCATGTGGGGTTGCCCTGGCCGTTCGGGCGCGTGCTGGCGGTTGAAAACGGCGTCGTTCATGAGCTGGCGACCAGCGTTTCTGCCGCCGACACTTTCGAGCAGACGCTGGACCCCGCCGAAGGCCCGCCACCGGGCAGCGCCAACCGCTTGTGGGATGCCAGCCATATCAACGAAAAATCCCAGGTCATTGCCAGCAGTGCCGGCGATAAGCAGAGCTTTCAGATCGTCAACATGGACGTGCGGTTCGTCTATCGCATTGGTCTGACGGATGCCGCAGCCATGGCGTCGACCTATAACAGCGCTGACATTCCGGCCTTGATTCGCAGCACGGCCAGCCGGGTGCTGGTGCATGATTTTGCTTCGCGCACGCTGGATGAACTGCTCGGCGAACAGCGTAGCGAGCTGGCCGATGACATCGGCAAGGCCGTGCAGGCCGATTTGCAGCGTCTGGACAGCGGCGTCGAATTGCTCGCCACGGTGGTTGAAGCCATCCACCCGCCCGCCGGTGCTGCCAACGCCTATCATGCTGTTCAGGCTGCGCAGATCGGTGCACAGGCGCTGATCTCCCGCGAACGCGGCGCGGCCAGCGACAAGGCCAATCAGGCGCAGCTCAATGCCAGCGTGGCGCGTGATCAGGCCAGTGCCGCCGCCCGCGAAATTCTGGCCGGCGCACAGGGTGCAGACCTGCGCTTCAGTGCTGAACGTCAGGCCTATGCCAAGGCAGGCCAGGCGTTTTTGCTGGAGCAATACCTGGCCCAACTGACCGAGGGCCTGGGCAATGCGAAGTTGCTGATACTGGATCATCGTCTGGGCGGCGACAGTGCGCCGACCATCGACCTGCGTACCTTCACCCCACCGGCAGACCCAACGGCGCCGCGTAAAGCCGTTCAGTAAGGAGTCGTCCCTTGAGTCTGTTTCATCATCATCACGATCACGCCGACCACGATAGCCATGACAGTCACGGCCATGGCGGCCACGGTCATCACCACCATCATCATGGCGCGAGCGGCCCGGCAGCGTTCCCCTGGCGCCGGGCAAGCCTGGCTGCGCTGCTGATCGCGTTTGCGATTGCGGCAGCGAGCCTGGTGCAGGTGCGTTCGGGCGAGGCGACTGTCGTCACGCGCTTCGGCAACCCGTCCCGCGTCCTGCTGGAGCCGGGCCTCAACTGGCGCTGGCCGGCACCGTTCGAGGCGACCATCCCGGTGGACCTGCGCCTGCGAACCACCTCCAGCGGTCTGCAGGACGTCGGTACCCGCGATGGCTTGCGCATCATCGTTCAGGCCTACGTGGCGTGGCAGGTGCAGGGCGACGCCGACAACGTGCAGCGCTTCATGCGCGCGGTACAGAACCAGCCCGACGAAGCGGCGCGGCAGATCCGCACTTTTGTCGGTTCGGCGCTGGAAACCACGGCGAGCAGTTTCGACCTCTCCAGCCTGGTGAATACCGACGCCAGCAAGGTGAATATCACCGCCTTCGAAAATCAGCTGCGCCAGCAGATCGATCAGCAACTGCTGGCGACTTACGGGGTGCGTGTCCTGCAGGTCGGCGTGGAACGACTGACCCTGCCTTCGGTGACGCTCAACGCTACCGTGGACCGCATGCGCGCCGAGCGCGAGACCATCGCCACCGAGCGCACCGCCGTGGGCAAGCGAGAGGCGGCGCAGATTCGTTCGGCCGCCGAGCGCGACGCACGGATTGTCGAAGCCGATGCCACGGTCAAGGCGGCCGATATCGAAGCACAGTCGCGGGTTGAAGCCGCGCAGATCTATGGCCGTGCCTATGCGGGCTCGCCGCAGCTCTACAACCTGCTGCGCTCGCTGGACACGCTGGGCACCATCGTAACGCCCGGCACGCGTCTGATACTGCGTACCGACGCCGCGCCGTTCCGCGTGCTGGTGGACGGCCCGCCGACGCTGGATGGCAAGAGCGGAACGCAGCCATGAGCCAGCCGGTCGACGAAGCCGTGGCGCAACGCCCGCCGGTGAACAGCCCCTGGTTGCAGGCGAGTCGTCTGGCGTTTATGGGGCTGTATGGCGTGACACTGCTCGCCGCGCTGGCCTGGGCGACGTCCAACGTGCGCCAGATCGACCCACAGAACCGCGCGGTGGTCATGCACTTCGGCGCGATCGAGCGGGTTCAGAGCGCAGGATTGCTGGTCGCCTGGCCACAACCGTTCGAACAGGTGGTGCTGCTGCCTTCGGCTGATCGGGTGATCGAGCGGCGCGTGGAAACCCTGCTGCGTTCGCCTGCCGCGTTGAAGGCCGATGAAGTCGCGACCCTGTCGGCACCCATGAGCGATGCACTGGCAGGCTCCGGTTTTCTGCTGACTGGCGATGCCGGTGTGGTGCAACTGGACGTCACGGTGTTTTACAAAGTGACTGACCCTACTGCCTTCGTGTTGCAAGGCGAGCATGTACTGCCCGCGCTGGACCGGTTGGTCAATCGCAGCGCTGTGGCGCTGACGGCAGCGCGGGATCTGGACACCATTCTGGTTGCCCGTCCCGAGCTGATCGGTGCTGACAGCCAGGCTGCCGAGCGCCGTGAGCGGCTGCGTGGTGACCTGGTGCGCGGCATCAATCAGCGTCTGGCCGAGCTCAAGGCGACCGGCATGGGCATCGGTGTCGAGGTCGCTCGGGTGGATGTGCAGTCGAGCCTGCCGACCTCCGCAGTCAATGCGTTCAATGCCGTGCTGACGGCCAGTCAGCAGGCCGATCAGGCCGTGGCCAACGCGCGGACTGATGCCGAAAAGCTGACCCAGACCGCCAATCAACAGGCCGACCGAACCCTGCAAGTGGCGCACGCACAAGCGTCCGAGCGTCTGGCCAAGGCGCAGGCGGCCACTGCAACGGTCGTCAGCCTGACCCAATCAGCCGAAACCCGCAGCGACCCCGGTCTGATGCAACGCCTCTACCGTGAACGCGTACCGGTCATTCTGCATCAGGCGGGTTCGGTAACCACGGTCGACCCCAAAGACGATTCCCGCCTGATCATTCAGGGAGCACCACAATGAGTGGCGAAGCCGTTCACACCCACGAAGCCGGCCAGCCGCAAGCGCCTGGCAGTCTGCTGAGCAGCGCAGAACAGCGCAGTGCCGCCCGGCAGCTAACCCTCGCGATGCTGGCCTTGGGTTTGCTGGGATTGGGACTGGTCTGGCGGTTTTTTGCCTCGGAGCAGGAAGGTGTCAGCCAGTTGCTCTTGGGCGCTGCATCACTGTTGGTGGCAATACCGGTGATCAGCGCCGGCTGGCACAGCTTGCGGCATCCGAGCCTGCACGGCATCACCGACCAGTTGATCGCGCTGGCGATGCTCGGTGCCTGGGCCACCGGTGACCTGATGACCGCCGCCTTGCTGCCGATCATCATGATCTTCGGCCATGTGCTGGAAGAGCGCAGTGTGATCGGCTCGCAGGAGGCCATTGAGGCGCTGGGGCGCCTGACCCGCAGCCAGGCCCGTTTGCTGAGCGCCGACGGCAGCGTGCGCGAGGTCGACAACGCGACGCTGAAAGCCGGCGATCAGGTGGAGGTGCGGGCGGGCGACCGCGTTCCGGCGGACGGTCGGGTGCTGTCCGGGCAAGCCAGCCTGGATACGTCGTCGATCACCGGCGAATCGGTCCCGCTGGAAGCCATCGTCGGGATCGAGGTGTTCGGTGGCGCCATCAATCTGGACGGCCTGCTGCGCATTGAGGTGACCCGCATCGGCGATCAGTCCACGCTGGGCAAGGTCATCGCGCTGATGCAGAGCGCAGAGCGTTCCAAGCCGCCTATCACCCGTCTGCTGGAGCGTTATGCAGGCAGTTACATGGTGCTGGTCTTGCTGATCGCGGCGCTGACTTGGTTTATCACTCAGGATGCCCAGGCGATGCTGGCAGTGCTGGTCGCGGCCTGTCCCTGTGCGCTGGTGCTTTCGGCCCCGGCCACTGCCATTGCAGGTATTGCGGTCGCGGCACGGCACGGCATTCTGATCCGCAGTTCGGCGTTTCTTGAAGAACTGGCTGACCTCAACTCACTGGTTGTGGACAAGACTGGCACCCTGACCTACGGTCGTCTGCGCCTGCAATCTGTGCAGGCCGACGGTCCACAGCATCCGCAATTGCTGGAGCTGGCCGCGAGCCTCGGGTCGGCCAGCAGCCACCCGGTGAGCCGGGCGTTGGCCGGGCTGGTGGACAACGCCCGACTGTTGCCGCTGACCGATACCCGTGAGCGTCAGGGCCTGGGTGTGGTGGCGTCGACGGAGCAGGGCGATGCAGCATTGGGCCGCCCGGAGTTATTCGCACAGATGGGCATCGTCACGCCTGCCGTCCCTGCACATGACGGCCCGCTGGCCGGGCTGTCGCTGGACGGTGTTTTTCTCGCCTGGCTGCTGCTGGCCGACAGCGTCAAACCCGAAGCCCAGGCGGCACTGTTTGAGTTGCGCGGCCTGGGCCTGGGCCGGCAATTGCTGTTGACCGGTGATCGGCAGAGCGTGGCCGACAAGCTGGCGCACGATATCGGCATCGCTGACGTGCAGGCGCAGGCGCTGCCTGAGGACAAACTCAACCGCGTCATGGGCGAGATTGCCAGCGGGTTCCGGCCGATGGTGGTGGGCGACGGGGTCAATGATTCGCTGGCCCTGAAGGCGGGCGTGGTCGGCGTGGCGATGGGCGCGGGTGGGGCGGATATCGCGCTGGCGTCCGCCGACATCGTGCTGATCGGCAGCGACCTGCGCCGCCTCGGCACTTGCGTGCGACTCAGCCGCCAGTGTCGTCAGACCCTGCAGGTCAACGTCATCATCGGGCTGGGCTGGACGTTGGCGATCGTGGCACTGGCAGCCTTTGGTCTGCTTGGTGCTGCGGGTGCGATGGTCGCAGCTATCCTGCACAATCTAAGCACCCTGTTGGTATTGGGCAACGCCGGACGTTTGCTGCGCTTTCAGGAGCCATTGCTCAAGCTCGACGACGCGGGTGTGCAGCATCAGGTCTCACGCCTGCGCTGATGATCAGTGCGTCAAACGGCTTGAGCTTTGACGAATTCTGTTACAGATTAAGCGCTATGTTTCATTGCGTGATCCAAATTCAGGCTGACTCTCGGCTCGAATCAGAGGGCACAAGGCTGTTCCCCCGCAGTTGATTCATAGCAGTTTTGCCGTCGCCAATGCCTTTTCAGGCCCTTTTGCGGGGCCTTTGCTGGATTACTCTTTTTTGAGTTTCTGGATAAGGGGGTGATTTTGAAATGCTTACACAACTTCCAACGACCTTGCAGAACCTTCATCTGCCGTTGCGGCTGCGGCTCTGGGACGGTCATCAGATGGACCTCGGGCCTTCGCCCAGCGTCACGATAGTCGTCAAGGATCCGCAACTGGTCTCCGACTTCAGCCACCCCAGCCTGGGCCTGCTTGGCAGCGCGTTCGTGGAGGGACGGCTGGAGCTGGAGGGGTCAATCAGCGAAGTGGTCCGGGTCTGCGATGAACTGACCCACGCGCTGGTGGACGATGACGACAGCGCTGGCAATCCGGTCCGGGTCGAGCATGACAAGGACACTGATGCGGCGTCGATTGCCTACCACTACGATGTTTCCAACGACTTCTACCAGCTCTGGCTCGACAGGGAGATGGTCTACTCCTGCGCGTATTTCAAGACCGGCGACGAATCGCTGGAGCAGGCGCAGCAGGATAAATTCCACCACCTGTGCCGCAAGCTGCGGCTCCAGCGCGGTGAGTACCTGTTGGACGTCGGCTGCGGCTGGGGCGGGCTGGCGCGTTTTGCTGCTCGCGAATACGGCGTGAAGGTCTTCGGCATCACGCTGAGCCAGCAACAATTGGCGCTGGCCCGCGAGCGCGTTCAAGCCGAAGGTCTGCAGGACAAGGTCGACCTGCAACTGCTCGACTACCGCGACCTGCCGCAGGATGCGCGCTTCGACAAGGTGGTCAGTGTCGGCATGTTCGAGCACGTCGGGCACGCCAACCTGCCGTTGTACGCGCAACGTCTGTTCGGTGCGGTGAAGGAGGGCGGCCTGGTGATGAATCACGGCATCACCGCCCGGCATACCGACGGTCGTCCTGTCGGGCGTGGTGCCGGCGAGTTCATCGACCGCTATGTTTTCCCCAATGGCGAGCTGCCGCACCTGGCCATGATCAGCGCCCAGATCAGCGAAGCCGGGCTTGAAGTGGTCGACGTCGAAAGCCTGCGCCCGCACTACGCGAAAACCCTCGAGCACTGGAGCGCACGACTGGAATCCCGGCTAGACGAAGCCGCGCGCATCGTGCCCCAACAGACCCTGCGGATCTGGCGGCTATACCTCGCAGGCTGTGCCTATGGATTCACCAAAGGCTGGATCAACCTGCACCAGATACTCGCCGTAAAACCCTTCGCCGACGGCAAGACCGGGCTGCCACTGACGCGTGAGGATATTTATGGGTGAGCTTTAGTTACGAGCGCCGAGGCTGGTGGATCTGAGAGTACTCAGTGTGTTGAGCATGCAAGGCGGCGTCCGTCCTCCGCATGCCGATTAGCAGAGGGTTACGATGCGCTCGAATATGTCTTTCATGGGGCCATAGTTCACGTTGACGCCATCGATATTGGCGCTTACCCATTCCGCCTGGCTAACGGTTGCCCAATCGAGCTCATAGCCTGCAGACAAGGCAAGGTGCTCAAAGAGAATGCGCTGAACCCTGCCGTTGCCTTCGCGGAAGGGGTGGATCATATTGAGCTCACAGTAATACTCTGCCAAGCCTCCACAAAAAGCGTCTTTGTCCAATGCGCCTAACCAGTTGTTATTCTGAAGACTGGCAAAAATTTTTGCCGCCTCCGCCTCAATTCGTGCACAGGTACAAAAGCGAGTTCCACCTTTTGAAATATCGACACTTCTGAGGTTTCCGGCCCACTCGTAGAGGTCGGAAAATAGCAGGTGATGCAACTGTTTTAAATTATCGAGACTGTAAGGCGGTGCGACGTACTGGACGCGATTAACGGTAATGGCCGTGATGTCTCGTTCTGCTGCTTCAAGGTCATCCATGTCTTGAATGTTCAGCTTGTTTTTCAGTACCGGTGAGGCGGGATAGCAATAGTGGTCATGAGAAGCATCGTATCTGTCCATTGATCATCTTCTGTGCTTGGCCAGTATCATCTCCAAAGACGTTTTCTCGTCCGTGGGGGGTATGTGGATTCCTTCCAGTTTCGAACTGCTTATGAAATTTCTGTGTTTCTTCTCTTCAAAGCGCTTATGCGGGTCGACCGTAAAACCGAGAACATACAGTGAGCATGTTTGTATCAGCCGGTCGAGCTCCGCTTGATTGTGTGCCGTTATTTGAAAACCCAGGCTTTTTGAAATTTTACGTTTTGCGTCCCTGAAGGTGTTCTCGCGGGCAGCCATGTGAACGGAGGTCTTACTCGTCCAGAGTGCGGTTTTCAGAACATTCAGTTTCGAGAATAACGCAACCCAGCCGTTGACCCCGAGCTTCAACATCAACTGAGTTTCGATGCATCTCTTCACTTCAATAAATGTTCCGAGTTTTTGCAGGTCGTCGATTCGATCAGCTTGTAACACCTGCTGCAGTGACGCCTTCATCTTGAGCCTCGTAAAATCCGTCGATGCGCGTGGTTACCAAAATTCTAGTGAAAACTCATTGGTTATCCAATGGTTGAGGTGCAACAAGTCGTACGCCTTAATCTTCACAGAATCGGTGAAATCAGCCGCGCCACGCGCATACCCAGTTGATGCAGACGTCGCGTCTCGTGGCTTTCCTGCACGGAGATTTCGCGGGCGAGGTTGAAGTCAGCGGTGAGCATGGATTCCACCTGGCTGGAGAAGTCGCTGTCGACCGTCAGCAGCATCAATTCGAAGTTGAGGCGGAACGAGCGGTTGTCGAGGTTGGCGCTGCCGATGGCGGTAATCTCGTTGTCGACCAGGACGACCTTCTGATGCAGGAAGCCCGGTTCGTAGCGGAATACCCGCACTCCGGCACGCACAGCATCGAAGGCGTACAGACTTGAAGCGGCATACACCACGTAATGGTCGGGGCGCGACGGCAGCAGCAGGCGCACGTCCACGCCGCGCAACACTGCCAGGGTCAGCGCAGCGGTGACGGCTTCGTCAGGGATGAAGTAGGGGCTGGTGATCCACACGCGTTCTTCGGCCGCGTGGATGGCTTCCACGAAGAACAGCGAGCAGGTCTCCTGCGCATCAGCCGGGCCACTGGTCAGCAACTGGCAAAGCACACCGTCTTCGGGAAATTCATCAGGCAGGCTGAGCGGTGGTAGTTCGCGGGTGGCCCAGAACCAGTCCTCGGCGAACGACTCCTGCAAGCAGGCGACCACCGGGCCGATGACTTGCACGTGAGTATCGCGCCATGGGGCCAGCGGCGGCTTCAGGCCCATGTATTCATCACCCACGTTATGACCGCCTATATAGCCTTTCAGGCCATCGACGACGACGATCTTGCGGTGGTTGCGGAAGTTGATCTGAAAGCGATTGAGCCAGCCGCCGCGTGTGGCGAAGGCTTTTATCTGCACGCCACCGTCGCGTAGCTTATCGATATAGGCACCTGGCAGAGCGTGGCTGCCGATGCGGTCGTAAAGTACAAAGATCGCCACGCCTTCGGCGGCTTTTTCCAGCAGCAGCGATTGCAGCTCGCGCCCGAGTTTGTCGTCATGAATGATGAAGAACTGAATCAGGATGGTCTTTTTCGCTTCACGGATGGCCTGAAAAATGGCTCCGAAGGTTTCCTCGCCATTGATCAGCAACTTGACCTTGTTGTTGGCCAGCGCCGGCATGTTGCCCAGCTTGGGCATTGCACGCAGCGCCGCATACGCCTCTGATCGACGCGCAGCCACAGCTTCTTCCATCCATGGGCGCCAGTTGAGGTCGCCGATCGCGATCCGCATTTCCTGGTTGGCCTGGCGGCGCGCCTTGATGTACGCGTCGAATGAGCTTCGGCCGAACACCAGATAAGGCAGCAAGGTGAAATAGGGAATGAACAGCAGCGGCATCGCCCAGGCAATTGCGCCTTGGGAAGTCCGCACCGTCAGCAATGCATGGATGGCGGCACCTGTACCTAGTAAATGAATGAAACCCAGGACGTAACCGAAAAAGTACGGGTCGTGATAATCCATGTGGAACAATGCTCCTCGCCTTTGCTGCCTAACAGACCACAGCTGAACAGGAATGTCGCTATTTAATTCCGGGTGCAACTGGGCGACATGTGTGCCGTCTAAGGTTTATCTTTTGGCTGGATTATTCCAGTCTCGTTTTCATCCGCAATGCCCGATCAGGAATCTTGAAATGAACAAACGCATGTTGGCTTGGATGTTTTGTCTGGCGGCTCCTTTGGCTCAGGCGCAGATGCTGCAACCGGGGTTGTGGGAGCTGACGTCCAGCAATATGAAAGTGGACGGGCAGCAGCTGCCGGACATGCAGTTGATGCTGGGGCAGCTGCAGAATCTGCCGCCCGAGCAGCGTGCGATGATGGAACAGATGATGAAGAAGCAAGGCGTCACCCTGGGCGGCAAAGGTGTGAGGGCTTGCCTGACTCAGGCGCAGGTGCAGTCGGACGACATTCCGCTGACTGACCCGGCCTCCGGATGCACGCAAAAGATTACTGCGCGCAACGGCAAGACCTGGAATTTCCAGTTCAGCTGCCCGAAAGCCAAGGGCACCGGGCAGGCGCAGTTCCTGAGTGATCGCGAGTTCACCACCAACGTGGTGGGTACATTCAATGCCACCGGTCAGCAACAGAACGGCAGCATGGACACCCGCGCCGTGTGGCTGGGGCCGCAATGTGGCAACGTCGCCCCGCGTACCTGATCAAATTCATGGAGTTATGTTCCACGTGGAACACGCTGTGCAGAGGTGATGATTTTTTGTCACCTCTGACAAGGTTTCAGATGACTTAATCTTCATGAAGGGCCTCATCTTTCGCTCGTAACTGCATGTTATGTTGTTACTAATGATGTGGATGAACCCTTCGTGAGCCGGGATGCTCAATTTGCTCTTTGAGACGTTCCATGCACCGACGCCAAGTGTTGCTCAACATGCTGCTGGCCAGCGCGGCCCTGACGTTGCCGTTGGGTGCCTTCGCCACGCAGATTCGTAACGCCCGCCTTTGGCGTACCAACGACAAGCTGCGACTGGTCCTCGACCTGAGCGGTCCGGTGCAATACAAGACCTTCACCCTGACAGCCCCCGACCGCCTGATCATCGACGTCAGCGGTTCGCGGCTGACCGGCGACTTCAGCCAGTTGGCGCTGGACCGTACCGTCATAAAATCGATTCGTTCCGGGCACTACGGCCAGGGTGACGACACACGCATCGTGCTGGACCTCACCGCCCCGGTACAGCTCAACAGTTTCCTGCTCGGCCCGGACGGCGGGCAGGGGCATCGACTGGTGCTGGACATGAGTTCCACGGCCCATGCGCCTGTGCAGATGGCTGAGCTGCCGCCGCCGGTGCCTGTGCCGATCCCGACCAGCAAGGCGCACACCGGACGCGACATCATGGTGGTGGTCGATGCCGGTCATGGCGGCAAGGATCCTGGCGCCGTGGGTTCGAGGGGTGAGCGCGAAAAAGATGTGGTGCTGTCCATCGCTCAGTTGCTGGCCCGACGCTTGAAGCGCGAGAAGGGCTTCGACGTACGTCTGGTGCGCAACGATGACTTTTTCGTACCGCTGCGCAAGCGTGTCGAGTTCGCGCACAAGTCCAACGCCGACATGTTCATTTCCGTGCACGCCGATGCTGCGCCTCGCCTGACGGCCTCGGGTGCGTCGGTGTTCGCTCTTTCCGAAGGTGGTGCAACCTCGGCAACGGCGCGCTTCATGGCTCAGCGGGAAAACGGCGCGGACCTGCTGGGTGCCACATCGCTGCTCAATCTGAAGGACAAGGACCCGATGCTCGCCGGGGTGATTCTCGACATGTCGATGAACGCCACCATTGCGGCCAGTCTGCAACTGGGTCACACCGTCCTGGGCAGTCTGGAAGGCATCACCACGCTGCATCAGAAGCGTGTTGAACAGGCCGGGTTCGCCGTTCTCAAATCACCGGACGTGCCGTCGATTCTGGTCGAGACCGGTTTCATCTCCAACAGCCGCGACAGCCAGCGCCTGGTCACTGCGCGTCATCAACAGGCCGTTGCCGATGGCCTGTTCGATGGCCTGCAGCGCTATTTCCAGCGTAACCCGCCAGTGGATTCGCACATGGCCTGGCTGCAGGCGCAGAAGCAGGAACAGCCGGTCTGACCGGCTCAGCGGCAGCCGTTCAAGCGGCTGCAGGTGATCTTGCTGCGCGTGCCGCTTGAGCTGGATACCCGGGTGATTGTCGTCCAGCCCACGCGCTGCACAGTACCTACCCAAGCCTCGCCATCAGACGCCAGCCCGGTAAAAAACGTCAACTGACCATAGCGACTATTGGTCTGCGCCCAGCGGCGCTTGTCGAGCACTTCGTATCCCTTCAACCAGGTTGTTGATCCGGCAGTGGCCACGCTGTAGTTATTGCCCTGCGCATCGCTGCACGCCAGCAGCGTCGCGCTGCGCGTGCAGGTGGCGAGATCGGCGGAGGGTCTTGGTGGTGCAGCCAGCAAATGCGCGCTGATCAGCATCGCCATCAAACCTGTCGAAACCCTTCTCATGAAGATCCCTTCAGCAAGGCCATAGCTATTTATGGTTGTTATACTATAACATCCTATTGTGATTAGAGTTGGCTGCCAGAGGGATTCGTCGCAGCCGACATGAACAAGGTTCAAACCTTGCAGCTGCCTGGAGAATCCTGATGGCAAATCTTCTACCCGTTACCGTACTGTCCGGTTTTCTCGGCGCCGGAAAAAGCACTTTACTCAATTACGTGCTGCGCAACCGTGAAAACCTGCGGGTTGCGGTGATCGTCAACGACATGAGCGAGATCAACATCGACGGCAGCGAAGTTCAGCGTGATGTCAGCCTGAACCGTGCCGAAGAAAAGCTGATCGAGATGAGCAATGGCTGCATTTGCTGCACCCTGCGCGAGGATCTGCTCGAAGAGGTCAGCCGTCTGGCTCAGGACGGTCGTTTTGATTACTTATTGATCGAATCCACAGGAATCTCCGAGCCGTTGCCCGTGGCTGAAACCTTCACCTTCCGCGACGAGGCCGGCAAAAGCCTGATGGATCTGGCGCGCCTGGACACCATGGTCACCGTGGTCGACGGCGTGAACTTCCTGCTCGATTACGAGGCGGCAGACGGCTTGTCCACACGCGGTGAAACCATGGGTGAAGACGATGATCGCTCGATTACCGACCTGCTGATCGAGCAGATCGAGTTTGCCGACGTCATCCTGCTCAGCAAGATCGACCTGATCAGCTCCAGTGAGCGTGAAGAGCTGATGGCGATCCTCAAGCGCCTCAACCCGGAAGCCGAGATTGTGCCGATGGTGATGGGCCAGGTGCCGTTGGCGACGATTCTCAACACCGGGCGCTTTGACTTCCAGCGCGCTTCCCAGGCACCGGGCTGGCTCAAGGAAATGCGCGGCGAACACCTGCCGGAAACCGAAGAGTACGGCATTGCATCAACCGCCTATCGTTCTCGGCGACCGTTCCATCCGGAGCGCTTTTTCGATTTCATCAATCGTCCCTGGAGCAACGGCAAGCTGCTGCGCTCCAAAGGCTTCTTCTGGCTGGCCAGTAAATACAAGGATGCGGGCAGCTGGTCGCAGGCAGGCGGTTTGATGCGCCATGGCTTTGCCGGGCGTTGGTGGCGTTTCGTGAGCCGTGACAGCTGGCCCGACGACAAGGAGAGCGTCAGTTCCATTCTGGAGAACTGGACGACTGAAACCGGCGACTGTCGGCAGGAGCTGGTGTTCATCGGCCAGAACATTGATTTTGCGCGGCTGACCGCCGAGCTGGACATCTGCCTGCTCACTGATGCGGAGATGGAGGCGGGCGCCGACCGCTGGCGTGCGCTGGCCGATCCGTTTGGCGATTGGCATGAAGAGGTGGCTGCCTGATGCTGGCTTATCGTTTTAAACCTGAAACCGCAATCCGACAGGCACAGGGCGATACGCCCGACGTGTTGGGCGATATTCTGCAGGATGGCGTCAACCTGGCGCTCTGGCAGCGTCAACTGCCTGCGCACATAGAAGACTTCGGTGCCTTGCTGCTGTCGATGGGTGAGCCTTTAGCCGAGTCCATGACCCTGGAGGTGCAGGGCGGCGAGGTCGAGCCTGACTTGAGCTCGCTGGCATCGGGGTATTCCGACCTGCTGGGCTATCAGGGATTCATTGCCGACGTTTCCTGGCTGGTCGGCGCCTATGCCTGTCTGCTGGGTGCCGAATGCGTTGGCCTGCGCTTGCGGGTGCTCGACAAGGCCATGTGCCCGCGCTTCCATGTCGACCACGTGCCGGTGCGTCTTATCACCACTTACGGCGGGGTTGGCAGTCAATGGCTGCATGAAGGGGTGATGGACCGCAAACAACTGGGGCGTCTGGACGCCGAGCCGACAGATGCTGCCCATATCCAGCAGATCAACAGCGGCGACGTGGCGCTGCTCAAGGGCGAGCGCTGGCACGGCAATGAGGGTTTCGGCCTGATCCATCGCTCGCCGCAATTGCTGCGCAACGAGCGCAGGTTGATTCTGACGCTGGACTGGCTGGCGTGATGCTCAGTCAGGCGTCATCCACTGCCCCTTGCTCTGGCCTTCGCAAAAGGGCTTGAGGTACAGCGCGTCACCGGCGACGCCGTAATAGTGGATGTGCTCGCGATACGGCATATTGGCAACCAGCGCATTGCGGCAGACGCCGAACGCACCTGCCGGGCACTGTTGCGAATAGGTGGTCTCGGTCTTCTGCCCGGCGAGCTGCGGCTGGCAGAAGCTGTCGTGAAACAGGTTTGCCGGGATGTTGATATTTTCCTGGCAGACCTTCACGTCGAGCCTTTCGGCCTGGCTGTGGACCAGACACGCTTCGGCCCACGCCGAGCTGGAAGACACTGTCAGCAGCATCAACGCCAGGCGGGCAGACAGCCGCATTACTTGCATCGTTATCCTTCCTTGCTCTTCAATGAACAACGCATTCGCCAAAAGTGATCTCATGCTGCAGAACATACCGACGCATGTCATCGGTGGCCCGCTGGGCGCCGGCAAGACCAGCCTGATCAAGCGCCTGCTGGCGCAGAAACCTGCCCATGAGCGCTGGGCCATATTGATCAACGAGTTCGGGCAGATCGGCCTGGACGCGGCGCTGCTGACCACGGATGCCGATGGTATCGCACTTGGCGAAGTGGCTGGCGGCTGCCTGTGTTGCGTCAATGGCGTGCCATTCCAGATCGGCCTGGGGCGTTTGTTGCGCAAGGCGCGGCCGGACCGTCTGTTGATCGAGCCTTCGGGTCTGGGCCATCCCGCGCAACTGATGACGCAATTGCGCGAAGCGCCATGGCGCGGCGTCCTGGATGTCCAGCCCGGCGTGGTGGTGCTGGACGCGCAGGCAATGCTCGCCGGACAACCGTTGCCGAGTACTCAGCAGGAAGCCCTGGCGCATGCCGGGCTGGTGGTCATGAACAAGTCCGAGCAACTGGACGACTTGGCTCGCCAGGCATTGACCGAACAGTTGCTGCCGCATGCCTTGATCTGGACCCGACACGGCGAGCTGCCCCTGAGCCGTGTGCCGGGGTTTGCCAGCGGTACTGCTGTGGATAAACAGGCTGTGGATAAGCTGATGCTGCCCGACGGCGTCGGCCACTTGCGCGCGCTATGGACCGACCCGAAGGTGCCGATCTGTCTGAGTCAGGTGAGTGCTGAAGGCTGGAGCATCGGCTGGCGCTGGCATCCCTCGCAGCGCTTCGATCTGCAGCGCATCCTGCACTGGCTGGAAAGCCTTGATTGGCGGCGGGCGAAGATGGTTATCCACAGCGAGGGCGGCTGGTATTCCGGCAACGTGGTCGACGGGGCTCCGCTGGCCTGGCACATCAGCGAATGGCGTCAGGATTCTCGCCTGGAGTTGATCTTTTCTACAGCGCAGGATGTGGATAAGTTGCAGGCGCAGATGGCGGAGTGTCTGGCGTGACTGGTGCCAATTGGCAGATGAGGGCAGGACGCAGAGCGTCCGGAACGGCATGCCAACCCGGAGCATTGGCACGATGGTCAGTCGGGCTTACGCCTGGGCATGAGCGCTGAATCGCGGCAACAAGAGTCGTGCGCGGCTACTGCTTCCATTTCTGATGCGATTGACGCCATTCGCTCATCTGAATAACTTCAGCGCTGGGCGGTGGTGTTTTGATTTCAAACGGGTAGGGTGCCAGTTCGATTTGCGCAGTGTGCGCGCCGAACATGGTGATCGTGCCAGGGTGACGTTGCTCGCCGGTCACCGTGAACTCGAAGCCATACACGCGGGCCAGGCGTTTGCGGCCCTGAGCGTCGCGGGCGAAGGTCAGGCGGCGCAGGGCAACCGCGTCGTCCAGCAGTTGCAGCTCAAGGCGTTCGCAGTGCTGCTTGACGCGTGCCAGCGCCTTTTCGCGCAGACCATGGGCGTGCCACCACCAGGCCGCGGCGCTCGCGAACAGCATCAGCACGAAGATGTTTCCCAGGGTCAGCATGACGGAGTGCTCCAGCGTAGGAGTCGTCAGCTTAACTGTCCTGAGTGATTTACAGCCATACTGCGCGACTTATATTTCTCATTATTGCATTTGCATCGTGTTCAGGATTCCGCCCCCCATGAAACGTACGCCTCATTTGCTCGCTATCCAGTCCCATGTGGTATTCGGCCACGCCGGCAACAGCGCAGCGGTGTTCCCGATGCAGCGTATCGGGGTCAACGTCTGGCCGCTCAACACGGTCCAGTTCTCCAACCACACGCAATACAAGCAGTGGACCGGCGAAGTGCTGGCTCCGCAGCAGATCCCTGCGCTGATCGACGGGATTGCCGCCATCGGCGAGCTGGGCAACTGCGACGCGGTGCTGTCGGGGTATCTGGGCAGTGCGGCGCAGGGCAGGGCGATCCTCACGGGCGTGGCACGCATCAAGGCGGCCAATCCGAAAGCGCTGTACCTCTGCGACCCGGTGATGGGCCATCCTGAAAAAGGCTGCATCGTTGCGCCTGAAGTCAGTGATTTCCTGCTGCAGGAAGCGGCGGCCATGGCGGACTTCATGTGCCCCAATCAACTGGAGCTGGACAGCTTCTCGGGGCGCAAGCCCGAATCACTGCACGACTGCCTGGCGATGGCGCGTGCCTTGCTGGCGCGTGGTCCCAAGGCGATTGTGGTGAAACACCTCGATTACCCCGGCAAGGCCGCCGATGGTTTTGAAATGCTGCTGGTCACTGCCGAGGCCAGCTGGCACCTGCGCCGCCCGTTACTGGCGTTTCCGCGTCAGCCGGTCGGCGTAGGTGATCTCACCTCAGGGTTGTTTCTGTCGCGCGTGCTGCTCGGCGACGATCTGGTTGCTGCGTTCGAGTTCGCTGCGGCCGCCGTCCACGAAGTGCTGCTGGAAACCCAGGCCTGTGGCAGCTATGAACTGGAACTGGTGCGCGCTCAGGATCGTATCGCGCATCCGCGGGTCAGGTTCGACGCCGTGCGTCTGTAAGCCCGGCTGCCATCGACGACTCGGGCATCCGTGCCCGAGTCTGCCTCTTACAACGCTTCTTCCTTGATGTCCTGATAACGCTTTTCCAGTTCCTGACGAATCTGGCGGCGTTGCTGCGCCTGGATGAAACGCCGCTTGGCATCGGCCGATTCGGGCTCCAGGGGCGGGACGCTGGCGGGCTTGCGATTGTCGTCCACGGCAACCATGGTGAAGAAGCAGCTGTTGGAATGACGTACCGAGCGCTCGCGGATATTTTCGGTGACCACCTTGATGCCCACCTCCATTGAGGTGTTGCCGGTGTAATTGACCGAGGCGAGAAAGGTCACCAGCTCACCGACGTGCACCGGCTCACGGAAAATCACCTGGTCTACCGACAGCGTCACCACGTAGCGTCCGGCGTAGCGGCTGGCACACGCGTAGGCCACTTCGTCCAGGTACTTGAGCAATGTGCCGCCGTGTACGTTGCCAGAGAAGTTGGCCATGTCCGGGGTCATCAATACAGTCATCGACAGCTGGGCGTTTCCGGGTTCCATAGCGTACTCACACGGTCAAGGTGTTCAAGGGGCGCCTATGCTGGCGCTCAAGGGGCTTGCGACAGTTATCGGGACGCTGGCCAGCAGGCGGCCGTCACGCGTCATAACTATCTGTTTCCATATATTGCACCGCCTTTATGTCGAAGGGGGCGGTGTTAACCTGCAAAAACCTGTGGATCGGGTTTTTTCCTACGTCTTTATCGGATTTTAGTGACGAAAAGGATAGCTGTCGCCCTGAAGGGCACGGCGATATCGGCTTGTAACGCCATCATCACAAGGAGCTTCGCCATCATGCATGCCATCAATTTCATTCAGGATCTGGCAGTGATCATGCTGGTGGCCGGTGTGGTGACCATTCTGTTCCATCGCCTCCGGCAGCCGGTCGTACTGGGCTATATCGTTGCCGGGTTCATCATCGGTCCGCACACTCCGCCATTCAGTCTGATCCATGACGAAGACACCATCAAAATTCTGGCCGAACTGGGGGTGATCTTCCTGATGTTCTGCCTCGGGCTGGAGTTCAGCCTGCGCAAGCTGTTCAAGGTCGGCGCCACGGCGTTCATCGCGGCCTTTCTGGAAATTGCCCTGATGATCTGGATCGGTTACGAGATCGGGCAGTTCTTTGGCTGGAAAACCATGGACTCGCTGTTTCTCGGCGCGATTCTGGCGATTTCCTCAACCACCATCATCGTCAAGGCGCTCAACGACCTCAAGATGAAGAACCAGCGCTTTGCCCAGTTGATCTTCGGCGTGTTGATCGTGGAAGACATTCTCGGTATCGGCATCATCGCGCTGTTGTCCGGCATCGCCGTCAGCGGCTCGGTCAGCTCCGGGGAGGTGTTCTCCACCGTCGGCAAGCTGTCGCTGTTCATGATCGTGGCGCTGGTGGTCGGCATCCTTGTGGTACCTCGACTGCTGTCCTATGTCGCCAGATTCGAAAGCAACGAGATGCTGCTGATCACCGTTCTGGGCCTGTGTTTCGGCTTCTGTCTGCTGGTGGTCAAGCTGGAATACAGCATGGTCCTGGGCGCCTTCCTGATCGGCGCGATCATGGCCGAGTCGCGTGAGTTGCTGAAGATCGAGCGCCTGATCGAGCCGGTTCGCGACATGTTCAGCGCGATCTTTTTCGTGGCCATCGGTTTGATGATCGATCCGGGCATTCTGCTGCAATATGCCTGGCCGATCGCCGTCATTACCGTTGCCGTGGTGCTGGGCAAGATGCTGTCCTGCGGCCTGGGCGCCTTTATCGCAGGCAACGATGGCCGTACCTCGCTGCGCGTGGGCATGGGGCTGTCACAGATTGGCGAGTTTTCCTTCATCATCGCGGCGCTGGGCATGACCCTGCAGGTCACCAGCGACTTTCTGTACCCGGTGGCAGTCGCCGTATCCGCCATCACCACCCTGCTGACACCGTATCTGATTCGCGGCGCAGACCCGTTGTCGCTCAAGCTGGCGGCGATCATGCCCCGGCGCGTTGCACGGGTGTTCGGCATGTACGGCGAGTGGCTGCGCAGCATTCAGCCGCAAGGCCAGAGTGCAGTGCTGGCCGGGATTATCAGGCGGATTCTCTTGCAGGTCGGCGTCAACCTGGCACTGGTGATGGCGATCTTTTTCAGCGGTGGCTATTTTGCCGAGCGTCTTGGCGGCTACATGAGCGAATGGGTGGGCGATGTCAGCCATCAGAAAGCCTGGGTCTGCGGCGCGGCGCTGCTGCTGTCACTGCCGTTTCTGATTGCCGCGTATCGCAAGCTCAAGGCGCTGTCGATGCTGCTGGCCGAGGTGGGCGTGAAGCCCGAGATGGCGGGCCGGCATACCGTGCGCGTGCGCAAGGTCGTGGCCGAGGTGATTCCGCTGTTATCGCTGATGGTGATTTTCGTGATGCTGGCGGCGCTGTCGGCAAGCATTCTGCCGGCCAACGAACTGCTGCTGGTGGTTGCTCTGGTTGCTGCACTGGTCGCTGCATTGCTGTGGCGCTGGCTGATCCGTGTGCATACCCGGATGCAGATTGCGTTACTGGAAACACTGGGTAACCATCAAGAGAACTCCGGGCACTGAGGCCCGGAGATTCTTGAATACTGCGCAGCAGAGGTGTCTCAGCTTTCCAGCCAGACATCCCGAGCCCAGTGCCAGACCGATTCCCAGCTGTCTTCGGTGACCAGTTCTTCCTCGGCGGACCACAGCAATACAGTGCCGTCTTCCTCGACGCAGTAGTAGTCGTCACCGTCCTGACAGATCGGGATCAGCTCGCGTGGCACGCCCAGATCCCATGCCGTGGCGGCCACGTCTGGCAGGTAAGTGTGCGACTGCGGGTCGGTCACGGTGACGGGTTCAAGGCTGCCGTACACCACATCGCTGACTGTCAGGAGAAATTCCTTGAAGACAAACGGAATGTTGATGAACAGCTGTTCCTCGATCTCGACCAGCTGGTCTTCGTCAGGCAGCTCAAGCGGAACCGGAACCGGTTCATTTGCTTCACGCAGTTGTTCAATGACTTCTTCCACGACACAGATCCTCTCACTTGATGGCGCGGGTTATACAGTAGCGTAAAGCCTTTCTCAAAATAACTATCCGAACGGATAAACAAAAACCCCGGACATGTCCGGGGTTCTGAACGCGAGAACGGGTTCTGGTTCAACCGTTCTGGCGAATTCCTGCCACCAGCCAGGGCTGGTTATCGCCTTGCGGGCGTTCCATGTTCCAGCTTTCGCTGAACACTTCGCCCTGGTCGAAACGCGACGTCTTGGACACGCCCGAGAACGTCAGCGTGGCGATGGTCTTGTCGGCACGATCATCCACACCGTCCAGCTGGACCTGAAGGTTTTCGATGAAGGTCGACTGGAAGCCGTCGCCCAGGTCCGCACGTTCCTTTTTCAGGAACTGCAGCATTTGCGGGGTGACGAACTCGGCGATCTTGTCCATCTCGTTGGCGTCCCAGTGCTGCTGCAGCGACTGGAAGTGGCCGCGAGCAGCGTCCAGGAAGCGCTGTTCATTGAACCAGGCAGGTGCATTGATCACTGGCGCAGCGGAGGCCGGGGAAGAACTGCCGAAGATCGGGTTCTGCGCAGGCTGGCTGGTTTCGCGCTGGTACGGCGGCGCACCGGCAGCGGCCATTTTCGGCTGTTGCTGCTGACGACGACGCGCGATGAAGCGGAAGATCAGAAAGGCGATGAGGCCCATGATCAGGATGTCGAACAGTTGCAGGCCGTTGAAGCCGTCACCCATGAACATCGACGCGAGCAGGCCACCGGCAGCAATACCGGCCAATGGGCCCAGCCAGCGCGAAGCACCGCTTGCCGCAGCGGCAGGACGACCCGCAGCGTTAGGCGCCGCCGCAGGTGTGGAAGGCGCGGCCTGACGTGTCTGATGCGTAGGCGCCGAGCCCATGCTCTTGCCGCCACCGAAGCGCGCGGCGTTCACATCCAGGCTCATGGTGAGCCCGATGCACAGCGCCATCGCGATGCTTAGAAAACGTTGCATAAGGGTATTCCCGTTTTGTGATTGCACGCGCGCCATGTTGCACAGCGGATGGCGACATGACCAGCGCGTTAGTGTTTCGGACTTTTACATAAACAGCGTAGGACTTTTCTACGCGCTTCGTAAGATGTGTACGAGGATTATCGTTCCTCACGCTACGGCGTGACTATCGTTCCCACGCTCCGCGTCACACAGCGGTTCTGCGATGTCAGGTGGATTGGCGCACGGCTCAGATCACCTTTTCGCCCCTCGGCGAGTCACTTTGAAGGGGCCAAAGTGACCAAAGCCCCTGGCTCCGTTTCCGGCCCGACTTCGTCGGGTTCCTTCGCCCTGGCACTGCACCGGGAGTCGCCGCAACGCACCAT
>NZ_AWQP01000031.1:0-53108 GCF_000972175.1 Pseudomonas syringae pv. coryli str. NCPPB 4273 | reverse complement strand
GGCCGGAAACGGAGCCAGGATAATGAGATGGTCAGCCCGATCCGAGAAACCCGGAGTGTCTACACTTTCCGGGTTTCTCTCTAACGTCGAGGAGATCACTCATGAAAAACGGCCTCAAGCTCTTAGGCATCGACATTGGTAAAAATAGTTTTCACCTCATAGGCCATGATGCAGGCGGCCACCAAGTATTACGCAAGTGCTTCAATCGCAATCGCTTTCTGCAGTTTGCGGCTCAGATTGAACCCTGCTCCATTGCAATGGAGTCGTGCGGTGGCTCTCACTGGCTTGCCAGGAAACTCGCCTCGCTGGGGCACCGGGTGAAGTTGATTGCTCCGCAACATGTGAAGCCCTACGTGACGGGCAACAAGAATGACTTCATCGATGCCGAAGCTATATGCGAGGCGGCCTCCAGACCGCGTACTCATTACGTTGCCGTTAAGACTGTGGAGCAGCAGGTACTTTCTGTACAACATCGTCTTCGCGAGTCACTGGTTTGCCACCGTACTGAAGCCATCAACAGGGTGCATGGTTTTTTGCTTGAGTTCGGAGTTGCCTTGCCAGCCACCAAGGCAGCGATCGCCAAAGTGCCTGAGCTGATTGACGATTCACGTAGCGACCTGCCGCTGCAGTTCAAAAGGGTCATGGAGCATTTGCTGGAGGATATTCATCGCCTTGATACCGAAATAAAGGCCTGTGATGCGCAAATCAAGCAGCAACTGGCGCAAGACGATGCTGGTACACGCTTGATGACGATTCCTGGCATTGGTCCTATTACCGCCAGCGCATTTGTAGCGGATCTGGGTGACGCTTCCAATTTTCGAGCCTCACGAGACCTTTCCGCTTTTCTGGGGCTGGTTCCCAGACAGTTCTCTACAGGCGGGAGACCCGTATTGCTGGGTATCAGCAAGCGAGGTGACAGGCACCTGCGAACCCTGCTGGTGCAAGGTTCTCGAGCGCTCATGATTCGAATAGAACGCCGCGATGATGCCCTTGGGCAGTGGGTAAGAGACTTGTTGGCACGCAAGCATCCGAACAAGGTGGCATGTGCTTTAGCGAACAAGCTGGCAAGAATCGTATGGGCGGTGCTCAGACGAGGTAGCACTTACAACGCATCAATGATCTGAGTAGAAAATAGACATACCAGCTTTTGCGACGCAGTGATGATGACGATAAACAGCTCATGGCCTGACTGAGAACCTGATAACCAAAGCAGCCTTCGAGGCTTTAAGGCTTTTGAGGACAGTAAGGCGGCGAATACTCATCAAGGGCCGGGCAGCGAAATTGCCCAGAATGAGCCCGGATACATTAGCGCAAGCATGCTTTACCGCTCATCGAACTGCGATTGCAGGGGGTGGGCTGACCATACATTTGGTTACTTTGGCCTCATCAAAGTAACTCGCCGAGGGGCGAAAAGGTGACCTGAGCCGAGCGCCAAACCACCTGATATCGCAGAACCGCTGTGTGACGCGGAGCGTCATGAACTGCATGCCGACGCGGAGCGTCGGCACGATAGTCAACTTGCATCGGATCGAATCCTGCTCGCGTCCAGCAATTAGCGATCATCCAGAGGCTCAGCGCACCGCCGGATCAGGCGGCACGTCGCCGTCCGCGCTGGTGTCGATGCTCACCACCACCGACATCCCTGGCCGCAAGTGCTCAAGCATGGGCTGATCGGCATCGACCACGATGCGTACCGGAATGCGCTGGGAAATCTTCACGAAGTTGCCGGTGGCGTTGTCGGCGGGCAGCAGGCTGAATTCCGAGCCCGCGGCGGGCGAAATTCTTTGTACGTGGCCGTGCATCTCGTGGCCGTCGAGCGCATCGACGGTAAAGCTCACCGGCTGGCCCAGGCGCACATTGGCCATCTGGGTTTCTTTCATGTTCGCCACGATCCAGCGCTGCTCGGGCACCAGCGCCATCAGTTGCGCGCCCGAATTGACATAGGCACCAAGACGCACGCCGATCTGCCCCAACTGCCCGTCACGCGGGGCAACGATACGGGTGTTGTCCAGATCGATGCGCGCCAGTTCGATAGCCGCTTGCGCATTGGCGACCGAGGCTTCCAGCGAGCCACGGTTGACGATGACGGTTTGCAGGTCCTCACGGGCGATCTGCAAGACAGCCCTGGCCTCGGCAACGGCGGCATTTGCCTGCGCGTCGGCGGCACGCGTCACATCCAGCTCGCTTTTCGAAACCGAACCGTCGGTCACCAGCGCCTGATTGCGCCGCAGATCGGCGGCGCTCTTGCGGCTCTGGGCGATGCTGTTCTGCAGTTCGGCCTGGCGCTGGCCGATGGTGGCTTCGGCACTGCGCCGTTGTTGCAGATTGTTGGCCAGCGAGGCCTTCTGCACCGCCAGTTGTGCGACGGCCTGGTCCAGGCGCTGACGATAGATACGGTCATCCAGACGCACCAGCAGATCACCGGCCTTGACGAACTGAAAGTCCTGCACCGGTACTTCGTAGACATACCCACTCAGTTGCGGCCCGATCAGCGTGGTCTGGCCCTTGACCTGCGCGTTCTCGGTGCTCTCGATCGGGCTGGCAAACGGAGGCAATTGCCAGGCGTACAGCACCACCAGTACTCCGGCCAGGGCGACGGCGCCGAAAATCACGGAAGACACGACACGCTTGCGGGTCGAGCGCGGCTTGCTGGTCACCGGGGACGTCAACGGTGCCGGTGGCGGCGAGTTACGAGGGGCTTCGGTATCTGGGGTCTTGGATTCGGTCATGAAGATTTAACGCCGGAGTTGGATACGGAGGGCGAAGCAGCAGGTGCAACGGGTGCCAGCGCCAGAGGTTGAGTGGTCATTTTCAGCCACAGGACCCGGGCTGAAATCCAGATCATGGTCAGCACGGCAATCAGCGCGATCAGCATGAATACATCGTTGTAGGCCAGCACGTTGGCTTCCCGGGTCGCGGCCGTGGCCATCGCGCGGATACCCTGACTGTTGCGCAACGACGGGTCGGCGATCACCGAGCTGTAACTGGCGCTGTAGCTCTGCAGCCGGGCCTGAACCAGCGGGTCGATGAGGCTCAGGTGTTCGACGACGTGGCTGGAATGAAACTTCTCGCGCACCACTTGAAAGGTGCCCAATGCCGCAGCCCCGATCAGCCCGCCGATGTTCTGCGTGATCCCGAACAACACCGAAAAGCTGACCATATTGCGCGGATTCGCCAACACCCCGCTGATCCCCAGCACCAGGGTAGGCCCGAGGAAGAACGTGCCACCGAACGCCAACAGAAACTGGCTGAGGTACATGTTCGATTGGCGGGTCAGGTTGGTGGAATGACTGTCCATCCAGGCACCGATTGCCATCATCGCCAGGGAGATCAGCAAAGGTTTGATCAGATGCGCAGGATTGATGGTCAGCGCGCTGACCGCCAGCCCCGAGACGCTGCCGAGCAACATCACCAGATACAAGGTGTGCAACTGCTGACTGCCCATGTTCAGCGCCTGCAGAAAACCGACAGCGCCCACCGACTGTTCGGACAACACCACGCGAAACAGGATAACCGCCAGGCCCAGACGCAGGATCGCGCCACTGCCCAGCCAGCGCGTGATCAGCAACGGATTGCTGCGGTTATGTTCAATGGCCAGTCCGGCACAGATCAGCGCAATCGATGCCGCTGAGGCGATACCAATCCACTGCGCTTCCAGCCACCATTCGATACGCCCCAGTGACAGCACCGCACAGAACAGCGCAAAGCCGGTGGCCAGCAGGCCGAAGGTCAGGAAGTCGAGCTTCTCGAACGCCTTGAAACGATCGCCCGGCGGCAGTTTGAGCATCAGTACGCAGCCCAGCGAGAGCAGCGCCATGCCCAGTTCGAACAGATACAGGCCACGCCATTGGGCAATCTGCAGCAAGTCTTCCGACACCAGCCGGGCCAGCGGTGTTGCCAGCTGGGCGGTGCCAATCCCCAATACCAGCGCCTTGAGCCGCCACTTCTGCGGGAAAGCCTGAATCATGTAATACAGGCCCAGAGTGCTGAGCGCAGCGCCGACCATACCGTGTGCCGCACGTACAGCGATGGCCGAATCGATGTCGTTGACGAACAGATGCGCCAGTGTCACCAGCGCGTACAGCACCAGAAACAGCTCGGTGAATGCGCGCAGACCAAATTGCTGACGAAACTTCACCAGCAGCAGATTCATCGACACGTTAGTCATGATGTAGGCCGCCGGCAGCCAGGCGATGTCCTGCGAGGTCGCCCCCAGTGCGCCCTGCAGATACGGCAGGTTGGCGACCACCAGCGCGTTGCCGAGCCCGCCGGTCAGCGCGACGATCACCCCTACGACAGCAAACGCCCAACGCCGCGCAGTCGAATGCAGCGGCGTCGACGGCGAGCCGGGCATGGTCGGACGCTCGTGGGCGGCCCACTCGCGCGGGGCATACTTATCGCTCATAAATGACTGGCACGCGGACGTTCATGGGGTACACCTGAGGAATTCCCTTTTGTGACATTAATGACACTCATAATACTCATCCGCCAGGCAATGATTCGCGTCGGTCAGCCCGATACAGCAACGCTCAGGCATTCACCAATGCTCTAAACAGTGGCTATCTGAAACTTCAGACTATGCTTAAACGCAGTTTTGCTTTGCACATTTGCGCTGCTAGGATCTTCTGCGACGCTTGAACGCTCGAATAAGAAAAAAGCGCAACCGAACAAGGAGTTCAGCATGAGTTCACAGGTTTCATCGGCCCGCTCGGTTCGACCGCCCGCCAGCCAGGATTCGATCGCTGTCGACGTGCGTAACCACATCGGTCACTTGACCCTCAATCGTCCGGAAGGCCTCAACGCAATCGATCTGGACATGGTCCGCACACTTCGCCAGCAACTTGACCGCTGGGCCGACGACCCCTCGGTTCATGCAGTGGTCCTGCGCGGCGCAGGGGGCAAGGCGTTCTGTGCCGGTGGCGATATCCGTTCGCTGTATGAAAGCCACCAGAACGGCCAGGATCTGCATCACACATTCTTTGCCGAAGAGTATGAGCTGGACCTGGCCATTCACCGTTACCGCAAGCCGGTACTGGCCCTGATGGATGGTCTGGTGCTAGGCGGCGGCATGGGGCTGGTCCAGGGGGCCGACCTGCGCGTGGTCACCGAACGCAGCCGCCTCGGCATGCCCGAAGCCGCCATTGGTTATTTTCCTGATGTCGGCGGCAGTTATTTTCTCTCGCGACTGCCCGGCGAACTGGGTACCTGGCTGGGCGTGACCGGGTCGCAGATCGGTGCTGCCGACGCGCTGTATTGCGGCCTTGCCAACTGGGCCATGAACAGCGAACTGCTGCCGCGCCTCGACCATATGCTTGATCACCTGAAGTGGAAGTCGACCCCACTCAAGGACCTGCAGGGTGCGCTGGCCAAGCTGGCGACCCAGCGTCTGCCCTCCCCGCCGCTGGAAGCCCTGCGCCACGCCATCGACCACTTTTTCGGCTTGCCGGATGTCCCCAGCATGCTCGAACAGCTTCAGCAGGTGGTCATCGGCGACACCAGGGACTGGGCGCTGGATACCGTCAGCCGAATGAAAGCTCACTCGCCGCTGAGCATGGCCGTGACTCTGGAAATGCTGCGCCGTGGTCGTCATCTGCCGCTGCCGGCCTGCTTCGCCATGGAGTTGCACCTGGACCGCCAATGGTTCGAACGCGGTGACCTGATCGAGGGCATACGCGCGCTGATCATCGATAAAGACAAGAAGCCGCAATGGAAACATGCCAGCGCGCAGGACGTCAGTGCCGCGCAGGTGCAGAGTTTCTTCAGCGGTCTGGAGAATTGAGCCGTGCACGACCTTGAATTGAGTGAAGAGCAGGTAATGATTCGCGACATGGCGCGCGACTTTGCGCGTAATGAAATCGCGCCGTATGCCCAAGCCTGGGAAAAGGCCGGCTGGATCGATGACGCGCTGGTTGCCGAGCTCGGTGAGCTGGGCCTTTTGGGCATGGTGGTGCCGGAGCAATGGGGCGGTACCTACATCGACTACGTTGCCTATGCACTGGCGGTTGAGGAAATCTCCGCCGCCGACGCGGCCACCGGCACGCTGATGAGCGTACACAGCTCGGTGGGCTGCGGGCCGGTTCTCAACTACGGGACCGACGAGCAGAAGCACGCGTGGCTGGAAAAACTGGCCACAGGCCGGGCCATCGGCTGTTTCTGCCTGACCGAACCGCATGCAGGCTCTGAAGCCCACAACCTGCGCACTCGCGCAGAATTGCAGGGCGATGAGTGGGTCATCAACGGCGCCAAGCAATTCGTCAGCAATGGCAAACGGGCACACCTGGCGATCGTGTTTGCGGTGACCGACCCGACGCTCGGCAAAAAGGGCCTGTCGGCGTTTCTGGTGCCGACCGACAACCCAGGCTTTGTGGTGGACCGCAGCGAGCACAAGATGGGCATCCGGGCATCGGACACCTGCGCGGTCACCTTGAACAACTGCCGAATCCCCGCAGCCAACCTGCTGGGTGAGCGTGGCAAGGGCCTGTCTATCGCCCTCTCCAACCTGGAAGGCGGGCGTATCGGCATCGCCGCGCAGGCACTGGGGATTGCCCGCGCTGCCTTCGAAGCAGCGCTGGCGTACGCCCGGGAGCGTGTGCAGTTCGACAAACCGATCATCGAACATCAAAGCATTGCCAATCTGCTGGCCGACATGCACACCCGCATCAACGCCGCCCGCCTGCTGACCCTGCACGCCGCGCGTCTGCGCAGCGCCGGGCAAGCGTGCCTGTCGGAAGCCTCTCAAGCCAAGCTGTTCGCGTCGGAAATGGCCGAATGGGTGTGCTCCAAGGCGATCCAGATTCATGGCGGCTATGGCTATCTGGAGGACTACCCGGTCGAGCGTTACTACCGGGACGCGCGCATCACCCAGATATACGAAGGCTCCAGCGAGATCCAGCGCCTGCTGATCGCCCGGGAACTGCGTCATTATCTGGTCTGACGTAGAGGCCGGGCGATACGGTATGCAGGGGCAGCGCGTCAGGGCTTCACGAATCGCTCTCGCCCCAGCAACGTCACCAGCAAGGCCACCGAGTCGGCATTCTTGAGCATGATGTCGGTTCGCTTGTGGACATCTTCGTAAAACACATCACGCGCCTCTTCGAGCGTGCTCTTGCCAGCGATGCGCAGAACTGTCTGCTTTCCGTTGCCGTCCCTGCGCCTCAGATCGTGCCACGCATCTTCGTCCAGTTGCTTGAACAACTTGTCCCGATCCGTGTGAAAGGAAAGTGTCTTTTGCTGCCGATATATCGTTTCGTTTCTGATGCGCAGTCGATAGGCAGGTGCGTCTTCGAGCAAATCGATGAACGGGGCTTCTGAGTCCACATAGGCGATGTCGTCCGTTTTCAGCACCATATGCGATAACTCATGAATCAGGATCGCGCCCCGATAATGCTGAGCAAACTTGAACTCCCCGGCCCGTTGCGCGCTGAGCTTCAATCGATAGGTCGGCAGTCGAAAGAACTGCTCTGTCAGAAAAACCCGCCGCGCCGGGTCGGCTTCGAAGATGAAAGCGCTGGCCGACTCGTTGCCAATTCGATTGACACCGACGACATAGCGCGACGAGTCGATGGGCGACATCGAAGGGTCGATCAACTCCTGATACAGGTCGGTGACCGCCTTTTTAGTGACATCGCGCAATCGATCGTCAGGCACCTTCTGCGCAAAAAAATCGCTCAGTATTTTCTCCGCACGCGGATCCAGCGTGTTGTCCGGCGAGCGTCGGGTCAGGTTGTCCAGCGCGTTTTCCAGATAGCGCTGCGCCTGCAGGCAGGCATCTTCGATGGCCTGGGCCATGTCCCGGTGGCGATGACGAATTTCAGGCATGCCTCGAGCGCTGACAACCATGATCTCGTCAACCAGATCATCGACCAGACTGCCTTCCATTCGGGTCAGCGCCCCGCCTCCACCGCGCAGCCCGCCAGGGATGTCCAGCTTCCATTGCTGATCCGCATCCAGGCTCACCGAGGGACCGATCTTGCTGCCCGACACGATGAACCAACCGTCCTCATCGGACTGCACCTCATAGGTTTTCCCGCCGATGGCTGCATACGCCCTGCTGGTAACAGGATCGCGGTAGACGCTTAACAGTTCATCGCGTTGCAACGTGTACAAGGCGATGTCGTGAACTTCGAACTCGCGCAAACGCTCGCGTATCTGTTGCGTCAGAGAACCGTTGCTCCAGGAGAACTCGAACGTATCAGCGCCATCGATCAATTGCACAAGCGGGTCGGGCGACGTGGCATCATCCAGCAAGGCGCTGGTCTCATGAGCCGTCAGTAAGGCGGCTTCCGCAGGGTTCTGCCCGGAAGAAATCATCACGCTCAGGGCCGTCATGAACTCCGAGATGGCCTGGCCCCATTGCTGATCCGTTGCCGAGATGAGCGACAGGTTCAACAATGTCTGCCCCTGAATGATGCCGATCAGCGCCCCCAGGCGCCCAGGCATGAGTGCCATGAATTGCTCTGCGCCCAGCGTGAACAGGTACTGGGTCGCCGCGCGGCGATGTTCGGCATTGGTGACGCTGTACTGCTTGACCTGCAGCTTCAGGATATCCAGCGCGCCTTTGAACATCAGCAACAGGCAGTTGCCCTCATAAGGATCGATTTGCACGGTGACAGGTGCAGGACGCTCGAACGGCAGATCGAAAGAGGACTCGGCGCTGAAAGGCAGGTGCGGCTCCACAAAGCCACCCTTATCATAAATCTTGCGCATATCCGGGTCGATACGGTCCAGAATGTACGCTTGAAAATAGGCTGAAGTGTGAATATCAAGGACCAGCGCAGCCTGGTCGGCGTACTCCTTGAACACGAATTCGTCATTCAGGGGCGCGTAAAGCACCCACGGTCCCGGCTGATTGTCCTTTGGCCCCATCAGGTACGTATTGAGCACGACGGTCGGCTCCCAGCCCTCCCTGGCCGGCAGCAGTTTCAAGGGGCTGAGGATCATCTGGCAACCGTCGACCGGCAGGCGCGCGACCGCATCAGGCATGGTCAGCACGTTTTCGATAATCCGATACGCCTGCTCGGACAGCTCGTTTTTCAGCTTGAAAGCAAAGGCTCGCAATATATCCAGCGAAGGAACCTGCTCGACGAACAGTTTGCGGCGCTCGAGATATTCCGGCGTCGTCTCGGCCAGCACCGAGTTCAGCATCGTGCGGTAACTCGCGGCGATGTCCAGCGACCTCACCAGGTCGCGCAGATACGCCGGTGTCAGGGCCGCGTTCAGCGGCGTGTCATCCTTTGAGGAGAGCAGAATGACGCCGTCCTGCCTGGACAGAAAGCGGTTGATTGCAAACTCGACCAGGTTTTCGCTGACGGCCTGGGTCGCCGCTGGTATCGACTGAGGCAACTCGCCCGGCGCCACCGGTGCCGGAACATAGTGCGTCAGGGAAACACGCACGTTTTCAGGATCAGGCCGAGGCTCTGCGAAGTCCTTGTCGAACCTGCGCTTGAGCTGCTCGAGGGAATAATCGTAGAAGCTTGGAATATCGAACAGAAAGTCCTTCTCGCCGACACAGGTCACATAAAACCGTCGCAGGACCTCGACCAGCATTACCTGATCACGCTTCGACGCCTCGCTGACCCATGAAGGTACGAGCGCCCGATAGATGATGAACTGAATCGCGACCCCCAGAGAATTGAGGGCCTGGCGATTTCGGTCATCCCGCTCTGCGGCACTCAGCAGGTTGACGAACAGTTCCGACGGCACCTGCCAGGCGATGGACTGCCGATAAAGATCGGCCACCGTACGCTGCTGGCGCTCGACCTCGTCGCGCTGCAATGCCTCGATGAAATGCCCCTCAATGGGTTGCAGGACGACCTTGAGCTCAAGCGTCCCTCGACGGTCACGCTGGCCGAGTAACATGCGCCGGTCAGGTTCAGCGATAACACCTGACACCTGCGAGCCCAGCTCCATGCTTGTCAGTCGCCCGGCGACGTACTCTTCCAGCGCCTGCAGGGTTTCGAAACCGACGAGCCCCTGATCCAGGATCCACAGAATGGGCTTACTGTCGGGAAGCCTGCCAGTGACCACAAACGCATTGGGTACCTTGACCACGGGCGCCTGCGGGTCGTACTGAACCGTCACCCCGAAAGCATCGACGCACGCCTCGCCCAACGCCTCCCGAAGTGCTGGCAACGGCCTGTCGAGGACCTGCTGTACGTTGTCGAGGAAAGCGACAGGCAGCGTGGCCGTGCGTCGTTCGACCAGCAATTCAAGGCGCAGCGAATACTCCCGGACCAGAGCGGATATCACGCCGGGATGCAGGCTGGTATCGCGTTGGCGAATCGTGCGTGAGTAGAACTCGCTGATCTGCCCCTCGAAGCGCTGGGCAAAATCTGCCTGCACGCAGATCAGTATCTGCTCAAGCAATGCCAGCGACAGACGCTGCACCGGTTGATCCGCCACCGGCGTGATCTGCCCGGCGAGAACGACGCTGTCAGCCAATGAGGCGCTTGCGTAACCGCACACCCGTTCAAGCGCCAGCGTCAACACTGGCACCGGCTCCGCCTCAGCGACACCCGCCTGCACCCAAAGCTTGCGGGCATCCAGAGGCGGACCGCCGATCAGGGCCAGATAGAGGTTGAGCGCGCGATGCATGCAGCCATCTGCACCGGGATGCATGGCATCGACGCTGTCGAGCAAGGCGTCGAGCTTTTTCAACTTGCCCATCCAGTTGTAGGACGGGTCTGAAATCAAGTTCGGCCGCTCACTGACACTGCTCTGGGCAGCCGCCCCCCAGACGCTGTCAAAGCTCAGCCGGTCCTGACGCCAGCGCCCTGCGTCGTGCATGTTCAATAGCCGACCATCGAGCAGCTTGCGGATGTCCAGTGCATCGTCGATCCGCGCCGGATTTTTTTCGGAATGAAGGGCCGGCAGGTCAAGTACATAGCGCAGGTCGCGCTCTTGCAAGGCGATCAGGGCATCGATGAATTCGCTGAAAAAGTCCTCGGTGAGCGTGTCATGACGCAGCTCAAGCTGACCTTCCAGGCTGATGACGGAATGATCATTCAGCGATGAGTAAAACAACAATCCGGCGCGTGAAGGGCCCCTCAGCACATGCTCGATGGCCTGAGCCTGATCGCCGAAGCGCAGGAAGCCCGGCAATGACGAATAGAGAAACACCGCCGGTGACGCTTCTCCGGGGAAATCGATGAAGAATACGCCGACCAGCTTGACGGGGTCCTGGCCGGCCACGACGACCGATAACCTGCGTACCCTCGGCACCGGCGCCACGGGCGCGCCAGGCTGCGAAGGCAGCAGGGTCAGCAGCCAGCGGTATTCAGCCTCGGTCATGTTGCGGTGCGCCCTGCTCGATAACAGATGCTGGCGAAAGCACTCTGCAAGCGCATCAGCGGTGAGGTCGCGACGCGTGCGCCCGCCCTGCCCCTGAGACATCCAGTAGTCAGACAGCAACTGCTCATACACGGTGCCGACCGAAGCAGCCGAGTCAGCCAGTGCCTGATCGAAAACGATCGCCTGTGCCGCGGGCAACGCCGCCCCCTTGGTATCCAGATAGCGACGTGTCTGGCCTTGCGGCAGGGCTTCGTAGGAAAACGCCTGCATGGCGGCATCGGCAAGGTATTGAGTCCCGACGACTGTTGACGTTGCCGGAGCAGCACCGGGCGCCGTGTGCACAAGCTGGACAGTCTGGGCAACGACGTCGATGCCCCTTTCTACCAGCACATCCTGAAAAGCCTTGCCAGTGGCCTCTCGAAGATCGGGCAGCGCCTCCAGGCTGACCGCCAGACGCTGCAGATGCCCGGCCTGCTGGCGCATGACCGTCTGCGTGCACGCATCAAACAGCGAGCCCTCGATGCGCTCGCTCTCGACGATCGACAAGGCAGTGATATCGTCGAATCGTTGCTGCAAGGCGCTGAACAGCGCGCTGCGACTCTCGAATTGCTCGATGCCGAAGGTCAGGGTACTTAGAAAGACCCGTGCCGAGGGGTTGGCGGCATCGCTGATGAACAAGGCCGCGGCCAGTTCCGCATTGACGGGCAACTGGTCGTCTATCAGCAGTCTGTCGACTCGGGGGACCGCATCGTTGGTTGGCTCGGTGCTTTCGGCGGCCAATAGCTGCAACCACGCGCCGTCGTCGCGGCTGATTCGAGACTGTGCTATGGCGTCCTGAATGTCTTGTGTGAATCGCGCGCGCAGAGCGTCGCTGGAAAAATAGGGAGCTGCTGACATGTACTGTTTCCTTTGAGGGGCGCCTCTGCGCACGGCGCCCAGGCGCGTGGCAGAGAAAAAGGAAACAGCGTATGAGAATGAACCGAAGCGCCTGCGTTACATAAAGCAATCGATCGGCAGACGCGCTTCGTCAAAAAAATCAGTTGGCGGCAGCTTTGCCGTTCTTCTCGACCCAGGCGGCGAAGGCATCGATGAACTTCTGCAGGAAGGGCCTGGTTTTATCGGACAACGCGCCGGACTCGTCGAAAAAGCTTCCGGCGCCGCCCAGGTAGGCTTCGGGCTGCTGAAGGCACAGCACGTCCAGAAACACCAGCGACTGGCGCAGGTGATGGTTGGCACCAAAGCCACCGACAGCACCCGGCGAGGCACTGATCACTGCGCCCGGCTTGCCGCTGAAGGCACTTTTGCCGTAAGGACGCGAGCCCACGTCGATGGCGTTTTTCAGGGCACCCGGCACCGAGCGGTTGTATTCCGGGGTGACAAACAGCACGCCGTCGGCAGCGCCCAGTTGCTCGCGAAAAGTGGTGTATGCAGGCGGCGGTGAGTCGCCATCGATGTCTTCGTTGTACAACGGCAAGTCACCGATCTCGACGATATTCAGTTTCAGGCTGGCAGGTGCCAGTTCTGCCAGAGCAAGCGCGATCTTGCGGTTGATGGACTCTTTTCGCAGACTGCCGACCAATACGGCAATGGTATGAACCTGGCTCATGAAAATATCCGTCATCTGATTCAAGGGAAGGTTAGGTATAGAACAGAAGCCGGGTTTAGACGACCTGTGCGCCAGTCAATTCCCCACGCACTTGAACAGCAGGGATTATTTTTTCCCTCAAAGGCAAACTCACCTATAGATCAGTGGTCTACTAGCCTCGATGGATTCGTAAACCAGCAGTTATATTCAGTTTCAGAGGTTACAGAGCAAATGGCTTCAGTTCTCGTCGGACAATTTCATGCCAGGGACGCCGAAGGTCGCGTTTATCCGGTTCATGAGTTCCAGGAATCGCAGCCGAATGAGGCGCAGGGCGGGCAGCCGGTGATCACCTACAGGCTGGCAATCGGCGACCGGGTCAAGCATTTGGGTGGTGAGGACTTCGAGCTGGTGCAATCGGGCATAAAAATTACCCGTACACCCACGTAATAACGGCAGCATTCCCGCTTTGGCTGCACGGCCAGCGGGAAGCTGTTAATCCGAAAAGATCAGATACCAGAAAATCGCCGTTTCACGAGTGTTCGGATCGATGCCCCGATAGCGCATGTGATCCACCCCGCCAACCACGTACCCGCAACTCTCGTACAGCCTGCAGGCCCCCAGGTTATTGTTCTGCGTTTCCAGAACGATGCCCGGCAGACTGCGCTTGCGCGTCCAGAATTGCGCGGCGTCGAGCAATGAACGTGCGACGCCATGACGGCGCGCCGACTCGTCTACCGCCAGCTCATCGATGTAAGCGAAGCCGCTCCAGTGAGTGCTCATCACGATATGGCCGACGGGGTGGTCATCCAGCCAGGCAACCATCACCGAACTGGTGTGGGCGTCACGATGATCGGCAAACTCCTGAGAGTCGATGCCATAATTCTTGCTGTAGGGCTCGACCAGCTCGACCGGCCATGAATCCACGCGCTCGCCGATAATCGGCTGGGCATAGCCGAGCACTGTAAACGTGAATTCGCTGTTGAGGATGTAGTCCTCGAAGCATTCGTCTGCAACCCGAATGCTCAAAGCAGGATGTGCCACGTTCAGTTCACCTTTACCGCTTGCTGTCAGGAAGATGCCTGTGCTCCGGCTTCCAGCATCTGTACCCAGAGCGGAGGAGCACCACAAGCCTTGGCAATGGTGCTCATGCGCACTTCGTGCTCGGCCAGCTCGCTTTCAGAGGCGCGAATGATGCGGCAAGGCTTGCGATCGGCCGGCAGGCGGCGAATTTCGCTGGCGCGGTTGCCAGAGCCTTCGCCCGAGCCGTTGCCATCGGAGGCATTGCCAGCCAGCGACAGGCTGGTCTGCCCGCCGGTCATCGCCAGGTAGACGTCGGCCAGAATCTCGGAGTCGAGCAATGCGCCGTGCAGTTCGCGGCCCGAGTTATCGACGCCGTAGCGTTTGCACAGCGCATCCAGACTGTTGCGCTGACCCGGGTGGCGCTCCCGCGCCATCATCAGGGTGTCGAGAACCGAACAGTGCTGGGTGATATCAGCCCTGTCCTGCGACCCCATCAAGGCAAATTCGTTGTTGATGAAGCCAACGTCGAACGCTGCGTTGTGAATGATCAGCTGTGCGCCCTTGATGAACTCGAAGAATTCATCGGCGACTTCGGCAAACCGCGGCTTGCCGACCAGAAATTCGTTGGTGATACCGTGAACACCGATCGCGCCTTCGTCACTCTCGCGATCAGGTTGCAGGTAAACGTGAAAATGCCGACCGGTCAGGCGGCGACCGATCAACTCGACACAACCGATCTCGACGATGCGGTGACCATCCGTCACCGGCATACCGGTGGTTTCGGTATCGAGGACGATGGATCTGTTATCCAGGTTTTGCAATGCCATTGACTGTTGCCTCATGTACAGGCCGCGATTCTAGCACGCAGCGGCCGTTGCAAGCCCGTGCGCGTCTAGCCGTGCCGGATGCCGCGCACTTCGTCGACGCCACGGTTGGCGAGCTGGTCGGCACGCTCGTTGCCAGGGTGGCCGATGTGCCCACGCACCCACTGCCATTTCACCGTGTGGCGACTGACCTGTTCATCCAGGAGCTGCCACAGATCGGCATTCTTGACCGGCTCCTTGGCAGCGGTTTTCCAGCCGCGCTTCTTCCAGTTGACCATCCACTCGGTAATGCCTTTCATCACGTACTGAGAGTCGGTCACCAGCGTCACTTCGCAGGGGCGCTTGAGTTCTTCAAGCCCGCGAATCGCACCGGTCAGTTCCATCCGGTTGTTGGTGGTATTGGCTTCGCCACCCCACAGCTCTTTTTCGACGCCCTTGCATACCAGCAGGGCACCCCACCCGCCCGGGCCGGGATTACCCTTGCAGGCACCGTCGGTGAAGAGTTCAACGCTATCGCTCATTACGACCTTTCCAGAATGATGGGCTTCATGTGCAGCAAGGCGTTATTCAAGCCTGGTCCTGAGTGTTGCGGCTGACCTTGGCCATCGGCATCGGGATCAGCTTGCCGATGGGGTCACGGCGCACCTGACGCAAGGGCCTGAGACCTACCACCAGTTTGCGCGCCACCAGTACATAGAAGCCGCCACCGGGGCTCTGACGTCCCTCGCCAAGGCGTTCAAGCCCTGCAAGACGCGACTGCCATACTGCTGAAGCAAGGGGCGGACGATAGCATCCGAAGCGCCGTTTCTCCAGCGCGAAGCCCAGCAGATTCAGCCAGTCAGCGACTCGCGAGGATGAAATGCAGCGTGCCTTGCGCAGCGCATCGCGGGCGAATACATGGCGTATGCCCCAGGTGCTCCAGGGGTTGATGCCGATAATCAGCAAGTGCCCGCCCGGGCGCACGCTGCTGGCCGCTTCACGCAACAGGCCATGGGGCGACAGGCAGAAATCCAGGCCATGTTGCAGTACCACGACATCGGCCGCGTGCTCACTCAATGGCCACGCCTGTTCCTCACAGACGATCTCGACACCCGGCAACGGCGCACCAAGGCGTACATTGCGCTGCACCTGGGGCGCCACCGGCGGGCTTTGCGCCGACGGGCCGTAATGCACCAGATAGCCGCCGAAGTACCGCCCCAGTTCTTCGTCGAGAATGCGCCGCTCCTCTTCGAGCAGAAGCTGCCCGAGCGGCCCGGAAAGCCATTCACGGGCAGCGCGGATCAATGCAAGCCACTCAGGATCAGCCTGAGCGAACGCTTCATCGGTCATGAGTTCTCCTCCAGAGGTGCTCGCATACAGCGGCAACAGACTCTAAGATGCACCATTGTCCGCCGCTATGCGAACTGCGCCATGATACAGATCCACGCCCTTCCTGCTTTCAATGACAACTACATATGGTTGTTACAAGACCTTTCGAGCCAGAAGTGCGCTGTCGTCGATCCGGGCGACGCAAAGCCGGTGCTGGGCTGGCTGGCGCAGAATCCCGACTACCGGCTGACCGATATCCTGATCACGCACCACCACAATGATCATGTGGGCGGTGTCGCGGAACTCAAGCAGTCGACCGGCGCGCGCGTGCTGGGCCCTGAGGCCGAGACCATACCGGCGCGCGACATCGCGCTGGTCGACAATGACCGCCTGACCGTGCTGGGCCTGGAATTTGTGGTGCATGCGGTTCCTGGTCATACGCTGGGGCATATCGCGTTTTATCACGAGGACGCCACAACACCCCTGCTGTTCAGCGGCGACACGCTGTTTGCCGCCGGCTGTGGACGGCTGTTCGAGGGTACGCCGCAACAGATGCACGATTCTCTCGGTCGTCTGGCCGAACTGCCGGACAGCACACTGATCTACTGCGCTCACGAATACACGCTGAGCAATCTGCGCTTTGCACAGGCCGTCGAACCCGACAACGTCGATATTGCCGAACGCCTGGCCGAAGTGACGCGCTGGCGCAGCGAAAATCGCATCAGTCTTCCTTCGAATATGGCACTGGAAAAACGCACCAACCCCTTCCTGCGTACCGGGGAAACATCCGTTAAAGAAAAAGCGGACGAACGGAGCGGCGGGCAAAACACCTCGCAGAGTGCGGTCTTTGCAAGCCTGAGGGCATGGAAAGATAAGTTCTGACCCGACCCTAAAACCGCAATAAAATTCTGAAAGGTTGACCGACGGCAGGCCGCTTCCTAGAATCGCCCGACATTTTCGTCTGGATGTACCCCCCGAACAATGTCGTCATCTACCAGCAAGCCTTCACATTCGGACGCATTGACTCGGTTGGCTCAGGCCATGGCCGTCACCGCGAGTGCCCTTCTGGCCGGTTGCCAGAGCACCGCCAGTGTCGACCCGGCCAGCAATCATCGCGCGCCTAACCTGGCCGCCGGAATCAAGCAAAAACCGATTTTCCTGTCGCACAAGCCTGCCACCCCTCTCGCACCGCCACAGGATGTCTGGGAGCGCATGCGTCAGGGCTTTCAACTGCAACAAGGCAACGATCAGAACCCCCGCATCGATCAACAGCGCCTGTGGTTCGCCAACAACCCTTCCTTTCTGGAAAACGCTGGCGAGCGCGGCAGCCTGTACATGCACTACATCGTCGAGCGCCTTGAAGAACGCAACATGCCGCTGGAACTGGCGCTGCTTCCGGTCATCGAAAGCGCCTATAACCCGATGGCCGTTTCGCGCAGTCAGGCGGTCGGCCTCTGGCAGTTCATCCCGTCGACCGGGCGTTACTTCAACCTGCGCCAGACCAGCTTTTATGACGGACGTCGCGACATCCAGGCCTCAACCGTTGCGGCACTGGATTACCTGACCCGCCTGCACGACATGTTCAACGGTGACTGGCTGCTGGCCCTGGCAGCCTACAACGCCGGCGAAGGCACGGTGAGCCGCGCCATCGAGCGCAATGACAAACTCAACCTGCCGACCGACTACTGGAACCTGCCGCTGCCGCAGGAAACCCGCGATTACGTACCCAAGCTGCTCGCCCTGTCCCAGGTTGTATTGTCGCCGGAAGCTTATGGCGTCAATCTGAACCCGATCGCCAACCAGCCTTACTTCGAAGTCGTCGAGCTCAATAAGCGTGTCGACCTGTCGAAAGTGGCCAGCGCCGCCGACATCGACGAAGACGAGCTTATTCAGCTCAACCCCGCCTACAAGAAGCGCCTGACCGTCGATGGCCCCCAGCACCTGCTGGTGCCTACCTCCAAGGCGCAATTGCTGACGGCCAGCCTGCTGACCATGAAACAGGAAGAACTGGTCGCCTGGCAGCCTTACCGGGTGCGCAAGGGCGATACTCTGGAAAGCCTGGCCAGTCGTTATCAGGTCACGGTCAGCTCGCTCAAGGGCAATAACAAGCTGTCCGGCAACCGCCTGAAGATCGGTCAGTCGCTGAGCATACCGGTCAAGCCGGGCATGCAGAATTCACAGCCCGTGTTCGAAGCGCTGGCCAGCAACGACAAGCCGTCACGTACCCGCAGTTACAAGGTGCGCAGCGGTGACAACCTGACCAACATCGCGCAAGCCAACAAGGTTGATGTCGAAGACCTGCAACGCTGGAACAAGCTGACCGGCAAGAAGCTCAAGGTCGGCCAGACGCTGGTCATGCAGGACACCAGCAAACCTGCAGGTAAAGCCGCCAGCAAGGCGGTCGCCAGCACCGGTGGCAAGGACAGCGAAAAGAAATCCATGCAGTACAAGATCCAGAAAGGCGACTCGATGTACCTGGTCGCCAAGCGCTTCAACGTCGAGATGCAACATCTCAAGCGCTGGAATCCACGTAGCGGGCAGGCTCTCAAACCCGGCCAGACCCTGACCGTTTACCTGCCACACTGATGCGCGCGGCCACTTGCCCTTCGATAACCTTGGGGCGGGTGGCCGACGCAGCCCCGGCAGCGCCATCACCTGCAGTCTTTTTCCAGCTGGAACAAGCTGTTACTGTTAGCGACCCGAAAGCCCAAGCCGCCTGGATCGTGATACGTCCCTTCCTGCTAACCCTCAGCCTGGCCTTGAGCTTCTGCGCCAACGCAGCCATCACTGAAAGTCATGGTTACGCGCAGTTTGGTGTTCTCAAGTACCCGGCCAGTTTCACTCATTTCGACTGGGTCAATCCCGAGGCGCCGAAAGGTGGCACCCTGAGAATGATGGCCTTCGGCACGTTCGACACGCTCAACCCCTACACATTCAAGGGCAGCAGCCCGGTCTCGACCGGCAACTTCCTGCAGTATGGCGTCAACGAGCTGAACGAACCGCTGATGGTCGGCACAGGCCAGTACGACCCGTCCGGCGATGAACCGACCTCCAGTTACGGGCTGATCGCCCAGTCCGTGGAATACAGCGAGGACCGCAGCTGGGTGGTGTTCAACCTGCGCCCGCAGGCGCGCTTCCATGACGGCAAGCCCATCACCGCCTACGACGTGGCGTTTTCCTACCGGACACTGCTCAAGGACGGTCACCCTCAGTACCGCACCGCCTTGCAGGAAGTGCAGCGCGTCGACATTCTCAACCGTCATCGCATCCGCTTTGTCTTCAAACGCTCCGGCAATCCACTGCTGATCCTGCGCCTGGGCGAACTGCCGGTATTGCCGCAGCATTACTGGAAGGACAGGGATTTCAAGGCGACCACCTTCGAACCCCCGCCGGGCAGTGGCCCCTACCGCATCACCCGCGTGCAGCCGGGTCGACAACTGGTGTTCGAACGGGTCAAGGATTACTGGGGCAAGGACTTGCCGGTCAACCGCGGCAAATACAATTTCGATCGGGTCGAGGTCGAGTTCTACCGCGACAGCGACGTCGCGTTCGAAGCCTTCAAGGCGGGTGAATTCGACATCTACATCGAGCATCAGGCCAAGAACTGGGCCAATGGCTATGACTTCCCCGCAGTCGCCAGCGGTCAGGTGATCAAAGCACAGATTCCGCACCGCATACCGACCCAGACCCAGGGCCTGTTCATGAACACCCGGCGCGCCGCCTTCGCTGACATCCGCGTGCGCGAAGCCCTGGGGCTGCTGTTCAATTTCGAATGGACCAACCGCACGCTGTTCAGCGATGCCTATGACCGCTCGACCAGCTACTACCCCAACAGCGAATTTTCCGCGACGGGTCTGCCGACCGGGGCCGAATGGCTGCTCCTGGCGCCCTACCGCGATCAGTTGCCCGCCAGCCTGTTCACCCAGCCATTCACTCCATCAAAAACCGATGGCGGCGGGATACCGCGCGAAACCTTGCGCAAGGCCCTGAAGCTGCTTGCCGAGGCTGGCTGGACGCTGTCGGACAAGGGTTTGCTCAATGCCGACAAGCAACCGTTGCGCTTCGAGATCCTGCTGGTCAACCCCAACCTTGAACGCATTCTGCAGCCCTACATCGAAGACCTGCGCCGCCTGGGGATCAATGCAGGGCTGCGCACCGTCGACCGCGCCCAGTACAAGCAACGTCTGGACCGTTTCGATTTCGACATGATTCTGATGACCCTGCAGCAGACCCTGAGCCCCGGTCTGGAGCAGTGGCAGTATTTCCACTCCAGTCAGGCCGCGATCAACGGCAGCAAGAACTACGCGGGTATCGCCAACCCGGTGGTCGATGTCCTGCTGAACAAATTGTTGGCCGCGCAGACCCGGGACGACCAGGTCGCCGCGGCGCGGGCGCTGGACCGTGTCCTGCTGTCTCAGCACTACAGCATTCCCAACTGGTACCTGAACAATCATCGGCTTGCCTATCGCAACCGATTCGCCATGGTCACTACCCCGCCCTACACCCTGGGGCTGCGTGCGTGGTGGCTCAAGACTCTGGAGAAGCCCCGATGAACCCTCTGCACTCCCTGCGCTCGCAGGCAGCCGGCCTGCTGCTGGCCGGCCTCGCCTGCACGGTACAGGCTGCGCCTCAGCATGGCGTGACGCTGTATGACGAAGCGCCGAAGTACCCGGCTGATTTCAAGCACTTCGACTACGTAAACCCGGATGCCCCCAAGGGCGGCACGCTGCGCCAGGCAGGCTTCGGCGGCTTTGACAGTCTCAACCCGTTCATCAACAAGGGCGTACCGGCAGACGACATCGGTCTGATCTACGACACCCTGGCCCGCTCGAGCCTGGATGAACCGTTCACCGAATACGGACTGATCGCGGGCAAGATCGAGAAGTCCCCGGACAACAGCTGGGTGCGTTTCTATCTGCGCCCCGAAGCGCGCTTTCATGACGGTCACCCGATCCGCGCCGACGATGTCGAGTTCAGCTTCAAGACCCTCATGGAGCACGGCTCGCCCATGTACAAGGGCTACTACGCCGACGTCGATCAGGTCATCGTCGAAGATCCGTTGCGCGTGCTGTTCAAATTCAAGCACAAGGGCAGCCGCGAGTTGCCGTTGATCCTTGGTCAGTTGCCGGTGCTGCCCAAGCATTTCTGGGCCGATCGCGACTTCAGCAAGGGCAACCTGGACTTCCCGCTGGGCAGCGGACCTTACAAGGTCGCCGACGTGAAGGCCGGTCGTTCGGTGAGTTATGAGCGGGTCAAGGATTACTGGGCAAAAGACCTGCCGATCAACAAGGGTTTCTACAACTTCGACGTGCTGACCACCGACTACTACCGCGACAATACGGTAGCGCTGGAGGCTGGCAAGGCCGGGCAATTCGACTATTGGATGGAAACCAGTGCCAAGAACTGGGCGACCGCCTACGACACGCCGGCAGTGCGCGACGGCAGGCTGATCAAGGAAGAGCTGCCCAACGGCAACCCGACCGGCATGCAGGGTTTTGTCTTCAACCTGCGCAAGCCTGTGTTTCAGGATGCCAGGGTCCGCGAAGCGCTGACTCTGCTGCTGGACTTCGAGTGGACCAACAAACAGCTGTTCAACGGTTCGTACAGCCGGACCAAAAGTTATTTCGACAACTCGGAAATGGCCGCCAGCGGCCTGCCGTCTGCCGAAGAACTCAAGCTTCTGGAGCCGTTGCGCGGCAAGATTCCGGATCGCGTGTTCAGCGAACCCTTCAACCTGCCGGTTACCGATGGCAGCGGCATGATCCGACCGCAGCAGCGACGGGCCTTCCAGCTGTTGCAGGAAGCGGGCTGGAAGATCGTCGACGACAAGATGGTCGACGCGCAGGGCAACCCGGTAAAAATCGAGTTTCTGATGGCCCAGACCGAGTTCGAGCGCATTCTGTTGCCTTACAAGCGCAACCTGAGTGACCTGGGTATCGAACTGGTGATTCGTCGGGCCGACGTGTCGCAATACATCAACCGCCTGCGCTCGCGGGACTACGACATGATCGTCACGGGCTATCCGCAGTCCAGCTCGCCCGGTAACGAGCAGCGTGTGTACTTCGACTCATCCAGCGCTGACAACCCGGGCAGCCGCAACTTCATGGGCCTCAAGGACCCTGCAGTGGACTCGCTGGTCACCGGCCTGATCAACGCCGACTCACGGCAAAGCCTGATCACCCATACCAAGGCGCTGGACCGCGTACTGCTGTGGGGCTTTTACGTCGTCCCGAACTGGCACATCAAGACCTGGCGCGTGGCTTACTGGAATCACCTCGACCATCCCAAGGCCAAAGCGCTTTCCGATATCGGCCTGATGACCTGGTGGGCCAAGCCGGATGTCAAACCGGCGACCGCGACCCCGTCAGCCCCTGATCAGGCCAAGCCTGCGAACGCGGAGCAATAACATGCTGGCTTATATTCTGCGACGGCTGCTGCTGATCATCCCTACCCTGCTCGGCATCCTGATCATCAACTTCGTCATCATTCAGGCTGCGCCCGGTGGCCCGGTCGAACAGATGATCGCCAAGATCGAAGGCTTCGATGGCGCCACCAGCCGGATTGCCGGAGGCGGCGCCGAAGTCTCGGTGGCGGGCTCCAACTACCGCGGCGCGCAAGGCCTGGACCCGGCACTGGTCAAGGAAATCGAACGCATGTACGGTTTCGACAAGTCGGCGCCGGAACGCCTGTGGATCATGATCAAGAACTACGCCACGCTGGATTTCGGCGACAGTTTCTTTCGCGATGCCAAGGTCATCGACCTGATTGTCGAGAAGATGCCGGTGTCCATTTCCCTCGGGTTATGGAGCACCCTGATCATGTACCTGGTGTCGATCCCGCTGGGGATTGCCAAGGCCACGCGCCACGGCAGCCAGTTCGACGTATGGACCAGTTCGGCAATCATCGTCGGCTATGCCATTCCGGCGTTCCTGTTCGCGATTCTGCTGATCGTGGTGTTCGCCGGGGGCAGCTACTTCAACTGGTTTCCACTGCGCGGGCTGACCTCCAACAACTACGACGAACTGAGCACGCTGGGCAAGCTATTCGATTACTTCTGGCATCTGGTGTTGCCAGTCACTGCGCTGGTGATCGGCAACTTTGCCACCATGACGCTGCTGACCAAGAACAGCTTTCTCGACGAAATCAGCAAGCAATACGTGACCACGGCCAAAGCCAAGGGCCTGAGCAACCACAAGGTGCTCTACGGCCATGTGTTTCGCAACGCGATGCTGCTGGTGATCGCCGGCTTCCCGTCAGCGTTCATCGGTATCTTCTTCACCGGCTCGCTGCTGGTGGAAGTGATCTTTTCGCTGGACGGCCTGGGCCTGATGAGCTTCGAAGCCGCGATCAACCGCGACTATCCGGTGGTGTTCGGTACGCTGTTCATCTTCACCCTGCTGGGGCTGGTGGTGAAGCTGATCGGCGATATCACCTACACCCTCGTGGACCCGCGCATCGACTTCGAAAGCAGGAAGCATTGATATGAAGCTGTCTCCTCTCAATCGCCGTCGCTTCGAACGCTTCAAGGCCAACAGGCGTGGCTGGTGGTCATTGTGGCTGTTCCTGATTCTGTTTGGCCTGAGCCTGGGCGCCGAACTGATCGCCAACGACAAACCGCTGGCCGTGCGTTATGACGGCAGCTGGTACTTCCCGGTATTCGAGCGTTACCCGGAAACCACCTTCGGTGGCGAATTCCCGCTGGAAGCCAACTACAAGAGCCCGTATATCAAGGAACTGCTCGCCGCGAAGGATGGCTGGACCCTGTGGGCGCCCATCCCGTTCAGCTACCAGAGCATCAACTACGACCTGAAAGTCCCTGCCCCGGCGCCGCCTTCGCGGGAGAACCTGCTGGGCACCGATGATCAGGGCCGTGACGTGCTGGCACGGGTGATCTACGGTTTCAGGATTTCGGTACTGTTCGCCCTGACCCTGACCATCCTCAGCTCGATCATCGGCGTCATCGCCGGTGCCTTGCAGGGCTTCTATGGCGGCTGGGTCGACCTGCTGGGCCAGCGCTTCCTCGAGGTCTGGTCGGGCCTGCCGGTACTGTATCTGCTGATCATCCTCGCCAGCTTCGTACAGCCCAACTTCTGGTGGTTGCTGGGCATCATGCTGCTGTTTTCCTGGATGAGCCTGGTGGACGTGGTACGCGCCGAGTTCCTGCGTGGCCGCAATCTGGAATACGTAAGGGCCGCGCGGGCGCTGGGCATGGAGAACGGCGCGATCATGTTCCGCCATATCCTGCCCAACGCCATGGTGTCGACCATGACCTTTCTGCCGTTCATTCTCACCGGCGCCATCGGCACCCTGACGGCGCTGGACTTTCTGGGCTTCGGCCTGCCCGCCGGCTCGCCGTCGCTGGGCGAGCTGGTGGCGCAGGGCAAATCCAACCTGCAGGCACCCTGGCTGGGCATCAGCGCCTTCGCTGTGCTGGCCATCATGCTGAGCCTGCTGGTGTTCATCGGCGAATCCGCCCGCGATGCTTTCGACCCAAGGAAATAAGATGAACAATGACAATCTGATCGAAATCCGCGATCTGGCGGTCGAGTTCGTGACGGGCGACTCACGGCAACGCGTGGTCGAGAACATCAGCTTCGATATTCGCCGCGGTGAAACGCTTGCGCTGGTCGGCGAAAGCGGTTCGGGCAAGTCAGTCACCGCGCACTCGATCCTGCGCCTGCTGCCCTACCCCATCGCCAGCCACCCGAGCGGCACGATTCGCTACGCGGGTGAAGACCTGCTGAAAGTGGAAGAGAAAAAACTGCGCACGATCCGTGGCAACCGGATCGCCATGATCTTTCAGGAGCCGATGACCTCGCTCAATCCGCTGCATTCGGTGGAAAAACAGATCAACGAGGTGCTGGGCCTGCATAAGGGCCTGACTGGCAAGGCGGCCACCGAGCGCACGCTGGAGCTGCTCGATCTGGTTGGCATCCCTGAGCCACACAAACGCCTCAAAGCACTGCCACACGAGCTGTCAGGCGGCCAGCGGCAGCGTGTCATGATCGCCATGGCCCTGGCCAACGAACCCGAGCTGCTGATTGCCGATGAGCCGACCACCGCGCTGGATGTGACCGTACAGCTGAAAATCCTCGAATTGCTCAAGCACTTGCAGGCTCGCCTGGGCATGGCACTGCTGCTTATCAGCCACGATCTGAACGTCGTAAGGCAAATAGCCAACCGAGTATGTGTCATGCAGCGCGGTTGCATCGTCGAACAGGCATCGTGCGAAGAATTGTTCCGTTCGCCGCAACATCCTTACACCAAAGTGTTGCTCAGCGCCGAGCCCAGCGGCGGTCCTTCGACCAACCCCGCGGGTGCTCCGCTGCTTGAAATCGAGGACCTGAAAGTCTGGTTCCCGATCAAAAAAGGCCTGCTCAAGCGCACGGTCGACCACGTCAAGGCGGTGGACGGCATACGTTTCAGCCTGCCGGAAGGGCAAACGCTGGGTATTGTGGGTGAAAGCGGGTCGGGCAAATCGACGCTGGGCCTGGCGATTCTCAGGCTGATCGGCAGTCAGGGCACCATACGGTTCAAGGGCAACGCGCTAGAATCCCTGTCGCAACAGCAGATCCGTCCGCTGCGCAGGCAGATGCAAGTGGTTTTCCAGGACCCGTTTGGCAGTTTGAGCCCGCGTATGTCGGTATCTGAAATCGTTGGCGAAGGCTTGCGAATCCACGGCATGGGTACGGCCGCCGAACAGCAGACGGCGATCATCGAAGCACTCAGGGAAGTTGGTCTGGACCCGGATACCCGGCACCGCTACCCTCACGAGTTCTCCGGTGGTCAGCGCCAGCGGATCGCCATTGCACGTGCGCTGGTCTTGAAGCCGGCGCTGATTTTGCTGGACGAGCCGACCTCGGCCCTCGACCGGACCGTACAGCGTCAGGTCGTCGAGCTGCTTCGCTCGCTGCAAACCAAGTACAACCTGACGTATTTGTTCATCAGCCATGACCTGGCTGTCGTCAAAGCGCTGAGCCACCAGTTGATGGTGGTCAAGCAAGGCCAAGTGGTCGAACAGGGTGCAGCGCAGGATATCTTCGCCGCACCGCAACATCCTTATACACAGCAGCTGCTGGAGGCCGCCTTTTTGGCGCCGGTAGCTGTCGATTAACCTGAAGAGGAACAACACATGGGTTTTCTCGCCGGTAAGCGCGTCCTGATCGTCGGTGTCGCCAGTAAACTGTCCATCGCATACGGCATTGCCGCCGCCATGCATCGTGAAGGCGCAGAGCTTGCCTTCACCTACCAGAACGACAAACTCAAGGGTCGTGTCGAAGAGTTCGCCGCAGGCTGGGGTTCGGGCCCTGAGCTGTGCTTCCCTTGCGACGTGGCCAGCGACGAAGAGATCAACAAGGTCTTCGAAGAGCTGAGCAAGAAGTGGGACGGCCTGGACGCGATCGTTCACTCGGTCGGCTTCGCGCCTGGCGACCAGCTCGATGGCGACTTCACCAACGCCACCACCCGCGAAGGTTTCCGCATCGCTCATGACATCAGCACCTACAGCTTCGTGGCCCTGGCCAAGGCCGGTCGCGAGATGATGAAAGGCCGTAACGGCAGCCTGCTGACCCTGTCCTACCTGGGCGCAGAGCGCACCATGCCCAACTACAACGTCATGGGCATGGCCAAGGCCAGCCTGGAAGCCGGCGTTCGTTACCTGGCCGGCAGCCTCGGCCCGGATGGTACTCGCGTCAATGCTGTATCGGCCGGCCCGATCCGCACCCTGGCCGCGTCAGGCATCAAGAACTTCCGCAAGATGCTGGCTGCCAACGAAGCGCAGACCCCTCTGCGCCGCAACGTCACCATCGACGAAGTCGGCAACGCCGGCGCGTTCCTGTGCTCCGACCTGGCATCGGGCATCAGCGGTGAAATCATGTACGTCGACGGCGGCTTCAACACCACCGCGATGGGCAGCATGGACGAGTAATACGGTAAACGCCGCTCCTCGCGAGCGGCACTTTCCCGGACTCAAAAAGAAGGCCGCTCAATGAGCGGCCTTTTTATTGTCCTGAATTATCCGCTAATTCGCCTTGCGCTCTGAAGTCGTGACAAAAATGGATGAAACTCCACATCAGGTATGAAAATGCGTTTTCGCTGACCCGCGATATCTCTGAAACCTCTGAAGGGATCATTAGCCGATTTCCAGTGCACTGATCAGCCCGTGAGTGAGTGTGAACCGGAATCTCACCACTGCAGGGCTTCCGGGAAATGTTCCGTCAAGCCTTGCCTTCACGATAACCAGCCCATCGCTTTCCAGGCTCTCGACAGGCTCGACGGTATATTGATATTTGTGTTTCGCCGCTTGCTTCCACGCCTTAATCGCTTCAACCCCGGAGACCGTCAGGCCCTCATCAATGACGCGAGCGTCATGGGTAAACAAGTCCTCCAGCACGTCCACGGCTGTGCCTGCTTCGCTGGCAAAATATGCTTCAATGACCGGGTACCGAGTGATGTTCATCGAGATGCCTCATTATCAAATGACGAGACACTCATGATCATGGTCAAAGGGTAGCCCCACAAGAGCGCACGAAAAAGTAAGTGACAGCAATGAGCCATCGAACGCTGTATACACCGGACTCTGCTGCCGAAGACGTCAACAGCGTATTCGCGCTGTTGCGCGGCAGATGGAAACTGGTGATTTTGTTCCACCTGTTCGACGGGAAGATTCAGCGCTTTTCAGATCTCGAACGCCGAGTGAAAGGCATATCGCAAAAAATGCTCGCTCAACAATTGCGTAGCCTGGAAAGCGATGGGTTGGTCATTCGAACTCTCTACGAGTTCAAACCCCCTCAGGTTGATTATCGCCTTACGCCATGGGGACAACGGCTTTGCCCAGTGCTCGATAGCATGCTCGGATGGTCAGAGTCTCGTGGGTGAACACGTGTCATGAGTTACCCTGACACAGGTGCATAACTGGCGCCCAGCCCCCCCAAAAAAAAGGCCGCTCAATGAGCGGCCTTCTTTGTTTACGCGTTTCGAGATTAGAACTTCTCGATCTTCGCCTTGCTTTCCAGCTGTGCACGGTACGCCGCGAAATCCTGTTGCCCCTCGCGGGAGGCAAGGAAGCGACGATACTGCGCCTTCTCGGCATCAGTCGGCGCAGCCGCCTGATTGACGCCATTGAGACGGACGATCACGAAGCTGCCATCGGAAGCGGTGATGCTGGCGAACTCCGGCTTGTCCTTACCTGTCGGCTTGGGCATGCGGAACAGCGTCTGCAGCACTTGAGGGTCAACCCCTTCCTGACTGCGAGTGACCGCTTCCATCATCTTCCAGTCACGACCTTCCTGCTTGGCCGCCAACGGAATCTTGCCGTCACGCAGACCGGCCAGCAGCGCCTCGCCCTTGGCCTTGGCAGCGGCCGAAGCATGCTCCTTGACCAGTTGAGCGCGAATCGAGCTGGCAACGCTCTCAAGTGGCAACTGCTGCGGTTGCAAGTGCTCTTTGGAGCGCACTACCACAACGGTTTCCGGATCCAGCTCCAGCGTGTTGCTGTTGGCGCCTTCTTCCAGCACCTCAGGGCTGAATGCCGCCTGGATGACCGCACGGTTGGCCGTCAGGCCTTCGCCGCCTTCACGACCGAACGGTGCAGTGGTCTGAACCTTCAGGCCCAGGTCCTGAGCCGGCTGCGACAGGTCGGACGATTCGAACGCCGAGTCTTCCAGCTGCTTGGTCACTTCGACAAACTTCTGCTCGACCAGCTGCGATTTCAAATCGTTGGTCAGCTTGCCTTTCAGACTGGCAAAGGTCGGCACAGAAGGTGCTTCGACGCCCAGCAGCTTGATCAGGTGCCAGCCGAAGTCGGTACGCACCGGCTGCGAAACCTGGTCCTTGTTCAAGGCATACAGCGCCTCTTCGAAAGCCGGGTCATAGACACCCTTGCCTGCGTAGCCCAGATCACCGCCCTTGTTCGACGAACCCGGGTCCTGCGAGTATTCCTTGGCCAGTGCCGCGAAATCCTCACCCTTGGCCAGACGCTGCTGAATTTCTTCAATCTTCGCCTTGGCCTGCTCGTCATTCAGCTTGTCGTTCACTTCGATCAGGATGTGTGCCGCACGACGCTGTTCGGACAGATTGGCGATTTCCTTCTGATAAGCCGCCTGCAAGTCCTCGTCCTTGACCTGCACCTTGTCGAAGAAGGACGACTTCTTCAATTCGATGTAGTCGAGTACGACCTGCTCAGGGCTCATGAACTCCTTGGCATGCTCGTCGTAATGCGCCTTGACTTCGTCATCGGTCACTTTGACCGCCGAGGTATCGGCAGGCAGGGTCAGCGACGCGAAATCACGGGTCTGCTTTTCGAGGCGTGCGAAGGCTTCAACCTGTGCGTCGGTTACAAAAGCACTGCCGGCGACACCTGCACGTACCTGACCGATGAGCATTTCCTGACCCAGCATCTGGCGGAACTGCAGACGGCTGTAACCCAACTGGCGAATGACCTGATCGAAACGGTCTGCGCTGAATTTGCCATCCACCTGAAATTCAGGAGTCTGCAAAAGCTGCTGATCCAGTGCCGCGTCGGAAAACGAGAACTTGGCATCCGCCGCGCCTTGCAGCAGCAGCTTGCGGTCGATCAGGCCCTTGAGCGCTGATTCGCGCAACAGCTTTTCATCCAGCATGGCAGGATCGAAATCCTTGCCCAGCTGTTGCGAAAGCTGTTGAGCCAACTGACGGCGCTGCATGTCCACGGCCTGACTCAACTCATTCTGAGAGATGTCCTCGCCGTTGACTTCAGCCGCGTTCTGCTTGTTGCTGGTAGCGGTAAACATCGCTTCAATGCCGGTGAAGGCCATCAAGGCGATGATGAGTCCGATAATTGTCTTGGCAATCCAGCCTTGTGAATTGTCCCTGATGTTCTGCAGCATTGCGTCCCCCAAAACGGTTGTACTGACTAACCAACCGCGGAGCGTGGGTAGAAAGCGGATAGAAGAAAGGCGCATCCGAGGATGCGCCTTCTCGTAACTGACGAAGCGGTAGGGCTCGAACCCTTCGGTGTCGCAACCGAATGCACCACCGCTCCGCTACTGGATCAGGACAGACCCGATCCAGCGGGCAAGGCGTAAAGAGGCTTACTTGTCAGTTTGGTTGACAGCTTCTTTAAGAGCTTTACCGGCTTTGAAACCTGGTTTCATGGCAGCAGCGATTTCCAGCGCTTTCCCTGTCTGAGGGTTACGACCGGTACGAGCAGGACGGTGAGTCACAGAGAACGTACCAAAGCCAACCAAAACAACCGGGTCGCCACCTTTCAGAGCGCCAGTGACGGATTCGATCACTGCGTCCAGCGCGCGGCCAGCAGCAGCTTTCGGGATATCAGCAGATGCAGCGATAGCATCAATCAGTTCCGACTTGTTCACTCTAAGTCCCCTTATCTCTATATTGAGTATGTTTCTAAGTTTTAGGTGTTAAGCAAAACGAGCGCTGGAAGGCTTGCCTGTGATTGCTTTAAAGAGCCGCTTTATAACAAGGGCTCTAAAAAGCTGTCAAGGAAGCCTGCCCAGACTTAATGCGTGCTAATTCTGTCCTTAGAGTCAGACTCGCGCTTCTCTTCCTTGGCGACCAGATCTGTAGCCACGTCCGGCAAAGGCTCCGGCGCGTATTGCAGCGCAATTTGCAGGACTTCGTCAATCCATTTAACGGGCTTGATCTGCAGATCCTGCTTGATATTGTCAGGAATCTCCTTCAAATCACGCACATTTTCTTCTGGAATGATCACTGTCTTGATTCCGCCACGGTGTGCAGCCAGAAGTTTTTCCTTCAAACCACCAATCGCCAGCACTTGACCACGCAGGGTGATTTCGCCCGTCATTGCCACATCCGCCCGCACGGGGATCTGTGTAAGTGCCGAAACAAGTGCAGTGCACATGCCCACGCCAGCGCTCGGTCCATCCTTCGGCGTGGCGCCTTCCGGCATGTGGATATGCGTGTCGTGTTTCTCATGGAAATCAGCGGGGATGCCCAGGCTACGGGCTCGGCTGCGAACCACGGTCTGGGCTGCGGTAATGGATTCGACCATGACATCACCCAGCGAACCGGTCTTGATCAACTGGCCCTTGCCCGATACCACGGCAGCCTCGATGGTCAGCAACTCACCGCCCACCTGAGTCCACGCCAGGCCGGTGACCTGACCGATCTGATCCTGCTGCTCTGCCAGCCCGTAGCGGAACTTGCGCACGCCCAGGAAGTGCTCGAGCATGTCGGCCGTGACCTGCACCGCGAAACGTTTTTCCATCGCGTGCTCTTTGACCGCCTTGCGGCAGACCTTGGCAATCTGACGCTCCAGCCCGCGCACGCCCGCTTCACGGGTGTAATAACGGATGATGTCGCGGATCGCCTCCTCGTCAAAGCTGATCTCGCCTTTCTTCAAGCCGTTGGCCTGAATCTGCTTGGGCGAGAGGTACTTGACGGCGATGTTGATCTTTTCGTCTTCGGTGTAGCCCGGCAGGCGAATCACTTCCATCCGGTCCAGCAGCGCGGGCGGAATGTTCATCGAGTTCGACGTGCAGAGGAACATCACGTCCGAAAGGTCGTAGTCGACCTCAAGGTAGTGATCGTTGAAATTGTGGTTCTGCTCGGGATCAAGCACCTCAAGCAATGCCGACGCCGGATCGCCACGCATGTCGCTGCCCATCTTGTCGATTTCGTCAAGCAGGAACAGCGGGTTGCGAACGCCCACCTTTGTCATCTTTTGTATCAATCTTCCTGGCATCGAACCGATGTAAGTCCGGCGATGACCACGAATTTCAGCCTCGTCACGCACGCCACCCAGTGCCATACGCACGAATTTGCGATTGGTCGCGTTGGCGATGGACTCGGCCAGGGAGGTTTTACCCACACCTGGTGGACCTACCAGACACAGCACAGGGCCGCGAATCTTCTTCACGCGCTTCTGCACGGCGAGGTATTCGAGGATGCGTTCCTTGACCTCATCCAGACCATAGTGGTCGGCATCGAGAATCGCTTCGGCACGTGCAAGGTCCAGACGCACTTTGCTCTGCGCCTTCCACGGCACCTGAACCAGCCAGTCGATGTAGGAGCGCACCACGGTCGCTTCGGCCGACATCGGCGACATTTGCTTGAGCTTGTTCAGCTCGGCATTCGCCTTGGTCAGAGCGTCCTTGGGCAGGCCCGCAGCGTCGATGCGCTTTTTCAGTTCTTCGATTTCGTTGTGGCCTTCGTCGCCATCGCCCAGTTCCTTCTGAATGGCCTTCATCTGCTCATTCAGGTAGTACTCGCGCTGGCTGCGCTCCATTTGCTTCTTCACACGACCGCGAATGCGCTTTTCGACCTGCAGCAGGTCGATTTCGGCATCCAGCAAGGCCAGCACGTGCTCGACACGGGCTGACAGGTCGATAATCTCGAGGATTTCCTGCTTCTGCTCGATTTTGAGCGCCATGTGCGCTGCCATGGTGTCAACCAGGCGGCCAGGCTCATCGATGCTGTTAAGCGACGACAGGACCTCTGCAGGGACTTTCTTGCCCAGTTGCACATACTGCTCGAACTGAGCCAGCAGGCTGCGCACGAACACTTCGGATTCACGATCCGGCGCATCGACTTCGTCGATCAGCGCGACGTCTGCACGGTAGTGGCCATCGACTTCGATGAAACGCTCTACCGAACCACGCTGCTCGCCTTCGACCAGTACCTTGACGGTGCCATCGGGCAGCTTGAGCAATTGCAATACGGTGGCAATGGTGCCGACGCTGTACAGAGCCTTTTCATCAGGATCGTCGTCAGCCGGGTTTCTTTGCGCGAGCAGCAGGATCTGCTTGTCGCCTGTCATTGCCGCTTCAAGGGCTTCGATAGACTTCTCGCGCCCCACGAACAGCGGGATAACCATGTGCGGATAAACCACGACATCACGCAATGGCAAGAGAGGCAATTCAATAGTGGTCTTCATGATTTCGCCTCTACGGCGGCCAATTGGCCGGGACAGATGGAATTAGCTTGAAGCCAAGATGGGGGTAGCGTCCAAAAAAAACAAGCTCTAGAGGCGCGACCCGCCAAGATCAGTTTCTTCATACAAAACGAATGAACGGCTTAAAAATGCAAAAGGGGACCAAAAAGGCCCCCTTCAGTATTACTTCACACGCATATGAACATGCGTTTATGCGTCGGGAGCAACCTTGGCAGGCGGCTCGCTGTTTTCGTAGATCAACAGCGGCTTGGACGTGCCATCGATAACGCTTTCGTCGATCACCACCTTGCTCACGTCGCTCTGCGACGGGATTTCGTACATAGTGTCGAGCAGCACGCCTTCGAGGATCGAACGCAGGCCACGGGCACCGGTCTTGCGCTCCAGCGCGCGACGGGCAACCGATTTCAGCGCATCGGTACGGAACTCGAGGTCCACACCTTCCATCTCGAACAGCTTGGCATACTGCTTGGTCAGCGCGTTCTTCGGCTCGGTGAGGATCTGTATCAAAGCAGCCTCATCCAGCTCGTCCAGCGTCGCAAGCACCGGCAGACGGCCCACGAACTCGGGGATCAGACCGAACTTGACCAGATCGTCAGGCTCGACTTCACGCAGCGACTCGCCAACCTTCTTGCCCTCCTCCTTGCTGCGAACCTCGGCATTGAAGCCGATTCCGCCACGGGTGGAACGGTTCTGAATGACCTTTTCCAGGCCCGAGAAGGCGCCACCACAGATAAAGAGGATATTGCGCGTGTCCACTTGCAGGAATTCCTGCTGCGGATGCTTGCGACCACCTTGAGGCGGAACGGAAGCCACGGTGCCCTCGATCAGTTTCAGCAAGGCTTGCTGCACGCCTTCACCGGACACGTCACGAGTGATCGAAGGGTTGTCGGATTTGCGCGAAATCTTGTCGATTTCGTCGATGTAGACAATACCCATCTGGGCCTTCTCGACATCGTAATCACATTTCTGCAACAGCTTCTGGATAATGTTTTCGACGTCCTCACCCACATAACCGGCCTCGGTCAGGGTGGTGGCGTCAGCGATGGTGAACGGTACGTTGAGCAGGCGAGCCAGTGTTTCGGCCAGCAGCGTCTTGCCGGAGCCCGTAGGGCCGATCAGCAGGATGTTGCTCTTGCCCAGTTCGACGTCGTCGTTCTTCTTGTCACGCTGATTCAAACGCTTGTAGTGGTTGTACACCGCTACTGCGAGAACCTTTTTGGCACGTTCCTGACCGATGACGTACTGGTCAAGGATGCCGCTGATTTCTTTAGGCGAAGGCAATTTATGCGCGCTGCTTTCGGCCTGAGCTTCCTGCACCTCCTCACGGATGATGTCATTGCACAGGTCGACGCACTCGTCGCAGATAAAGACCGAGGGGCCGGCAATCAATTTGCGCACTTCATGCTGGCTTTTGCCACAGAAGGAGCAATAGAGCAATTTGCCGTTGTCCTCGCCGTTGCGGGTGTCAGTCATTCGATCGATCCAATCCGGTAGGCTTGCAACACAAGATGAAGGCTATTGCGGGCTTTTTCAAGTCCGCAGGCGGTCGGTTGTGCCGACCCCCTACATTTTGAGCCGCTTAGGCAGGCATTTGACGCTTGTTGATCACCGAGTCGATCAGGCCGTATTCGGCCGCACGCTCTGCGCTCATGAAGTTGTCACGCTCGGTATCGCGCTCGATGGTTTCGAGGCTCTGGCCGGTGTGATGCGCCAGCAGCGAGTTGAGACGATGACGAATGTGCAGGATTTCCTTGGCATGGATGTCGATGTCCGACGCCTGCCCCTGGAAACCGCCCAGCGGCTGGTGAATCATCATCCGCGAGTTGGGCAGGCAATGACGCTTGCCTTCTGCACCGCCGGCCAGCAGGAATGCACCCATGCTGCAAGCCTGACCGATACAGATGGTCGACACGTCCGGCTTGATGAACTGCATGGTGTCGTAGATCGACATGCCTGCAGTCACCGAACCGCCCGGCGAGTTGATGTAGAGATGGATATCCTTGTCCGGGTTTTCCGCTTCAAGGAAGAGCAGCTGTGCCGCGATAAGGTTGGCCATGTAGTCCTCTACCGGACCAACCATAAAGATGACTCGCTCCTTGAGAAGGCGCGAATAGATGTCATAGGCGCGTTCGCCACGGGCGGACTGCTCGATAACCATCGGGACCAGGCCGCCAGCGGCCTGGATGTCAGAGTTCTGCTGAATATAAGAATTGCGGGACATGTCCTGCATTCACTCCCAAATAGTCGAGTCTTGAATACGCACAAGCCAGCGCGAAGGCTGGCTTGTGGGTGTTTTCGCACGAAAAGAGAAATCAGTCGGCTTTTGGAGCTTCCACCGGCTTGACAGCTTCTTCGTAGGAGACCGATTTGTCGGTCACGCTAGCTTTCTGCAAAACAGTATCTACAACTTGCTCTTCAAGCACAACAGAACGTACCTCGTTCATTTGCTGCTCGTTCTTGTAGTACCAGGCAACGACCTGCTCAGGCTCCTGATAGGCGGAGGCCATTTCCTGAATCATTTCGCGAACGCGAGCGTCATCAGGCTTGAGGTCGAACTGCTTGACGACCTCGGCAACGATCAGACCCAGCTCGACGCGGCGCTTGGCCTGCTCTTCGAACAGCTCTGCCGGCAGCTGGTCAGGCTTGATGTTGCCGCCGAACTGCTGAACGGCCTGCACACGCAGACGGTTGACTTCGTTTTCCAGCAGCGCTTTAGGCACTTCGATCGGGTTGGCGGCCAGCAGACCGTCCATGACCTGATTCTTGACCTTGGACTTGATCGCCTGACGCAGCTCGCGCTCCATGTTCTTGCGAACTTCGGTGCGGAAGCCTTCGATACCGGTTTCCTTGATACCGAACTGCTTGAAGAACTCTTCGTTCAGCTCAGGCAGCTTTGGCTCGGAAACGGTGTTGACGGTCACGGTGAACTCGGCAGCCTTGCCGGCCAGCTCGAGGTTCTGATAGTCCTCTGGGAAGGTCACGTTCAGAACGCGCTCTTCACCGGCCTTGGCGCCAACCAGACCGTCTTCGAAACCAGGGATCATGCGGCCGGAACCCAGAACCAGCTGGGTACCGGTAGCGGAACCGCCAGCGAACACTTCGCCGTCGACCTTGCCGACGAAATCGATGTTCAGCTGGTCTTCGTTCTGGGCAGCACGATCAGCCACTTCGAAACGAACGTTCTGCTTGCGCAGCACTTCAAGCATGTTGTCCAGATCGCTGTCGGCCACATCGGCAGACAGGCGCTCTACGGAGATGCTGTCGAAGCCGGCAACGGTGAATTCCGGGAATACTTCGAAAGTAGCCACGTATTCCAGATCTTTGCCTTTTTCGAACGACTTGGGCTCAACAGCAGGAGCACCGGCCGGGTTCAGCTTCTGCTCAACCACAGCTTCATAAAAAGTAGCCTGAATCAGATCGCCCAGCGCTTCCTGACGTGCGCCGTCCTCGTAACGCTGACGAATCACGCTCATAGGCACCTTGCCAGGGCGGAAGCCCGGGATCTTGGCTTTGCGCGCGGTCTGTTGCAGACGCTTGTTGACTTCAGTCTCGATGCGCTCGGCAGGTACACCAATGGTCATGCGGCGCTCAAGAGCGGAAGTGTTTTCAACAGAAACTTGCATGGATATTCCTCGTTGCACAGACGTTAGCCGGCCGTTTCCGACCCCAGAATCAAGGGCATGCATTCTAGTGGGTCAAACTCAAGAAGTCACCCTACTGAAAAAGGGCGGGTTAACAAGAAGGAATCGGCCTACAGCCGGGCGAGATGGAAATGACCCTCTCACTAACCGCGACAGGTCTGGCACAGCTTCCTTTATATAAGGACGCATCCGCACAAGACGATTACCGACTCCATCTACACAGCGCCCCACTCGACCAGTGGTAATGTGACCACCGAACCAGCGAAACGTTAAAACGAATACCTTGAAACAAAAAAACCGCTCAAGGCGGCCATTTCGTGCAGCCGAGGAGCTCTCGCCCCGGCAATCCAGACTCCGGCGGATGGCGATTACAAAATCAACCAAATGCCTGCTCCAACTTCGAAGCCTTATTCAACCCGGCGCGCATCGTACACAACGCAGCGATGCCGCGCCACCCATGGCAAGCAATTGACCGGACTGGCCTTTTTTACTCAGGCGGGTCGCGCAACCGCCTGACAACGAACAGGGGGGGGGGCAAATACACCCCGGCTCGGCGATCGCCCTCCGCTCATCAATAACTGAAACTTATGGCAATAACCCCACTTCGCACCTATCAAGCATCCAGGCGACGACGCTGCAAGTTATCGGGGACAAGACAACTTTTTGCTGACCTGACACCTACAAAACATCGACACACGAAACACCTGAACTTTTATAACCACCTCGACACAAGCTCATAACAGCGGGACTTTCATGTCAATTTGCCTGAAAGCGATGGATCGCAGCGAGCGGCACGCAAAGCCGGCCGCCCACCTGACGCACGGGAAGATCAAGCCAGCCGGATCGCCTGGATCATTCAACGGGAGAACCTGGTCAACCCCGGAGCCTGGCGACCCTGCACCCTTGTGCTGCGGGGCTAAGCACTCCATAATCCGACCCCTGATTTTGCTGCCCGAGCAGCGGGGACAGAGGCTGCGACGACGATGAGTCATATAATCTCCGCCTCGCGTCAATGCGCTGCCAAACCGTTAAAACCACTCAGCCCCTCCCCACAACATCGACATCTCCCAGGAAAAATCATGCTCAAGATGATTGCTGCAGTAAGTGTTCTCGCTATAACTTCAGCGATCATGACGGGGTGCGATGATAAAGACGGGAGCAAAGAAAGCGCAGCCAAAGTCACAAACTATGCAACAGACAAGTGCGCTATCGACTCGATTGGCGGAAAGACCGGCTCAACTGTCTATTTAGCCAAAGGCATGGCCCAGTTCAACGGATGGGCCATCGACACAGCCAACCAGCGCGCCCCCAAGGAAATCAGACTTCGCCTGACGGGCTACAAAGGCACCCCCGTCACGTTCAAAGATCCTGTGATCGTGGACCGCCCTGATCTGATCAAAGCGTTCGGCAATGAAAACTTCCTGAAATCAGGCTTTTCATTCTCTGCCGATTTATCCTCACTGGAATCCGGCGGCTACAGCGTAGTCACTGAAATTCCGGGCGAGCACTCATCACTTCTGTGCCAATCCAGGGTTTTGCTGGTTATCGAATAAGCATACAGCCGCCATCAGGCTGAAATTGCAGTCCAGCGCGCCGCGAGCATGAACTACCGCTCGCGCCGCCGCAGCCTCTCCCCCTCAGCCATCGCCGACCAGATCCAAATTCGCACCACCTCACAGACACAGCCAAAACCGCAGATAAAACTGCCTAATGAGAAATTCAGGACAACAAAAAGCCCGCACTGGGCGGGCTTCTCTTGACTTTCGCGGTGCTCACTGGAACCCGACGAAAGTACATCTGGTGCGGACGGAGAGACTCGAACTCTCACACCTTGCGGCGCTGGAACCTAAATCCAGTGTGTCTACCAATTCCACCACATCCGCATTTCAGACTTTTAAAGCAAAGGCGCCAGACTATGAATCTGGCGCCCTTCTTAATATGGGGTGGACGATGGGGTTCGAACCCACGACCGCAGGAGTCACAATCCTGTGCTCTACCAACTGAGCTACGCCCACCATATTGCGCGTGACGATACAACTTACTTGCTGTGCCAAAGCTGCCTTGAATGGCGCACCCGGCAGGACTCGAACCTGCGACCATCCGCTTAGAAGGCGGATGCTCTATCCAGCTGAGCTACGGGCACTTATATAATTTGTACTCTTGCGATAACAAACTAAAAGGCTTTCAATCGATCACACCGAGCTGATTTGCAACTCTGCCTGACCGAATCAACCAGTGCTAGCTTAACCAGTGCTGGGCTCTGCCCGGCAAGTGCGACGAATCTTATAGACGCCCCCTGGGGTCGTCAACCTTTTTTTGAAAAAAATTCAGCTAGATAAAGGAGTTAGCTGAATATGCAAAGCAATCGCCTTTGCCCTCGCGCCATGTCATGAGAGAATGCGCGCTCATTTTTTTCCTCTCGATGGTTAATCACGCGTCATGACTGCAAAACTAATCGACGGCAAGGCGATCGCCGCCAGCCTGCGCCAGCAGATCGCCAAACGTGTCGCCGAACGTAGCCAGCAAGGTCTGCGTACGCCGGGCCTCGCGGTGATTCTGGTCGGCAGCGACCCCGCCTCCCAGGTCTATGTCTCTCACAAGCGCAAGGACTGCGAGGAAGTCGGCTTTATCTCCCAGGCTTACGACCTGCCCGCCGAGACCACTCAGGCAGCACTGACCGATCTGATCGACCGCCTCAATGAGGATGCTGCTGTCGACGGTATCCTGCTGCAACTGCCCTTGCCTGCGCACCTCGACGCTTCGCTGCTGCTGGAGCGCATTCGCCCGGACAAGGACGTGGACGGCTTCCATCCTTATAACGTGGGTCGTCTCGCTCAGCGCATTCCACTGCTGCGTCCATGCACCCCCAAGGGCATCATGGCCCTGCTGGAAAGCACCGGTGTCGACCTGTACGGTCTGGATGCCGTCGTCGTCGGCGCCTCCAACATCGTCGGCCGCCCGATGGCGATGGAACTGCTGCTGGCGGGCTGCACCGTCACGGTGACCCACCGTTTCACCAAGGATCTGGCAGGCCACGTGGGTCGTGCCGATCTGGTGGTGGTTGCCGCCGGCAAGCCGGGCCTTGTCAAAGGCGAATGGATCAAACAGGGTGCGATCGTCATCGACGTCGGCATCAATCGCCAGGAAGATGGCAAGCTGGTAGGCGACGTGGTTTACGAGACCGCCCTGCCCCGCGCCGGCTGGATCACTCCGGTTCCGGGCGGCGTCGGCCCCATGACCCGCGCCTGCCTGCTGGAAAACACGCTGTACGCGGCAGAAACCCTGCACGACTGATCAGCCTGCGGCAATAAAAAACGGCACCTAGAAGGTGCCGTTTTTTTACCTCGACAAAACCTTACTTCTTGGCTGCCTCCCAGCTTTTCAGCAGGTCAGCGTAGGCGATGGTTTCGCCCTTGGGTTTCTCGTTGGCCAGCTTGCGCTGTGGCGCGAGGAACTTGCCGTTGCTCTCTTCGGCCTTCTTGTACCAGGCTTCTGCAGTGGTTTCCGGATTCATCTTCGGCGCACAATTGCTAGCCTTCTGAACCCCGGAACGCTCGATGCGCGTCATGATCGCATCCTGGTCCTTGGCCAGACCGTCGAGGGCCTCCTGCGCAGTCTTCTCGCCAGTGACCGCCTCGGCCACATGGCTCCACCACAGCTGTGCCAGCTTCGGATAGTCAGGCACGTTGGTGCCGGTAGGCGACCATTGAACGCGGGCCGGACTGCGATAGAACTCCACCAGACCACCGAGCTTGGGCGCCAGTGCGGTCATTTCCTTGGAATTGATGTCCGACTCGCGAATCGGCGTCAGGCCGACGATGGTTTTCTTCAACGAAACGCTCTTCGAGGTCACGAATTGCGCATACAGCCAGGCGGCCAGACGCTTTTTCTCGTCGGACGACTTCAGGAACGTCCATGAACCGACGTCCTGATAGCCGAGCTTCATGCCTTCTTTCCAGTAAGGGCCTTTCGGCGAAGGCGCCATGCGCCACTTCGGCGTGCCGTCAGCATTCATCACCGGCAGGCCTGGCTTGGTCATGTCGGCGGTAAAGGCGGTGTACCAGAAGATTTGTTGCGCGACGTTACCCTGCGAAGGCACCGGTCCGGATTCGGAGAAGGTCATGCCCGCCGCTTCCGGCGGCGCATAGGCTTTCAGCCAGTCGATGTATTTCTGCGTAGCGAACACTGCCGCCGGGCCGTTGGTGTCGCCACCGCGGGTAATGCTGGAGCCGACCGGATGGCAGTCTTCGACGCGAATACCCCACTCATCCACCGGCAGACCGTTAGGCAAACCCTTGTCGCCGCTGCCGGCCATGGAGAACCAGGCATCGGTGAAACGCCAGCCCAGTGACGGGTCTTTCTTGCCATAGTCCATGTGCCCGAAGACTTTCTTGCCGTCGATCTCCTTGACGTCTTCGCTGAAGAACTTGGCGATGTCCTCGTAAGCCGACCAGTTGACCGGAACGCCCAGCTCATAGCCGTACTTGTCCTTGAATTTCTTTTTCAGGTCGGGACGTTCGAACCAGTCGGCACGGAACCAGTACAGGTTGGCGAACTGCTGATCAGGCAGCTGGTAAAGATTGCCGTCTGGAGCGGTGGTAAACGAGGTGCCGATGAAGTCCTTGATATCCAGGGTTGGCGATGTCACTAACTTACCGCTGTCACTTTTCATCATCTCCGTCAGCGACACCGCTTTGCCGTAGCGGAAGTGCGTACCGATCAGGTCCGAGTCGTTGACCCAGCCGTCATAGATGCTCTTGTCCGACTGCATGGCGGTCTGCAGCTTTTCGATAACATCACCTTCCTGCAGCAAGTCATGGGTGACTTTGATGCCGGTGATTTCGGTGAACGCCTTGGCCAGGGTCTTGGATTCGTATTCATGGGTGGTCAGGGTTTCCGACACCACCTTGATGTCCATGCCACGAAACGGCTTGGCAGCTTCGATGAACCACTCCAGCTCTTTCAACTGCTCGGCATCGGAAAGCGTGCTCGGCTTGAACTCGCTCGCCGCCCACTTCTTCGCCGCATCTTCGTACTGATCCGCCCATGCCGACACACTCAACCCGCTGAGCATGATCATGGTTGCCAGCGTCACGCTATGTTGCAGCTTGTTTTTCTTATTGAACATAGTCATCTCCAGGTTGCTTTCATGTAGTCCCGCTTTTTCAATACTGCCGACCGGATCACCCCGGCAACCACGCCCGGCCGCCCTCTAACCCCAACGCATCACCACCAACAGCCACACCAGGGAAGCCCCCGAAGCGATCCAGATGCTCCAGTCCGTCGCGCCGATTACCAGCAAATGCAGATAAGCGCTGCCCAGAAGCCCAATGAAAAGACGGTCGCCACGCGTGGTGGCAATCGGCAAAAAACCACGACGCTCGATACTTGCCGAGCGCAATTCCCATACGGTCATCCCTGCCAGCAGTACCGCAATGCTGATGAAGAAGGCCGCAGTGGGCAGTGTCCAGGACATCCACTCCATTTTTTCGACTCCTCAGACACGACCAAGAGCAAAGCCCTTGACCACATGGTTGCGAACGAACCAGATCACCAGCATGCCCGGCAGAATGGTCAACACCCCTGCCGCCGCCAGCACCCCCCAATCGATACCCGATGCCGACACGGTGCGGGTCATCACCGCAGCGATCGGCTTGGCATTCACCGACGTCAGGGTGCGCGCCAGCAACAGCTCGACCCAAGAGAACATGAAGCAGAAAAACGCGGTGACGCCGATACCCGAACCAATCAGTGGAATGAAAATCTTCACGAAAAACTTGGGAAAGCTGTAACCGTCGATGTAAGCCGTTTCATCGATCTCCTTGGGAACGCCGGACATGAAGCCCTCCAGAATCCATACAGCCAGCGGAACGTTGAACAGGCAGTGCGCCAGTGCCACGGCGATGTGCGTGTCAAACAGGCCGATGGACGAATACAGCTGGAAAAACGGCAGCAGGAAGACTGCCGGTGGCGCCATGCGGTTGGTCAGCAGCCAGAAGAACAGGTGCTTGTCGCCGAGAAAACGATAGCGTGAAAACGCGTAGGCTGCCGGCAATGCGACGCTTAGCGATATCACGGTATTGAGGCACACGTAGTACAGCGAGTTGAGGTAGCCGCTGTACCAGCTCTCGTCGGTGAAGATCACCTTGTAGTTGGCCAGGGTGAAATCCTGCGGCCACAGGGTCAGGCCACCGAGGATCTCGGTATTGGTCTTGAACGACATGTTGATCAGCCAGTAGATCGGCACCAGCAGAAACAACAGGTAAATCCACAGCGGTATGATTTTGCGCAGACTCATGACCAGCCCCTCAATTCTTTTCGCTGTGAGTCATGGCGGTGTAGAACACCCATGACACCAACAGAATGATCAGGAAATACACCAGCGAGAACGCGGCCGCGGGCCCCAGGTCGAACTGCCCGAGCGCCATGGTGGTCAGCGTCTGACTGAGGAACGTGGTGGAGTTACCCGGCCCGCCACCGGTCAGCACGAACGGCTCGGTGTAGATCATGAAGCTGTCCATGAAGCGCAACATCACCGCAATCAGCAGCACGCTTTTCATCTTTGGCAACTGGATATGCCGGAAGATCGCCCAGCCGGACGCCCGATCAATGCGTGCCGCCTGGTAATACACATCCGGAATCGCCCGCAGCCCTGAATAGCAAAGCAGAGCCACCAGCGAGGTCCAGTGCCAGACGTCGATGACCAGCACCGTCACCCAGGCATCCGAGGCATTGGCGGCGTAGTTGTAGTTGATGCCCAGCACATTGTTCAGCGTGTAACCCAGCAAGCCGATATCACCACGGCCGAAGATCTGCCAGATAGTGCCGACCACGTTCCACGGGATCAGCAGTGGAATGGTCATCACGATCAGGCACAACGACGACCAACGGCCCTTGGTCGGCATGGTCAGCGCAATCGCGATGCCCAGCGGGATCTCGATCAGCAGCACACAGCCCGAATAAATGAACTGGCGCAACAGCGAGTCGTGCAGACGCGGGTCCTGCAGGACCTGCCGGAACCAGTCGGTGCCGACGAAATAGCGGCTGGACTGGTCGAAAATGTCCTGCACCGAATAGTTGACCACGGTCATCATCGGGATAATCGCGCTGAATGCCACCAGCAGAAACACCGGCATCACCAGCCACCAGGCCTTGTTGTTCTGAACCTTACGCATGGGACACCTCACTGGCAGGGCCGGCTTCGATCAGGTAATCATCTGCATAGAGCATCAGCCATTGCCCCGGAAAGCTGATCCAGGCCTGGCCTTGCGGCACCGGTTTGTCTTCCTGCAGACGCACCTTCAGCAGTTGTCCGGCCAGTTTCAGGGTGATGATCTTGTAGGTGCCGAGGTCTTCCACATAGGTCACGTCGGCACACATCGCATCGTCGTAAGGCCCGTCCCAGACATGCACGAACTCAGGACGAATACCCACTTTCAGCGTTTTCCACGGCGTATTGGCGAGCTTCTGCTGCAACGACTCAGGCAGCGGCAGGTGAATATCGGCAAAACCGACGCCGCCCGGCTGCGGCGTGACGTCAATCAGATTCATCCCCGGGCTGCCGATGAAATAGCCGACAAAAGTGTGCGACGGCTTTTCGAACAGCTCCCGCGGCGTGCCGAACTGGACGATCTGTCCGCCATACATCACGGCGATCTTGTCGGCGAAGGTCGACGCCTCCAGTTGATCGTGGGTGACGTAAACCATGGTGATATTGAACTGCTCGTGGATCTGCTTGAGCTTGCGTCGCAGTTTCCACTTCAGGTGCGGGTCGATCACGGTCAGCGGTTCGTCGAAGAGGATCGCCGACACGTCATCGCGCACCAGTCCACGGCCCATGGAGACCTTCTGCTTTTCGTCCGCGCTGAGGTTGCGCGCCTTCTTTTTCAGTAGCGGCTGCAGGTCCAGGACATCGGCAATTTCGTTGACCTTGATGAGAATCCGCGCCTCGTCCATGCCCTGATTGCGCAGCGGAAAGGCCAGATTGTCGAACACCGTCATGGTGTCGTAGATCACCGGAAACTGGAAAACCTGAGCGATGTTGCGGCGTTCCGGGGGCAGCTCGTTGACCACTTTCGAGTCGAACAGCACCTGCCCCTGCGACGGACTGAGCAGGCCGGAAATGATATTGAGCAGCGTTGACTTGCCACACCCGGAAGGCCCGAGCAGCGCATAAGCACCGCCCTGCTCCCAGACGTGGCTCATCTCGCGAATTGCATAGTCGTCAGGACCAGGCTTGGCGCTGTAGCTGTGCGCGAGGTTCTGCAAGCGGATCTCGGCCATCAGGCAACCCTCGCCATGCGCAGGCCCGGCGCCTGAATCAGGCCGCCCTGCTGATCGAATACAAACAATTTGTGGGTCGGGATGTACACCCGGATCGCCGCATCGACGTCGTAGGCATGCACGCCCGGCAGATGCAGGACCAGCGAGAACAGCTCGTTGCGCACATGCAGGAAGGTTTCAGAACCGCTGATTTCCGCCAGCTCGACAGTAACCGCCAGTTCCAGATCGTCATCGTTGGACGGCACCAGGCTCAAATGGCTGGGGCGCACGCCGAAACGATACTCGCCGTCGCCGACAGCCCGCAGGTCGACGTTGAGCGGGAAGTGCACGAAATTGGCGAAGCTGACTTCATTGCCCTCTATACGGCCCGGCATGAGGTTGATCGGCGGTTCGGAGAACAGCTCGGCGGCCAGCACAGTCGCAGGTCGATGATAGACCTCGGGGGTCTTGCCGCTCTGTACCACCCGCCCTTCATGCAGGATGGTGGTGGTGCCACCCAGCGCCAGCGCTTCATTGGGCTCGGTGGTGGCGTAGATGGCGATGGTATGGCGAGCGGCAAACAGCTCGCGCATTTCCTGACGCAGCTCTTCGCGCAGCTTGTAATCGAGGTTGACCAACGGTTCGTCGAAGAGGATCAGCTCGGCATCCTTGACCAGCGCCCTGGCCATCGCGGTGCGCTGCTGCTGCCCACCGGACAGCTCGAGAGGATGGCGTTGCAGGAATTTTTCGATGCGCAACATCTTCGCGGTTTCCTGCACACGGCTGTGGATCACGTCTTTGGAAAGACCCGCCTGGCGCAGCGGCGAAGCAATGTTTTCGAACACCGTCATGCTCGGGTAATTGATGAACTGCTGATAAACCATCGAGACGTTGCGCAGACGAACCGGACGATGGGTGACATCGACCCCGTTCATCAGCACTCGCCCGCTGTCCGGCTTGTCCAGCCCGGCCATCAGGCGCATCAGGCTGGTTTTGCCGGACAGGGTGCGCCCCAGCAGAACGTTGAATGATCCCGGCTCAAAGCTCAGGGAGGCGTCGTCGATCCAGACCTGGCCATCGACGGCGCGACTGACATGCTCCAGCGTGAGTGACATGGCGTGCCCTTTGTTGTTTTTTTCTTAAGGGTGAATGCTTGACTGTTTGCAGATAGCGACATTCGTGCCAGCTCAGGCAGATTGCCGGTGAAGCCCGAAACAGAGCGATCGCCCGTATTCAGGGGACGAAACGGCTTTCACAGCTGAACAATAATGAACAGAAAATACTGAACACTTGAACAAAATGAACATTGACTTTGAACAAAACTGAACGACACTGGACTGACGTTGCGGGCAAGGATGGTCACGCCGACGGGACCTAAAAACAAAAACAATACGTCATATTCGCAGGCATCCTCATGTCTCAAACCAGCGCTTCGCTTGCTCACGACATCATCATTCAGGATTCATGGACCCGCTGCCGGGACTTCGGCCTCAGTCATCAGACGCGCCCCTCATTCGGCCAACTGCCGGGGGCGGAGGTTTCCAGGCTGCTGGAGCGCCATCATGGACTGGTGCAGACCACCCATCAGGAGGTCCTGCCGGTCTACGAGAACATTCTCAGCAACTCCAGCTGTCTGATTCTGCTGGCCGACCCTCAAGGTCAGTTGCTCAAGTCATGGGGTGCGCAACGCTTCGTCGAATCGTCCCAGGCTCAGGGCTTCATGCCAGGTGCCAGCTGGAGCGAACGTGGCACGGGCACCAATGCCATCGGCACGGCGCTGGCCTGTGAGCAGGCCATTCATATCGAACCGGACGAGCATTTCCTCAAGGCCAACCGTTTCATGACCGGTTCGGCCTCACCGATCTTCGATGCTGATAGGCGCATCATTGCCGTGCTGGATGTGTCCAGTGACAGCTTCCTGCCACCCTCGCACACGCTGGGCATGGTCAAAATGATGAGCCAGTCGGTGGAAAACCGCCTGATCCTCGACCAGTTTCGCGACTCCCACTTCCAGCTGATCTTCAATACCGGTCTGAACAACCTCGACAGCCAGTGGGCCGGCCTGCTGATTTTTGACGAAAGCGGCCAGATCCTGTGCGCCAATCGGCGTGCCGACACTTTGCTGGGGACGGCTCCGGCCGGTGCCAGTATCGAGACGCTGTTCAAATGTCCGATCCTGCAATTGCTCAGCGAAACCGAAGCGCGTCCGTTTGCGCTGCATGCATTTGGCAACAATCGCTTTCAATGCCTGCTCAAGCGCCCGACTCGCAAACCACTGAAGCTGCATTGCGTCCAGGCTGCGCAGGTACCTGCTGCACCACGAAACCTTGATCTGCAGGCGATCAGCCTGGGCGATGCGAAGGTCGAGAAGGCTGTGCGTCAGGCGCAGCGGCTGCTGGAAAAAGACATCCCTCTGCTCATTCATGGTGAAACCGGGGTCGGCAAGGAAGTCTTTGTCAAAGCCCTGCATCAGGCCAGTGCGCGCGCCAGCCAGCTGCTGATCGCGGTCAACTGCGCAGCGATCCCGGCCGAACTGGTCGAGGCCGAGCTGTTTGGCTATGAAAGAGGCGCCTTCACCGGAGCCAACCAGAAAGGCAGCATCGGCCTGATCCGCAAGGCCGACAAAGGCACGCTTTTTCTCGACGAAGTGGGCGACATGCCGATGCCGGTACAGGCGCGGCTGCTGCGCGTGCTTCAAGAGCGCTGCGTTCAGCCACTGGGCAGCAGCGAGTTGTATCCGGTCGACATACGCCTGATTTCAGCCACCAACCGAAGCCTGCGCGATCAGGTCCAGGCGGGGCTTTTCCGCCAGGATCTTTATTACCGGATCAGCGGCCTGAGCATCGAACTTCCTCCCCTGCGCGAGCGAACTGACAAACATGCGCTTATCCAGCGAATCTGGGAGCGACACCGTGATGCCCATCAGCGCGCGGGCTTTTCCAGAGAGGTACTTGAGTTATTCGAGCATCACCCTTGGCCGGGTAATCTGCGCCAGCTCAACAGTGTGATTCAGGTGGCGCTGGCACTGGCCGACGAACAGCCGATCGGCACTGACCATCTGCCCGAGGACTTTCTGCTCGATGCTCACGCGGATGAGGAATGCCATGCCCCGGTCAAGACTCAGGAATCGGCCACGCGCCTTCACTCGAGCGAAGACCTCGGCCAATTGTTTCAAGCGGCAGGCGGGAATATTTCACAGCTGGCCAAGCGTCTGGGCGTCAGCCGCAACACGCTGTACAAGCGGTTGCGGGAGCAGCGGATCGTTTAGTGTTCGACGCTCGTCAGGCGGAACATCGAGGACAGGACGCGGAGCGTCCAGAACAGCATGCCCACGCGGAGTGGGCACAATAGTGTTTCAGGGATAGTCCTTGATCAGTCCGCCAGACGCCAGGTCGTGCCGCCCTTGCCGTCTTCCAGCAGCACGCCCATGGCGGTGATCTGGTCACGGATACGGTCGGACTCGGCCCAGTCTTTCGCGGCACGCGCAGCCAGACGCGCCTGAATCAGCGCCTCCACTTCAGCTGCATCGACCCGCCCTTCCGCGCCAGCGCGCAAAAAGTCGTCGGCTTCGATTTGCAGGACACCCAGCACGCTGGCCAGTTGCTTCAAGCGCGCCGCCAGACCCGCCGCTGCTGCGATATCGGATTCGCGCAGACGATTGACCTCGCGAACCATCTCGAACAGCAACGCACAGGCTTCAGGCGTACCGAAGTCATCGTTCATCGCCGCGCTGAAACGCTCGACGAACGCCTCGCCACCCGCAGGTTCGGCGACCGGCAGGCCCTTGAGCGCGTGATAGAACCGCTCCAGTGCCGCCTTCGACTCACGCAGGCTGTCTTCGGAATAGTTGATCGCGCTGCGGTAGTGGCTCGACACCAGCAGGTAACGCACCACTTCCGGGTGGTATTTCTCCAGCACGTCGCGGATGGTGAAGAAGTTGTTCAAGGACTTGGACATCTTCTCGCCATTGATGCGAATCATGCCGCAGTGCAACCAGGCATTGGCGTAGGTCTTGCCGGTGGCCGCTTCGCTCTGGGCGATTTCGTTTTCATGGTGCGGAAACTCAAGGTCGCTGCCGCCGCCATGAATATCGAAGGTCTCGCCCAGGCAGCAGGTCGACATCACCGAGCACTCGATATGCCAGCCTGGACGTCCTGCACCCCAGGGCGACTCCCAGCTCGGCTCGCCCGGCTTGACGCCTTTCCAGAGCACGAAGTCCAGCGGATCTTCCTTGGACTCGTCCACTTCGATGCGAGCACCGATGCGCAGATCTTCGATCTTCTTGCGCGACAGTTTGCCGTACCCCTGAAACTTGCCGACCCGGTAATACACATCGCCGTTACCCGGCGCGTAGGCATAACCCTTGTCGATCAGGGTCTGGATCATGGCGTGCATGCCAGGGATATGATCGGTGGCACGCGGCTCCATGTCCGGCTTGAGGATGTTGAGGCGCGCCTCGTCCTCGTGCATGGCATCGATCATGCGCGCGGTCAGTGCGTCGAACGACTCACCGTTTTCCCGCGCCCGGTTGATGATCTTGTCGTCGATGTCGGTGATGTTGCGCACATAGGTCAGTTCATAACCGCTGAAGCGCAGCCAGCGCGTCACCAGATCGAACGCAACCATGCTGCGGCCATGGCCCAGGTGGCAGTAGTCGTAAACGGTCATCCCGCAGACATACATGCGCACCTTGTTGCCATCCAGTGGCTTGAAAACTTCTTTGCTCTTGGTGAGCGTGTTGTAGATAGAAAGCACGTGCTCCCCCTCAAACGTACAGCATCAGGTCCAGGAATCCCGCAACGTCACGGTGCGGTTGAAGACAGGTCGACCAGGTTTGGAGTCCTTGATGTCCGCGCAGAAATAACCTTCGCGTTCGAACTGGAAACGGTCTTCCGGTTGCGCTTGGCCCAAAGAAGGCTCGGCGCGACAACCGGTCAGTACTTGCAGGGAGTCCGGGTTGATGTTGTCCAGAAAGCTTGCGCCCTCTTCGGCTTTTTCAGGGTTCGGCGAACGGAACAGTCGATCGTAAAGACGCACTTCGCACTCTACGCTCTCGGCTGCCGGCACCCAGTGCACGACGCCCTTGACCTTGCGACCTTCAGGGTTCTTGCCCAACGTTTCCGGGTCGTAGGAGCAACGCAGCTCGACGATGTTGCCGTCGGCATCCTTGATCGCTTCATCAGCACGGATCACATAGCTGCCACGCAAACGCACTTCGCCATTGGGCTCAAGACGCTTGTAGCCCTTTGGCGGCTCTTCCATGTAATCGTCGCGGTCGATGTACAGCTCCCGCGAGAACGGCAGCTCGCGCATGCCCAGGTCTTCTTTCGGGTGGCGCGGCAGTTCCAGCTTCTCGACCTGGCCTTTCGGGTAGTTGGTGATGACCACTTTCAGCGGACGCAGCACGCACATTGCGCGCGGCGCGCTGTGGTCCAGGTCGTCGCGGATGCTGAATTCGAGCATGCCGAAATCGACCACGCCGTCAGAGCGGTTGGTGCCGATCATTTCGCAGAAATTGCGAATCGATTTCGGCGTGTAGCCACGGCGACGGAAGCCCGACAACGTCGACATGCGCGGGTCATCCCAACCACTGACGTGTTTCTCGTCAACCAGTTGCTTGAGCTTGCGCTTGCTGGTGATGGTGTAGTTCAGGTTCAGGCGCGAGAACTCATACTGACGCGGCTTGCACGGCACCGGCAGGTTGTCGAGGAACCAGTCGTACAGCGGACGATGGCTTTCGAACTCCAGGGTGCAGATCGAGTGGGTGATGCCTTCGAGGGCATCCGACTGACCGTGGGTGAAGTCATAGATCGGGTAGATGCACCACTTGTCGCCGGTCTGATGGTGATGCGCATGACGAATGCGGTAGATGATCGGGTCACGCAGGTTCATGTTCGGCGAGGCCATGTCGATCTTGGCGCGCAGTACACGCGCGCCATCCTCGAACTCGCCGGCTTTCATGCGCGCGAACAGGTCGAGGTTTTCCTCGACGCCACGCTCGCGGAACGGACTGTTCTTGCCCGGCTCGGTCAGGGTGCCGCGATATTCGCGCGCCTGCTCGGGGGTCAGATCGTCCACGTAGGCCTTGCCTGCCTTGATCAGCTCGACCGCCCAGTCGTGCAACTGGTCGAAATACTGCGAGGCGTAGCGCACTTCGCCCGCCCACTCGAAGCCCAGCCACTTGACGTCACTCATGATGGCGTCGATGTATTCCTGGTCTTCCTTGGCCGGGTTGGTGTCATCGAAACGCAGGTGCGTATCGCCACCGAACTCCTTGGCCAGACCGAAGTTCACGCAGATCGACTTGGCGTGACCGATGTGCAGGTAGCCGTTGGGCTCCGGCGGAAAGCGGGTCACGATTTTGCTGTGCTTGCCCGAGTCCAGGTCTGCCTGCACGATAGGACGCAGGAAATTGGTCGGTACGGCTGGACCTGCCTTTGAATGGGCAGCGGGTTCTGGAGTGGGCTTGCTCATAGGATCCTTGGACATACGTGCGCGGCCAGGGTAGGCCGACTAAATCAAAGCGCTTATCATAGCCGAAGCTGTCAAGTCCCTGACAACAGACTGCGTATTTGAAGGCATAAAAGCTGCAAAAGCGCTGAAAAATGTAACCTCGTCTGTAAACTGCGCGTCAGGGTCATAATCTGCCCATTCATGCATGACTAGAGAGCGACTTCCCAAATGCCTAATGTAAAGCTGACTACCAACCACGGCCACATCGTGCTGGAACTGAACGAAGAAAAGGCGCCGCTGACCGTTGCCAACTTCATCGAATACGTTAAAGCCGGCCACTACGAAAACACCGTTTTCCACCGTGTGATCGGCAACTTCATGGTTCAGGGCGGCGGTTTCGAGCCTGGCATGAAAGAAAAGAAAGACAAGCGTCCGAGTATTCAGAACGAAGCCGACAACGGTCTGCCGAACAAGAAGTACAGCGTCGCCATGGCCCGTACCATGGAACCGCATTCGGCCTCTGCGCAGTTCTTCATCAACGTCGCTGACAACGCCTTTCTGAACCACAGCGCCAAGACCGTTCAGGGCTGGGGTTACGCTGTATTCGGTGAAGTGATCGAAGGCACTGACGTGGTCGACAAGATCAAAGGCGTGGCGACTTCCAGCAAGGCCGGCCATCAGGACGTCCCGGTAGAAGACGTGATCATCGAGAAAGCCGAGATCGTTGAGTGATACTGCTGATCTCTGATCTGCACCTTGAACAGGAGCGCCCGGACATTACCCGGGCGTTTCTGGATCTGCTCGCAGGACGCGCTCGCGACGCCGAGTCGCTGTATATCCTCGGGGATTTCTTTGAAGTCTGGATCGGTGACGACGCGATGTCGCCGTTCCAGCTTTCGATCTGCAAGGCCCTGCGCGAATTGAGCGACAGCGGCACACGAATTTTTCTGATGCACGGCAACCGTGATTTCATGCTCGGCAAGGGTTTCTGCAAGGCAGCGGGCTGCACGCTGCTGAGTGACCCCAGCGTCGTGCAGTTGAACGGTGAGCCGGTGCTGCTGATGCACGGCGACAGTCTGTGCACCCGCGATGAAGGCTATATCCGGATGCGTCGCTATCTGCGCCATCCGCTGACGCTGTTCATTCTGCGCCATTTGCCGCTGGGCACCCGCCACAAGCTGGCGCGCAAGTTGCGCAATGAGAGCCGTGCGCAGACCCGTATGAAGGCCAATGATATTGTCGATGTGACGTCGGACGAGGTGCCGCGGATCATGCAGCAGTTCGGTGTGCGTACGTTGGTCCACGGTCACACTCATCGTCCGGCGATTCATAAGTTGCAGATTGGCGATCAGGCGGCCAGACGCATCGTGTTGGGTGACTGGGATCGTCAGGGCTGGGTGTTGCAGGTGGATGAGCAGGGTTTCAATCTGAGTTCGTTCGACTTTGTACCCGAGACGACTGCGCTGTTGAACTGATGGCGCGGGAATGCGGCTGTTCTGCGACATCAGGTGGATGGGGTTCGACTCAGATTCTCATTACCACGCTCCGCGTCACACGAGGGTTCTGCGACTTCAGGTGGATTTAGGTCGAATCGGATTCTCGTTCCCACGCTCCGCGTGGTAATGCAGTTCGTGACGCTCTGCGTCACACGGCGGGTTTTCTTTGTCAGGTAGATTAGGGTCCGGCTCAGGTCACCTTTTCGCCCCTCGGCGAGTCACTTTGAAGGGGCCAAAGTGACCAAAGCCCCCAGCTCCGTTTCCGGCCCGACTTCGTCGGGTTCCTTCGCCCTGTCACTGATCCGGGGGGCGCCG
>NZ_AWQP01000030.1:0-25754 GCF_000972175.1 Pseudomonas syringae pv. coryli str. NCPPB 4273 | reverse complement strand
GTCCAGCATGTCTTGAGTTCCGTCCTTTGAGCGTTTGAAGCTCAGAATGGTGCTGGAAGTTGGCGGTTACCTCAACGCAAAAATTAACGGTTTGTGCCCCTGACCGCATTTTTCGAGAGTGGGGCGGTTACCCCGCCAACTGCTCATGTCCCTACAACTCTGCCAGCAATGGCAGTCAATGTGGCAAACGCAGCGCGTACAGCCGCAAAGGCGGCTACGCACCCATCTGCTACAAGGAAGATGTTACTAAAGAAATGATCAACGACTACCGACGCCGCCTGAAAGACTGATCCGACGAGACGCAATGGCCGTCACCTACACGGCACGGCCATCACCACGCATTTAACCTAATCGAGAGGCAGGCAGCACCGCCCGCCACCAAGACCTGCCCAAACTGCGTGGCCGCGCATCAACCTGCATCTGCGGATGCGCCAACAGCATCGGCATGTCCCGCAACCGTATCCACGGCTCGCTGTGCCAGTGCAACATACTCACCGACAACCCCGGCCACTGCAGCATGCTCAGGTTCGGCGTGCAGTCATCGAACGGCACCTGCCCATCCCGCAACGCAGGCACCACCTCATGGGTAATCCACTGCCGCAACCCGCGATTCTCTGCGTGATAGTGATGCACCATCATCGCGTATGCCCCCGACTCACTGACCATCAGCTCTGACTGCGCTTCGCCGTGCAGGTCGAGCGTGATCATGCGGTGCTGGTCAGCGTCCAGCTTGCGCAGCGTCCGCTCATTCAAAGGCCAGCCGATCATGCGACCCAGATCGCGGGCGCTGAACCAGGGTTGGTTTTCGAGGAGGAGGGCGAGGAGTTGGCGGTTGTGGCGGTGGAAGGGGGTTGGGGTGAAACCCGCACACACCTCGCGCCGCTGACGGGCACTTGCCCGAAATAGATTGCTTAACATGCTGACCTCTACGTATGAACTGAAATGACGTTAAAGACCAACGTAGAGCGGGCGTAAGAAATCCCAACTGAGCGGGTCAGCAAAGCCGAGATTCCCGTTCAATTAGAACGATTGGAATCTGAAGCTATGCGTGAACTCACTGCATCTACGTTGGGTGTTTCTTAGGCACCGGCGCATACGATACCGGCGCTGGCAACGTGTCGATATCGGACAGGGGAGGGAGGGGCTGTCAGGGGTTTCCGATCTTCAGGCGAGGTATCGGGCTCAGCAACCCATATCGTTCCAACGCTCCGCGTAGGAATGCAGTTCACGACGCTCTGCGTCGCATTCTCAGGGCTGCTACATAAACACGACACTACCGACGCTTCGCTTTACCCATGCAGGCAATCTAGATACTGTTGTCGGACTTTTCCTACAGGGACGTTCGGCAATGCCTTCGCTCAATCAGATTTTCTTCGGTCCGCCCGGTACGGGGAAAACCTACGCCACAGTCGAAGCGACGTTGCAGATCCTTGATCAGCCTTTTCTTGCTAAAAACCTTGATAATCGATCAGCGCTGAAAGCCCGATTTGACGAGCTGCTTGCTGCAGGTGACGTGCGCTTTGTGACCTTTCATCAGAGCTTCAGCTATGAAGACTTTGTTGAAGGGCTTCGCGCTACGACTGATGAGCAAGGCCAGATCCGTTACGAAGTGGTCTCAGGCGTTTTCAAAAGCCTCTGCGAGTCAATTGCGAGTGAACTGAGCGGAAAATACCGAGCATTCAAAGTCGGTGATCGCTACGGCACAGGCTACAAAGTGACCCGCGCCACGCCTGACGTCGTTGAGATAGAGAAGCCCCAAGGTAAACACCTCCCTATAGGCATGAGTCTACTAAATACGCTCGCTTCTTATGTGGACGCCGGCACCTTCACTATCGAAGAACTGGGCAATGGTCGCTGGGACAAGAAAGTGCCGGGCTCCATCCTTGATCCGTTCTTGGTAAATGGCTACAAGAATTTCCTGCCGTCGATGGTCGAACACATGCTTGGTAGGAACGAGGAGGGCTTATTTGAGCCTGCCCCTATTCAGCATACCGATGCCAAAGTGCTGATCATTGATGAGATCAACCGTGGCAATGTCTCGCGCATCTTTGGCGAGCTTATTACGCTCATTGAACCTTCCAAGCGAGCAGGCGCAGACGAGGCTTTAGAAGTCACGCTGCCTTACTCAAAAGAACGTTTCAGCATCCCCGGCAACATTCACCTGATCGGCACCATGAATACCGCTGACCGATCCTTGGCCGCGCTGGATATCGCCCTGCGTCGTCGCTTCACCTTCATCGAAGTCCCGCCTAATCCAGAGTTGCTTGATGAAGTAGAAGTTGATGGCATCGCCATCGACGAATTGCTCAGCGTGATGAATCAACGCATAGCGGCCCTGCTTGATCGAGACCACCGCCTTGGCCACGCGTACTTCATGCCGCTCAAGGATGAGCCTACGTTGGAGCGGTTGGAAGGCATCTTCCGCGAGCAAATCGTGCCGCTGCTTCAAGAGTATTTCTTCGAAGATTGGCAGCGCATTCAGTGGGTTCTCAACGATCAGCGCAAGGCCCCGGAAAATAGTTTTCTGATTCAGCCGAGCCAAGACCTCATTGCGTTGTTTGGGGATACGGTCACGGTTGGCCAGAGCAATGAGCGTTGGGAGTTGAATCTGCCAGCGTTCAAGAATATCGAGTCTTATCTGGGTGTGATTGATCACAACCTGAAGGTCAGTGCGCCGCTCGAAGCAAAGACCGTCAGAACGGACGGTATAGACATACGACAAACCGCCGATGGCCGCATCGAGGTCTATCGTGGAGGTCAGCAGGTAAAACCTGCAAAGCCGCATTTACGAGAGATTGCCAGCAAGAATGGGATATCTATTACCTTAGCGTCGGGTGTCAAACTGAACACACGAAGCCTTGGACGTAAGATTGTTAACTTTTTCAGCGAGCAGCAGGGTTGAAGACCACTGTCACGGTCCGAGAATATGCTCGGCTGACAACCGGCAATGTTCTCAACCCAACGCTCGACGTAGCCCAAGTATCGCCCTCAGCTTTCGACTGGCTCTGTGAAACCAGTTCTCGCTTTAGCAAAGCGGGTGCGGCATTGGTTCAAGTTGAAGGCCGCCGCTGGCTTAAACTCGATAACTACGTTGGCGCGCTGGAAACACCCTGCGGCACGAGTATCGAAATCCTGCCCAAGCATTTCGAACAAGGTGACTGCATCCAGCAAAGCCGCGCCTTGCTCAAGCGAATGATTCAGAAGTCACTAGACCTACCCACCCGTAAAGTAGGTGCAACCGCATTACAGCGCTTCGATGCACCGCTGAATGAATGGGTAATGAGCAGCTTTCTGGAAGCGCTCGACCACCTCATCAAGCGCGGCCTTCGCTTCGACTACCAACGAGTCGAAGAGGAACAGCGGTATCTGCGCGGTCAACTCAACACCGCCCGCCAAATGCGCCAACCGCCTGGCCGACAACACCACTTCCAAATCCGCCACGACATATTCCTACCCGACCGCCCCGAGAACCGACTACTCAAAACGGCGCTAGATATCGTCTGCAAAACCACCGAAGACCCCAGCAACTGGCGCCTATCTCACGAACTGCGCTCACTGTTGCTAGAGATCCCAAGCAGCCGAGACGCCACTCAAGATTTTAAACAGTGGCGTCACGACCGGCTCATGGCTCACTACCATCCCGTAAAGCCTTGGTGCGAACTCATCATCAACCAGCAAACGCCACTGGCAATTGCTGGCGAATGGCAGGGCATGAGCCTGCTGTTTCCGATGGAGAAACTGTTTGAACGCTACGTGGCTGCGTGCCTGAAAGACTCACTGCCGTCAGATGCGACGCTGCATACCCAGCGCAGCAGTGAGTATCTGTGTACTCATCAGGGTAAAAAGTTTTTTCAACTGCGGCCTGATCTGATGATTACGCAGGGAGATAAAAGCTGGGTTCTGGATACCAAATGGAAGCGTCTGGACAGCGAGCTTGGCAGCAAGAATTATGGCCTGAGCCAGGCCGATTTTTATCAGCTGTTTGCGTATGGGCAGAAATATCTGGGCGGGCAGGGGGATTTGGTGCTGATTTATCCGAAGCGGGCTTCGTTTCAGGAGGCATTGCCGGTTTTTGAGTTTTCGGAGGGTTTGAGGTTGTGGGTGGTGCCGTTTGATTTTAGTACAAAAGGATTGACGTTAAATTTGAGTATTAAGGACTTTAGTTAAAGCCTTAAAGTTAAGCTTAAGGGTTTGGTTGTATGGTTAATGTTTTGTGGTTTTATAGCGCTGAGTATAAATTTCGATTTCTAATGATGGTTCTTGTATGCAGCTACTGTTCAAGTAGCTGCATACATTAATTAATTATTGTATTACATAAATTACTTGGCTTCCTTTCATTCTTCGTACCTGGGTCACGTATTGTGAAATGTTTGGAATCGAGTTTTCTATTACAACTTCAACCACATCCTTCGCGGGCGTACCATCTCTTTTAGAGGGATAGTTGGCAATTGTTTGGAAAATCGCAGGTGTCCTCGCTGTCGCATAGGGAAATGTATTTCCAGAATTCATGTGGCACAACCAAGTATGGTTTTCGTAATCATTCAATAGTGAACGAGTATCTATAGTAAGAACATCGTGTTCTAAATTTTTATAAGCTCTTGCATTCAACAGTCCTTCAAGACGGTGATGTTCGGCCCAGAAAAAAACTTTCGAATTTAATAGCTCATACCATTGTTGAGGTGTAGCACTACCTTGAAGTGCAGTCATTAATCGCGCATCGTTCATGGGCTTTTGATCACGTAAGACTATATTGGGATGCCCAGTCGATGTTAAGCATACTTTTTGAGGGCGATGGCTGCTTTCAAGTTGAAAGCGAGTAGGATTAGCAATGGCGTGATATGTTAATGCTGCGCTAGCGGATAGCAAACCTATTTGCTTAATGCTCGGCCAGGTGTCAACTTCAGCCATATGGTAGATTTCAGGGTAAGCCTCTATTAGTTTCTGAACTTTCATTGGGTATCATCCTTTATAGAATCGTCTGAGAGTCTGCTTATCCAATTTCTTCTGTCAATAACGGTTCTAATATCTAACGTTCCTTGTCTAGGAAATCTAGTATTAACCAATGACACTGGTGCATGCGCTACCCTTTCAATTTCTTCGATGAATTTTATCGTATCCAAAGATAATTGTTCGAAGCGTCTTGCTTTGCTGTTTTTCTCGCATATATAGTCTGCGAATGTCAATGCTATGTCAGTTGGAGCATTTAATGCGCATGCTGATCTAAATTGTTGCCAGTCGAACCATCCCACTCGCCTATTGCGACGTGTTGTTGAAGTCTTTTCGTTCTGTATTATTTCTTCTGGATCTAATCCTGCTGATTCCGCAACTGTTTTGAAGTCTGTTTCATGCTTCATTGGCCCCGAAGTTTTTTCGCTATTGTCAGGGTTTCCCACTCTTATTGGAGTTGGGCGTATTACCATAATTATTCGCCTAACTCTACTTGGTGATATTCCTGCTTCTGCCAAACAACCAGCGATATTAGTATCTCGAGAAGTAACGTGAGGGTAATTGCCATGATAGATACTTAGTCCACTGCCTTGCGTCCCTTCGACTAAGATTGAGTTCCCCTCTCTATAAGACTTTTCAAGCTGCCTGGTGGTTGAACCTCTATAGTATGGTTCTTTTCCAACGTAGGGTTCAAGCTCAGGAATATCTTTAGCGAGTTTTGTTTTTGAATCGCCTCTTCCAGTTATTCTTCGGGCAGCCGCACTTCCGCTACCTCGTCCAGTCGATGCTATGTCTTTGACTAAACCTATTTCAGCAGTCAGGTCTTCCTCGCTGATTATCATGGCTTGAGGATCTATAAAAAGCCTTTCCGCTGTAACGTTACAGTTTTTAATTTCTTGTAACAGGTCTTTGACGTTTATAGTCATGCCTGGTCCTAAAAGCAGTTTTGCCTTCGTGTCTTTTGCGCCGGACGGTAATTGATGATATGTAAAAACACCAGACGAACTTGAAACTGTGTGACCTGCGTTTGGTCCACCGACTCGTAGTAATAAATCATAGTCTTTAGCTAAATAAGCTGATATGTGTCCTTTTCCTTCGCTTCCGTACTGGCCTCCTATTACTACGTCCACGCATCTAACATCTGGAGGTGAGTACAGTCCCAATCGTGCTGCAACACGCACCAAAGTGTCGTCTACGTCAGTTCTGGCGGTGTTTATTCTGACATCTGCATCGGTTGCAAAGAAATCGATGTCTTCTGTCGTTTTAATTGAATCTGCTTTGTGGTAGTCAGTTTTTGATTCTGTATGTCTGATATTTTTTCTGGTTGCATATCTCTTAATAAGTTCATCTTCTTTGGCATAGAGATGCACGTGTATTGTCATGAAGTCAAAGCTGTTGCGGAAGTGCTTTAACTGCTCTGATGTTCGTATATGGTCGATTACATAATTTTTCTGATAAGGGTTGGAATCAATCTTTTGCTTAATAGCTTCAAATACCCATTTGCTTTCGGATGACAAGTCAATATCGTCTCCAAGCTTTTGTAAAGATAGTCGTTCTGGAGATTTTTTTCAAGTTTAGAGCTAGAGCTTAGTAAGTCGCTTGTTTTAATTATCTCATACCCAAACTCCATATTCAGAGCCTTGGCCAATCCCGATTTTCCTGCACAGAGGTGTCCGCTTATCAACACTAGCTGTATCATACGTCAATCCCTGCGTGTTTAGCGATGGCGTTGCAAATGTCTTCCGTTGACATGGTTGAAGTGTCAAAGGTTAAGTCTGCGTTCGTGTTGAGGTTTTCAGAGCTGACTTCATTTGGGTGCATTTTTGCGGAGATATATTCAATTTCTGTTGAGTCTGTTCTAGCTAGATATCTGTCTTTCAGGGTACTTGGCGAGGCTGTTATATGAATATGTGTTATCGCTTTTCCAAAAAGCTCTTTGTGAGAGTCTACTTGCTGAGGTTTTCTAACGCTGTCGATAATCCATTTTTTTTGATTTTTATTAGTCATAGCTTTGCATGTAACTTTTTCTGCCAGCCATTCGTAGTTTGTCTCTAGGTCTAGGCGGTCACCTAGCTCTTGCAGTCGCTCTCTAGTTGTTGGTAGGTTGTCTGAAACAAGCAGTGCTCTTAAATAATCACCGCTACTTAAGCTTTTAAAGCCAAATTTAGATATAAGCGTCTTAGCAATAGTTGATTTCCCTGCGGCGATGGGGCCGCTCAACAAGATTAACGTATGCTGATTGAAGTTACTTTCTGGAGCGTCCATGACTCTTCCCTGTGCACTGCTAAAAAACCCTACGTTCAGATGGTAGCCTATAGCTATCATTTGGGGTTGTCTAGCCTGCAGAAAAGTTTACTGCAGGGCTGGCGTTGGAACGTTCATTGACGTTCGGTAGACTCGTTGCCGCCTTTTTGCCTTTCTTGATCTCTGCACGCTGCCCTTTCATGCTGGGCCAGAAGAATTTCGCTGAAAACTCAAATATTTCATCAGAGGCTATTAATACCCTGTAAACAAATCATTCGCGCATAAAAAAGCCAGGTAGCTTACGCTCCTGGCTTTTCTTACAGATTAATCCAACCCATCAATCCCAGCTCAAAGCCCCACCAGTCTGATACTCAATAACCCGCGTCTCAAAGAAGTTCTTCTCTTTCTTCAGGTCCATGATCTCGCTCATCCAAGGGAACGGGTTGGTCGTCCCTGGATACTCTTCCTTCAAGCCAATCTGGCTCAAACGACGGTTAGCGATGAATTTCAGGTAGTCCTCCATCATCGCCGCGTTCATGCCGAGTACGCCGCGGGGCATGGTGTCGCGGGCGTATTCGATTTCCAGCTGGGTGCCTTGCAGGATCATCTGCGTGGCTTCTTCTTTCATCTCGGCATCCCACAGGTGCGGGTTTTCGATTTTGATCTGGTTGATCACGTCGATGCCGAAGTTGAGGTGCATGGACTCGTCGCGCAGGATGTACTGGAACTGCTCGGCGACGCCGGTCATCTTGTTGCGGCGGCCCATGGAGAGGATCTGGGTGAAGCCGCAGTAGAAGAAGATGCCTTCCAGTACGCAGTAGTAGGCGATCAGGTTGCGCAGCAGCTCTTTGTCGGTGTCGACGGTGCCGGTTTCGAACTTCGGATCGGAGATCGAACGGGTGTACTTCAGGCCCCAGGCTGCTTTTTTAGCGACCGACGGGATCTCGTGGTACATGTTGAAGATCTCGCCTTCATCCATGGCCAGCGATTCGATGCAGTACTGGTAGGCGTGGGTGTGGATCGCCTCTTCGAAGGCCTGGCGCAGGATGTACTGGCGGCACTCCGGGTTGGTGATCAGGCGGTACACGGCCAGCACCAGGTTGTTGGCAACCAGCGAGTCGGCAGTGGAGAAGAAGCCCAGGTTACGCATCACGATGCGGCGCTCGTCGTCGGTCAGGCCTTCCGGGTTTTTCCAGAGGGCGATGTCGGCGGTCATGTTGACTTCTTGCGGCATCCAGTGGTTTGCGCAACCGTCCAGGTACTTCTGCCAGGCCCAGTCGTACTTGAAAGGTACGAGCTGGTTGAGGTCGGCGCGGCAGTTGATCATCATTTTTTCGTCAACGGCGACGCGGGCGCTGGCGCCTTCGAGTTCGGCCAGGCCTTCAGCGACGTCCAGTGCGTCCAGCGCTTTCTTGGCGCGGATCAGGGCCGCGGAGTCGGCGGCGGTTACGGCGCGGGCTTCCTGTGCAGCCAGGCCACCGGCGCTGTCGAGGCGGTCCATGTTGGCTTCGTTGGAATGACCGGCGTTGGTCGCTTTGGCGACTACTTCGCCGTCTTCCTTATCGAATTCGTCCCAGCTCAGCATGGTGTACGTCTCCTGCCTGAGGGGTTGCCTGTGGCACCCCTGTTGGATTTTCAAAGTATGGGCTGCCAGCATCGCGCTGAACGTGCGCTGGCAATGGAATTTTTTACTCGGGGTCTGTTGTCGCGATCGGCCGGCTTATGAGTGTGCCGGTCGCTCTTTGAATGTGCTGCCGAGGCTGTGCCTCAAAGGCGAGCAGATCGAAAACTCGAGGTTGCTTTCAGACAAGCCAGGTTTGCTTTTGCAAATGGTCATTTGAGTACCCTTGAGCGAGCGCGGATTATACAGATTTTCTCCGGCTCTTGTGCGTGCGTGACTGACTTTGATGCGGGAATTACGCCTGTTTTTCGATAAACTCGCCGTCCGGTCAACCGGCTCGTGAATGCGCGATGTCGAGGCGTAAATCCCTTATGTAGTGTTTTTTTCGAATCTGGGGCGCAGCATATAGTGATGAGAGAATTGCTGCAATCGGCCCGGCAAGGAGATTCGAGGTCATCCTTCAGGATGTGATGTGCGTCAATGCATCCCCGCTGCATGCAAATCGCGGGCTGTAACGAACAAGAACCGATCAGGTGCGGCAATCAAGCCGCCATGACAGGCGACGAATGGTTATGGGCGGTGCAATTGTGCATCGCTCATAACCGGCGTCGTGGTCATGCCTGACGTGTTCGCTCAAAGCGCCAGAATATACTCATGAAAAACTCTGGGCCCGTGTTGTTCATCCTTGAAACGGGTGAAGCCTATGCTCGTAGCCAGCCCGTCCATAGCCAGATTTCCGGACGCGTCCATCGACGATATTTTGCTGAAACCCTCACTCGTCGCCGTTTCCATGAGGTGCTTCATCAACGCTGTCGCCACGCCGCGACGTTGCCAGCTTTCGGAAACCGCAATGGCAAACTCGCAATGAGCGTCGCCTTCAAAGGCACCGTAACGCGCTACGCCGATTTCGTTCAGCTCATCGTTTTCAAAGGCCAGTGCGATGTAGGCCACGCGATTGTGGAAGTCGACGTCCATAAGTTGATCGTGCACTTTTGCATATTTGCTGAACGACCCCAGAAAGCGAAAATGCGCCATGCCCTTTCCCAGGTCATTCAGGAAGGTGAACTCCCGGTCGCGGTCTTTATCGACCAACTGACGAATCAGCATCGGGGTGCCATCGCGTAGCTTCTCGACCCAGGACCCGTCGACCAGATCGTCAGTGTCTTCGTTAAAGCGTTTGAGGATGTCTGCTGTGTGGGGCATGCGAGTAGCTCCGGATGAACGAGGGGAATGTCCTTTGCAGCCTAGTCCGGTCAATATGCAGCACCGCTGTTATCGGCCCGCTGACCCGGTCGGCAGACAGTCGGTCAGTTGATGAGCAGGTGGTTGTCCACGTTCTTTACACCTGGTACTGCCCAGGCGGCATGTTCGACCGCTTTGCGTTCACGCCAGCGGTGAACGTAGCCTTCTAGCTTCACTTGATTGCCTTCGGCGGTGACACGAATTGTGCTGGCATCCAGTTCCGAGCTTCGTACCAGGGCCTGCTCGATCAGTGTCTTGATGTCCAGGGCTGTAGCTTTGGGCTTGACGATCAGCCGGTTATCGAGGCCCGCGACGCCTGCAAGGGTGTTGATGGCTTTTTGTGCGGCTTCTTTCTGGTACTGCCACTCCACATCGCCTTCAAGCGTGACCCATCCCTGCTGCACTTTGACCTGTACGGCCAGGTCGGGTGATATCGCGTTCCAGCGAATCAGGTCCAGACAGCGCGAGGCGATCACGCTGTCGTCGATGTAGAGATCACTCGGCACCCGCACTTCGAGCTCTTCAGCCACTGCTCTGACGCCTTTGACGCTCTTGACTGCGCGCTCGGCCGCGATTTTTTCGGCGAAGGTTTTCACATGTCCGCTGAGCACCACCACACCGTTATCTATCGTGACGCCAATCGCGCCCGCATCGATGTGAGGCAGAAATTCAAGCTCGTCCAGAATCGTTCTACGCAACGTCAGGTCGCTCATGCTCAATCCTCTTGATGATGGACGGCGCGGCTGTTTATCCCGTGCCGCAATCACTGCATTGAATACCCTCCTGCAGGTCAAACATTGAGTTTTGTCAGTTAAAGCGCGTTGCAGCACAACGGCCCGTCTGCTTATCGGCGTCGCTCCACGCGGTTGGCGTGTGTGCCCCAGTACTTCTGCATCTCGATAAACAGGAAGGAAGCCGTCCAGGTGATCAGCACCAGCCCCGTCAGGGCTTCGAGTCCTGTCAGGTATTTGAGCGGGCCAGTAGGCGTGATGTCACCGAAACCGATGGTGGTGAACGTGGTGAACGAGAAGTACACCGAATCCATGAAGCTGCCGTCGAAGTTACCGGTGAGGCGACCGAGTGAATCCGAGCGGTTCATCAGGTAATAGCCCAGTGCGAATATCCAGACTTCGACGGCGTGGGCGGCCAGCGCGCCCAGTACGCCGAACACCATCCTGAACCGATGCCAGAGAATCAGTCTGGGCATCAGCCCGTTCAGGCGCAGCAGGCATTCGTAATGAACAATGACCACCGTGGTGATGATCAGAATATTGATCAGTGTGATGGCGATCATCGGAGGATTTCCCGCCCAGACTGATTCACAGGCTTTTTGCGCGGTAGCTGCACCCGTGGATCAATGCCTGCAGGCGATGCAGGTCGAGGATTTCTACCCGGCGTCCGGAGATGCTGACGATGTGCAGATTGCGCAGGTTGGCGATGGCGCGACAGATCGTTTCAAGTCGTAGCCCAAGGTAGGAGCCAATGTCTTCCCGGGTCATGCGCAACACAAACGCTGTGGAGGAATAGCCTCGGCTGTTCATTCGGCCAGACAGGTTGAGGAGGAAGGCGGCCATGCGTTCTTCGGCGTTGAGGTTGCCCAGCAGCAGCAACATCTCATGGTCGCGAACGATCTCTTTGCTCAGTACGCGATTGAGGTTGTGTTGCAGTGAGGGCAGCTCTCGCGACAGCTGTTCAAGATGGGTGAAGCGAATGGGGCACACTTCGCTGTCTTCCAGCGCGATGGCGTCGCACACGTGGCGGTTATCGCTGATTGCGTCGCAGCCCAGCAACTCTCCCGACATCTGAAAACCGGTCAGTTGGTCCCGCCCGTCCTGCGAAGAGATCGTGGTTTTGAAAAAACCGAAACGCACTGCGTAGAGCGACCGCAACGGATCGCCAGCGTGATAAAGCGCCGCGCCTTTCTTCACCTTGATCGGCTGAGGAATGATTGCGGAGAAACGATCCGTGTCTGTATGGCTCATGCCGACTGAGAGACACAGCTCTCGAACACCGCAACTGGAGCACTCTGCCTTGAGACGCAAACCGTTGATGGCTGCCAGATGGGCGGTCATAGGGTGCTCCTTGTTCAAATCAGCATAGGCGCGTCGAGCGTGCAGTGATAGCAGGCATTTCAAATGCGGATGAGCGGGGCCGTGTGTCCTGCTTTTATGGGTTTGTGACCTCTTCGCCGTTGTTGATTTAAGTCAAACAGCCTTGTGAGAGGCCATCGAGAATGAATGGGCAGTATTCCCACGATCCCTTTTCAGCCGTGTGATCGCCACCCGTGTCAGTGAGGTGCTCCGTGTTTGAGCCAGAGCGTTTAATGTTGATTGCGTCACCTTTGATGAGCAGGACCCCGGCGTTCGAACGCGCCGGGGCGCTGGCTGGGGCTAAAAGTGCGTCGCTGCATATTGTCGCGTTCGATTATGTCGAGGGCCTGGCTACGGCTGGGCTGCTCAACGAGAGGGCGTTGAGCGAGATGCGTGATGGTTATCTGAGCAGCCACCGACAATGGCTGGAGCAACAGGCACAGCTGATACGCCAGTCAGGTGTGGAGGTGACCACAGAGGTCGTCTGGGTCACGCGCCCGCTGGATGAAATCATGGCGCATGTGCACGAGATCAAGCCCTCGATGGTGATCAAGGACCTCGGGCACGAGTCCTGGCTGACGCGAGCCATGTTCACTTCTCTGGATATCAGGTTGCTGCATGACTGCCCGGTGCCGTTGCACCTGGTATCGAAAGTGGCCCATGCGCTGCCGCGCAAGATACTGGCAGCGGTCGATCCCTATCGGACCGAGGAGCAGTTCGGCAACGTCAACGAAGTCATCATCAAGAGCGCCGAGAAGCTGGCCGCGCAGTGCGACGCTGAATTGCATCTGCTTTACGCCCAGGACATGACCTACATCTTTGCGTCGGCGGGTGATCTGGGTTTTTCAACGAGCCTGGAGCACACGTTGTATGAGACCGAGCAAGAAGCCTTTGATCAGTTGGCAGACCTGTTTGGTGTGCCCGATGAATGCAGGCACGTGATCATGGGCAGCCCGGCGAAGGTGATCAGTGCGTTTGTTCTGGCCGAAGGCATCGATGTGATTGTCATGGGTACGATGCACCGTAATCGTGTCGACACGTTGTTGGGCAGCACCACCGAGCAGGTCGCTCATCATCTGTCATGCAGCCTGCTGGCGCTGAACCCGCGCCTGCCTGCGCTCTGATGCGGGTGCAATGAAGGCGTGGCGGTTGCCGGCATCAGTTCAGCTTCAACCGATACACCATTTGAGTAGCGTCCAGCGGATCACCGCCGGACGTGAAACCCAACGCTCTGGCCAGGTGACGCATGGGTGAGTTGCTGGCGGAGTCCATGGACGTCATGTGCTGAAAACCATTGAGGCGCGCAGCGTTGATCAAGTGCCCCATCAGTTGTCTACCGAGGCCCTTGCGCTGCCAGGCGTCAGCAACGGCTATCGCTGATTCGCACTGCGTGCTGTCGTCTGCGGCGTAGCGGGCCACGCCGATCTCCGTCAACAGACCATCATCCATGTGCAGGGCGATATACGCCATCCGTTGCTTGTAGTCGATGTCCATCAGTTGATCGAGCAATGGCTCCCCCGGCTCCTTCATCGTGACCAGAAAGCGAAAATGCCGCGACTCCGGTGACAGGTTCTTGATGAATGCAAACTCACGCTCTCTGTCTTCGGCCTTCAGCGGGCGAATCAGCACGTGACTGCCATCATTCAGAGGCACTACCCAGTGATCGATTCCGAGCCTGGACACGGCAGACTTTTTTCGTGTGGTGTTGCCTTCGGCAGAAGAGGGAAGAAGGGGTAGCACGCTCATGGGGGACTCCTTGGAAGGTCGATGCGTAAGTGAAAACAGCTCGTCCTTCCTATCTCTACGCCCAGTGTGTTGTGGCTTTCTGATCCAGATCAATACCGCCGTGATTGCGACGATCAGACTGGCCCCGGTTGTTTGCAGTGAGCAAGGTTTCGCCGGTGCGAATCCCCCAAGCCATTGACGGAGTGCTCCATGACGGATCGATCGCAGCCCGTGCTGCTGGTGCTCAATAGCGGTTCCTCCAGCATCAAGTTCTCTTTATACAAGGCTGCTGCGCTGGCCGCGTCCGGGCCGCAGTGCCTGGGCAACGGTAGTTTCGAGGTGCGCAAGGACACCGAAAGGCTGATCTTCCAGAACACTGGCAGTGTTGCGCAAAAGCGTGAGGAATGGCCTCGCAACGATACCTCGCCAGACAGCGGCACGCTGGTCAACCTGATGGACTGGATCGAGCGCCACACGGACGGGCAGCTTTGCGCTGCTGCTCATCGTGTTGTGCATGGGGGCAGCCGCACGCAAGTGGCGGCGCGGGTCGATGCTGCGCTCATGGCTGAAATGCAGGCGCTTGTTGCGCTGGCGCCCCTGCATCAGCCGTTGTGTCTGGCACCGATGACTTATTTGAGCCGCGAGCACCGCGGGCTGGTGCAATTCGCCTGTTTCGACACCGCGTTTCACCACACTCTGGACGCGCTCGAAACCCGTTTTGGCTTGCCTGCGTCGCTCACCGCGCAGGGCCTTCGACGCTATGGCTTTCACGGTTTGTCTTACGAATACATCGCCAGCGTGCTCCCGCATTACGATCAGCGTGCAGCCGAAGGGCGGACGATCGTTGCGCACTTGGGCAATGGCGCGAGTCTGTGTGCGATGCACAACCGGGTCAGTCGCGGCACCACCATGGGCTTCAGCACCCTGGACGGTCTGCTGATGGGGACGCGCCCCGGTCGCCTGGATCCCGGCGTGCTGCTGTACCTGATGCGCGAGCAGGGCATGAGTGTGCAGGCGCTGGAGCATTTGCTGTATCACGAATGCGGTCTGCTGGGCGTGTCCGGTGGCATCTCCAGTGACATGCGCGAGCTGTCTGCCAGTCATGCCCCCGAGGCCCGAGAGGCCATCGCTTTGTTCGTACGCAGTGTAGTGCGCGAGATAGGCAGCCTGGCCGCGATCCTGGGCGGTGTGGATGCGCTGGTCTTTACCGGTGGCATCGGTGAGCACGCGACTCAGGTGCGCGACGCGATTCTTGACGGTTGCGCCTGGCTGGGTCTCAAGCGCGACGGGGCTGTAGCGACTCAGCCAGCGACCCAATCTGCGCCCCGGCTGACGCTCCCTGACAGCGCTGTTTCGGCCTGGACCATTGCTACCGACGAGAACGCCGTCATCGCCCGTCATGCGCTCACGCTGTTGCATGACGGCTGCTGAATCCATCCACGTATTGAAACCTGCGAGTCGCAAGGCTTGTGCATTGCACCCTATGGAGTCGCCATGTATCACTTCAACTCAACGCTTTCCAGTGCCGATCAGTCGGACGCTGAATCGGCCACGCAGCCTGAACGGCCGGGGAGCGAAGCAGGCCCCTTGGACGCCGATCTACTGTCACGCCTGCATCGTTACTGGAATGCCGCCAATTACCTGTGCGTCGGCCAGATCTACCTGAAGGCCAATGCGCTGCTGCGCGAGCCGTTGCTGGCCGAGCACATCAAGCCTCGACTGCTGGGGCACTGGGGCACGTCGGTTGGGCAGAACTTTATCTATGTGCACCTCAATCGCCTGATTTGCGACCGGCGCATCGAGACGATTTTCATCTCCGGTCCAGGCCATGGCGGCCCGACCATGAACGCCTGCGCCTGGCTGGAAGGTACTTACAGCGAGGTGCACCCCGACATCCCGGCCGATGAAGAGGGCATGCTGGGCTTCTTTCGCAGCTTCTCCACCCCCGGCGGCATCCCCAGCCATTGCGGCCCGCACACACCCAACTCTCTGCATGAAGGCGGAGAGCTGGGCTATTCGCTGATGCACGCCTTTGGCGCGGTCTTCGACAATCCCCACTTGCTGGTCGCCTGCGTCATAGGTGATGGGGAAGCTGAAACCTGTCCGCTGGAAGGCAGCTGGAAAAGTGTGCACTTTCTCGATCCTCGTCGGGACGGTGCCGTGCTGCCGATCCTGCACCTCAATGGCTACAAGATTTCCGGGCCGACGGTCGAAGCGCGTTTGCCGGACGAGCAGTTGATTGAGCTGTACCGGGGGCGGGGGTATCAGCCCATCATCGTCGCGGGGGATGACCTGCCAGGCATGCATCAGCGCTTTGCCGCCGCGCTCGATACCTGCCACGACGCGATCCGCGAACAACAGGCGCACTCCAGAAAGGAAGGGGGCGCTGCGCGTGCGCGGTGGCCGATGATTATCCTGCGCAGCCCGAAGGGCTGGACCGGGCCGAAAGTCGTGGACGGTGTGCCGGTGGAGGGCACCTTCCGCGCTCATCAGGTGCCGCTGGCCAATGTCATCGGTAACCCGCAGCACCTCCAGCAACTGGAGCGCTGGATGCGCAGTTACTCGCCCGAGACGTTGTTCGATCAGAACGGCCGGTTGCTGCCCGAGCTTCAGGTGCTGACTCCGCCGCCAGCGTTGCGCATGGGCGCTGTACCGAGTGTCAACGGTGGACGCGTGCTGGTGGCGCTGGACCTGCCGAACTTTGCCGACTATGGGCTGGAAGTGCCAGGCCCCGGTCAGGTCATCGCCGAAGCACCACGCCGGCTGGGCGAATACTTGCGTGATGTGATGCGCAATAACCCGCACAACTTTCGTGTCTTCGGGCCTGACGAGACCAACTCCAACCGACTCAACGCCGTGTTCGAAGCCAGCAACCGCACTGCACCAGGGCCGTGTCTGGAGATTGACGATCACCTGGCAAGCGATGGTCGGGTGATGGAGGTGCTCAGTGAGCACCTGTGTGAAGGGTGGCTGGAGGGTTATCTGCTCACCGGTCGACACGGTATGTGGTCGACCTACGAGGCGTTCGCCCAAGTGGTCGACTCGATGGTCACTCAGCATGCCAAATGGTTGCAGCAGAGCCGCGAGTTTGCCTGGCGGCGTCCGCTGGCCTCCCTCAACATTCTGATCAGCAGCCACGCCTGGCGTAACGACCACAACGGTTTCAGCCATCAGTCCACCGGGTTCGTCGACAACGTCTTGCAGCGCCGAGCCGATGTGGTGAGGGTGTATTACCCGCCAGACTCCAATTGCCTGGTCAATGTTTTCGACCATTGCCTGCGCAGCCGCGACACCATAAACGTCGTGACTTGCGGCAAGCAACCGGACTTTCAATGGCTGGACTTCGACGCGGCGCTCAAACATTGCTCGCAAGGGGCGTCGATCTGGGACTTCGCAGGCAGTGACGACGGTGAGCCACCGGATGTCGTGCTGGGCTGCGCGGGCGATGTACCGACCACCGAGGCAGTGGCGGCCGCCTGGTTGCTGCAAAAACACGTGCCGGGTATTCGCGTGAGGCTGGTCAATGTCGTCGACCTGGGCATTCTGAGCGCCCCCGAAGATCGGCCTCACGGCATGGATCATGTGTCGTTCGAGGCCTTGTTTACCCGTGAGGCGCCGGTGATGTTCGCCTTTCACGGTTCGACCTGGGTGATCCATTCCATGGTTCATGGCCGCGCCAACGAAGCGCGCTTTCATGTCCGTGGTTTCAGTGATCGGGGTACAACGACCACGCCATTCGACATGGTGGTGCTCAATCGCCTTAGCCGTTATCACTTGGCCATCGACGCATTGAGCCACGTACCGCGTTTACGCGCGCAGAGTCTGGATGCGGTGCATTTTTTCGAAAGTCAGTTACGCAAGCATCACACCTGGATACGCGAACACTTCGAAGACATGCCGGAGATTCGCAATTGGTGCTGGACGGCCGATTTCAGCGAATCGCAGACGCCTCCGCCATTGGCCAAGGGGCACAGCCGAGGGCAGACGTTTACGGATGCGTGAGAGGAGAAGTGTTGCGCGACGGCGCTAGCCGTTTCTGGAGGGGGGCTGGAACAGGAAAGTTGCTCCCCACGTTGGCATGACCAACGTGGGGGCAAGTCAGGCGTTAACGGTTACTGGCAAGCCTCACAATCCGGCTCGTCGATTGCGCAAGCCTTTGGCACTGGGGCCGGGCCGGCCGGTGCTGCTTCGGTTGGACGCGGGGCGGTGATCGCCGAGTCGTCCGGGCCGTGGCCGCCGCTCGATACTGCGTTGAGCTTGCCGGTGTTGACGGTAGACTTCTCGGTGCTGGTCGCGGCCAGGGCACGGAGGTAGTAAGTGGTTTTCAGACCACGGTACCAGGCCATGCGGTAGGTCACGTCCAGCTTCTTGCCCGAAGCGCCAGCGATATACAGGTTCAGCGACTGAGCCTGGTCGATCCACTTCTGACGACGGCTTGCTGCGTCGACGATCCACTTGGTGTCCACTTCGAAGGCAGTCGCGTAAAGCTCCTTGAGCTCCTGCGGGATGCGCTCGATCTGCTGCACCGAACCGTCGTAGTACTTCAGGTCGTTGATCATGACCGAGTCCCACAGGCCGCGGGCCTTGAGGTCGCGTACCAGGTACGGGTTGATCACGGTGAATTCGCCGGACAGGTTCGATTTCACATAGAGGTTCTGATAGGTCGGTTCGATCGACTGCGACACGCCAGTGATGTTGGCGATGGTGGCGGTCGGTGCGATGGCCATGATGTTCGAGTTACGGATACCTTTCTGCACACGGGCACGAACCGGCGCCCAGTCCAGGGTTTCCTTCAGGTCGACGCTGATGTACTTCTCGCCACGCTGCTCGATCAGGATCTGTTGCGAATCCAGCGGCAGGATGCCTTTGGACCACAGCGAGCCCTGGAACGTCTCGTAGGCACCGCGCTCGTCGGCCAGGTCGCAGGACGCCTGGATCGCGTAGTAGCTGACCGCTTCCATGGAAGTGTCGGCGAACTGCACGGCAGCATCGGAACCGTACGGGATGTGTTGCAGGTACAGCGCGTCCTGGAAGCCCATGATGCCCAGGCCGACCGGACGGTGGCGCAGGTTGGAGTTCTTGGCCTGCGGTACCGAGTAGTAGTTGATGTCGATCACGTTATCGAGCATGCGCACGGCTACATCGACGGTGCGCTTGAGCTTGTCGGTGTCCAGCTTGCCGTCGACGATGTGGTTCGGCAAGTTGATCGAGCCCAGGTTGCAGACCGCGATCTCGTCCTTGTTGGTGTTCAGGGTGATCTCGGTGCACAGGTTCGAACTGTGAACCACGCCCACGTGCTGCTGCGGGCTGCGCAGGTTGCACGGGTCCTTGAAGGTCAGCCAAGGGTGGCCGGTTTCGAACAGCATCGAGAGCATCTTGCGCCACAGATCCTTGGCCTGGATGGTCTTGAACAGTTTGATCTTGCCTGGGTATTCGGTCAGCGCTTCGTAGTACTCGTAACGCTCCTGGAAGGCCTTGCCGGTCAGGTCGTGCAGGTCCGGTACTTCGGATGGCGAGAACAGGGTCCACGGGCCGTCGTCGAAGACGCGCTTCATGAACAGGTCAGGGATCCAGTTGGCGGTGTTCATGTCGTGGGTACGACGACGGTCATCACCGGTGTTCTTGCGCAGCTCGATGAACTCTTCAATGTCCATGTGCCAGGTTTCCAGGTAGGCACAGACAGCGCCCTTGCGCTTGCCGCCCTGGTTGACCGCAACGGCGGTGTCGTTGACCACTTTCAGGAACGGTACGACGCCTTGCGACTTGCCGTTGGTGCCCTTGATGTACGAGCCCAGCGCACGAACCGGTGTCCAGTCGTTGCCCAGGCCGCCTGCGAATTTGGACAGCATGGCGTTGTCGTGGATTGCGTGGTAAATGCCCGACAGGTCATCCGGCACGGTGGTCAGGTAGCAGCTGGACAGCTGTGGACGCAGGGTACCGGCGTTGAACAGGGTCGGGGTCGACGACATGTAGTCGAACGACGACAGCAGGTTGTAGAACTCGATGGCGCGGTCTTCACGGGCTTTCTCTTCGATTGCCAGGCCCATGGCCACACGCATGAAGAAGATCTGCGGCAGTTCGAAACGCACGCCATCCTTGTGGATGAAGTAACGGTCGTACAGGGTTTGCAGGCCCAGGTAGGTGAACTGCTGGTCGCGCTCGTGGTTGATCGCCTTGCCGAGTTTTTCGAGATCGAATTCGGCCAGCACAGGGTTGAGCAGTTCGAACTTGATACCGGCGGTGACGTAGGCAGGCAGTGCCTTGGCGTACAGGTCGGCCATTTCGTGGTGGGTGGCGCTGTCGGCGACACCGAGGAAACCCAGGCCTTCGGCGCGCAGGGTGTCCATCAGCAGGCGGGCGGTGACGAACGAGTAGTTCGGCTCGCGCTCGACCAGGGTACGGGCGGTCATCACCAGCGCGGTGTTGACGTCTTTCAGCGCGACGCCGTCGTACAGGTTTTTCAGGGTTTCGGTCTGGATCAGGTCGGCGTCGACTTCCGCCAGGCCTTCGCACGCTTCGGTGACGATGGTGTTCAGACGACCCATGTCCAGCGGCGCAAAGCTGCCGTCGGCGCGGGTGATGCGGATCGACGGGTGAGCCTGGACCTGCTCTTCGGGGGCGCGAACGGCACGCTCCTTGGCGCGCGAGTCACGGTAGATGACGTAGTCGCGAGCCACTTTCTGCTCGCCGGCGCGCATCAGCGCCAGTTCGACCTGATCCTGGATTTCTTCGATGTGGATGGTGCCGCCCGAAGGCATGCGACGCTTGAACGTGGCGCTGACCTGTTCGGTCAGGCGGGCAACGGTGTCATGGATGCGCGACGAGGCAGCAGCATTGCCGCCTTCAACTGCAAGAAACGCCTTGGTGATGGCAACGGTGATCTTGTCGTCCGTGTAGGGAACGACAGTACCGTTACGCTTGATCACGCGCAGTTGACCGGGGGCAGTGGCAGACAGATCCTGCTGGGTCTGGCTTGCCTGCGGCGCGCCGGTCGGCGAGTTCTCGCGAGTTGTGTCTGTTTGCATGTGTGACTCCACGTTCTTTAAGTTTGTTCGGGCATTACTGCCCACCATTTCGTTTAGAGCAGTCAGTCGCAAGAGGCGACCAAAGGGCTCCAAAACGAAGGTGAAAGCGGGGTCTGTCGCCGCTTCCAGGTTTTGAAGCCAAAAAGGACCGGGCTATGCCCGATCCTTCGAAAATCTGATCAAGAGTGCGTGTTCGATGTTGCAAAACGTGTACGGGATGGCTCTGGCTCATGCGCGAGCGTCTTGGTGCCTAAACTGGCCTGAAGTTCAACCCCTCAGACGCAACAAAAATGCTTGAATTTCCCATTTGAGTTGTGCTGGCGTTTTTATTCAAAACCCCACATGTAGGGTGTGCCTCGTCGCTGGGCTACAAGATAATGCGTTTTGGACATGAATTGCAACGCACCGCTTGTGGATAAAGTGTGTGTAGTTTGTGTATGAATCGCACACCGTGCGTGTAGGCCGCATAACTACTGGATAGTGACCGTTTGTCACCGATTTTTGTAGGCACTGGCGATGTACTGATGATTTTTGAGGGCGCGAACCCTATCACAAAAAAACGCCGCTGCAAGGCCGTTCTGGCATGTCATGTGCTATGCCGCGTGCGGTGGCGTGTGATCCGCGCAAGGGTTGCTACACTGGCCTGCGACGTGGTGCCGCAACCCCTGCGTTGCAAAAACAAAAAGCGGTCGATAACGACAAGGAAAGATGGCTGTGGAACCACACACCTGGCACGTGCTGATCGTCGAGGATGACCAGCGACTGGCCGAACTGACCAGCGACTACCTGCAGAACCACGGCATGCGCGTGAGCATCGAAGGCGACGGCGCGCTGGCGGCGGCGCGGATCATCGCCGAGCAGCCGGATCTGGTGATTCTCGACCTGATGCTGCCCGGCGAGGACGGTTTCAGCATCTGCCGCAGCGTGCGTGACCGTTACGACGGACCGATTCTGATGCTCACCGCGCGCACCGATGACACCGACCATATAGAAGGACTCGACACCGGCGCCGACGATTTCGTCTGCAAACCGGTGCACCCGCGCGTGCTGCTGGCGCGTATCAAAGCCTTGCTGCGCCGCAGTGAAGCGCCGCAGGTTCCGGCTGCCGAGTTGCGCCGTCTGGTGTTCGGCCCGTTGGTGGTGGACAACGCACTGCGTGAGGCCTGGCTGCGCGAGCAGAGCATCGAGCTGACCGGCGCCGAGTTCGACCTGCTGTGGCTGCTGGTGGCCAACGCCGGGCGCACGCTGTCCCGCGAAGAGATCTTCACCGCGTTGCGCGGCGTGGGGTACGACGGGCAGGATCGCTCCATCGATGTGCGTATCTCGCGTATCCGCCCGAAAATCGGCGACGACCCCATTCATCCGCGTCTGATCAAGACCGTGCGCAGCAAGGGCTATCTGTTTGTGCCCGAAGCCGCGCAGGACATGAGCGGCCACGTGTTCAGCGGCTGACCTGATGAATTCGATCTTTCTGCGCATCTACGGTGGTGTACTGGGCGTGTTGGTGCTGGTCGCGCTGCTCGGTGTGCTGGCCCTGCATGTGCTCAATCAGTCGCGCGGCGAGCAGTACCGCGAGCGCTTGGCTCACGGCACCTTTACGATCATGGCCGACAATCTGGTGCCTCTCGACGGCATCGAACGGCGCCGCGCCCTGGCGATCTGGGAGCGCCTGCTGGGCATTCCCCTGAGCCTGCAAACCCTTGAGCAGGCTCACCTGGACAGCAGCGCACTGGGCCAACTGGCGCGCGGCAAGGTGGTGGTCGAACAGATCGGGCCGCACGCTGCCAGGGTTTATCGTCAGTTGAGCGACAAGGAGCCGCTGTTGCTGACCGGCGAGGTGCAGCAGATCACCGAACAATTGGCGCGGGCCACTATTTACCTGCTGATCGATGAACTGGTGCGCTTTCCGGTCGATGAGCAACCGGCGCGCCTGCAGGCCCTGCGCAGCGACAAGGGGTTCGGTTTCGACCTGCACCTGCTGGCGCTGGATCAGGCGGATCTGGATGATGATCAGCGCCGCCGCGTCTATGAGGGCGATACGGTCATGGCGCTGGGCAAGGGCGGCGATTCGATCCGCGTGCTGGCCGGGATCGTCGACACCAACTGGGTGCTGGAAATCGGCCCGCTGTACCAGATGAACCCTTATCCGTTGCATTGGCTGCTGCTGATTGCCTTGATGGGCCTGTGTCTGATCGGTCTGGTGGTGTACTTGCTGGTGCGGCGTCTGGAGCGACGGGTGCTGGAGCTGGAAGCGGCGGCCACGCAGATTGCCCAGGGCAGTCTGCAAACCCGCGTGCCGACCGAAGGCTCCGACTCGGTGGGGCGTGTGGCAGCGGCGTTCAACAGCATGGCCGAACACCTGCAGCGCTCATTGATGATCCAGCGCGAACTGGTGCGCGCGGTGTCCCACGAGTTGCGTACGCCGGTGGCGCGTCTGCGTTTCGGTCTGGAGATGGTCAGCGACGCCGCCACTCCCGAAGCGCGGCGCAAATACATGCATGGCATGGACAGCGATATTCAGGACCTCGACAAGCTGGTCGATGAGATGCTCACCTATGCGCGTCTTGAGCAGGGCGCGCCGACCTTGAACTTCCAGCGTGTCGATCTGGATGCGCTGATCGATCAGGTGATCGCCGAACTGGCGCCATTGCGCGCCGACGTAAGGGTTTCGCGGGGCGAATGCCTGAGGGCCGAAGAGGGCGAGGCTGCCTGGGTCGAGGGCGAGCCGCGCTACCTGCATCGCGCCGTGCAGAACCTGGTGAGCAATGCGCTGCGCCATGCCGACAACGAGGTGCGTATCAGCTATCGGCTGGAGGCGCAGCAGTGCCGTATCGACGTGGACGACGATGGTCCTGGCGTTCCGGAGCAGGCGTGGGAGCAGATTTTCACGCCGTTCATGCGCATCGATGACAGCCGCACCCGAGCATCGGGCGGGCATGGGCTGGGCCTGTCGATCGTGCGGCGAATCATCCATTGGCATGAAGGCCGCGCGCTGATCGCGCATAGCGTCAGCCTGGGCGGGGCGTGCTTCAGCCTGACCTGGCCGCGCACGCAGGTGCCGCGTTGAGCTTGCCGTTGTTTGTCGGGCCATTTGCGCGGTTCGGGCGGACCTTGCTGACGACGGATGATGCACGCCCGGTAGTGATGTTGCCTGATCTACTGCGCCCCGAGCGTCTTGATCAGATGCTGCTGAGTGTTTACGGGCCGCAGCTGATGCCTGATCAATTGCCTGTGCTGGTGTCGCAGTGGGCCAAGTTTTACTTCATGCAACTGATTCCGCCGGTGCTGGTCGCCAGCCTGGTGCATGACTGGCATTGGCCGTTGCAGCTTGATCAGGTGACGCTGGCGCTGGATGAGCGTGGCGTGCCGAGCGGTGTCAGGCTGGCGGGGGAGGGGCGCGTCTGGCGGGGTATGCCGGTTGATCCGTTTCAGCGCTTTGCCGGATTGCTCGATGACAATCTGCAGCCCTTCATTACTTCTCTGAGCGCTTATGGCGGACTGCCGGCTGCTGTGTTGTGGAGCAGCGCCGGGGATTATCTGGAAGGCTGCCTTGCGCAACTGGCCACCTGCAGTGATGTGTCGCTGGGTGCCGGGCTGGCGCTGTTAAGCGAGAAGAAAAGACCGGACGGGCGCGCCAATCCTCTGTTTCAGGCCGTGCGTTATGTGCCGCAGGCGCAGGGCGGTGAACCACGCAGGCAAAGGCGTGTGTGCTGCCTGAGTCATCGGGTCGAGTGGGTTGGACGTTGCGAGCATTGTCCGCTGCCCGGCTGATCAACCTTCGACGGCGACCAGGCTCAACAGGTGATCGTCCTGCACACTGAACTGACCGTCCAGCTCCTTGCCCGCATGCCACTCGCTGGACAAGTCGATCAGCAGCTGTAGTCGGGCGCGGCCGTCGGCGGACCATTCCAGCAGTTGTGCGTCTTCGAAGTAGAAGCGCTTGTGCACGATGGGGTAGAGCGCCTTGAACAGCGCTTCCTTGATCGAAAAGGTCAGGGTCACGCGCAGTGCGATCTGATCTTCCGGACCTGCCGCCATCTCTGCCAGCTCGGCCGCCGTCAGAATTTCCCCGGCCAGCCGCGAGGCGCGGTCGTGGCTCAGCAGGTTTTCCGTGTCCAGCCCCAACCCGCGCCACTGCTGCTTGTGCGCAACCACGGCAGCGGCCCAGCCGGTGCTGTGAGTGATCGAACCACAGACATCAGCGGGCCAGATCGGCGCGCGGTCTTCGCCCACCGCAGGAACATGCAGGCGGCCATCCAGCTGACGCATGGCTTCGCGGGCGCAGAGACGACCGGCGAGGAATTCAGTCTGGCGCTTGGCAACCGAACGCTGAATGCTCGCCGGCATTTGCAGCTCACAACGCTGAAAGTCGCCGTCGACCAGCTTGAGCGGATCAAAATGCCCACTCACGAGCAGCGCCCCCGGCAAGGCTTGCGGCAACGGCCAATGCCGGATCAGTTCCGGGCAGCAGATGGGGAGGTGGGATAGTCGAGTCATGTGCGGCATTTTGCCGGGGGAATGGGTTGGAGGGAAGGGCACTAGCAGTAACTATCGTGCCGATGCTACAGCGCGCGGAACGCTAACCTATCGTGCGGATGCTACAGCGTGCGGAACGCTAATCTATCGTGCGACGCTCCGCGTCGCATGCCTTTCCGGACGCTCCGCGTCCTCTGGCGACGCAGAGCGTCGAGAACTGCATTCCCACGCTGGAGCGTGAGGAACGATAACCTCAACTATCGTGCGACGCTCCGCGTCGCATGCCGTTCCAGACGCTCCGCGTCCTCTTGGCGACGCAGAGCGTCGAGACTGCATTCCCACGCCGAGCGTGCGGAACGATAACCTCAACTATCGTGCGGCGCT
>NZ_AWQP01000003.1:0-100826 GCF_000972175.1 Pseudomonas syringae pv. coryli str. NCPPB 4273 | reverse complement strand
AGCAAGCTCACTCCCACAGGGTGGGAATGCCCTTCGTGATGCTCCGCGTCACAGATCGCTGATCTTGTGGGAGCGAGCTTGCTCGCGAAGACGGATTACCTGACCAATGGACTTCCAGCGGCTGCACTGGCCTCTTCGTGAGCAAGCTCACTCCCACAGGGCCGGGGTGTTTTCAAGCCATGCGGATCACTCACACGGGCGGGAGTGTTTCGAGCCATGTGGATGCTCTGCAGCACCGCAGACGCAGAGCGTCCAGAACTGCATGCCAACGCGGTGAACTGGCACGATAGGCGTTCTTTCGGACGCCTATCTACCCAAGCGCCCTAGACCAACCCTTCCTTTTGCAACTCGCTCTTCAGGTAGGCATAGTAGATCGGCCCTGCGACCACGCCCGGCAGACCGAATGCGGCTTCGAACAGCAGCATCGCCAGCAGCAACTCCCACGACTTGGCGTTGATCTGTCCGCCCACGATGCGCGCATTGAGGAAGTACTCGACCTTGTGGATCACGATCAGGTAGCCCAGCGCCGCCAGCGCGACCCAGATCGAGATGGACATGCCGACGATGAAGATCAGCGTGTTGGACATCAGGTTACCCACCACCGGCAACAGGCCGAGCAGGAAGGTCATGATGATCAGGGTCTTGGTCAGTGGCAGGTGAATCCCGCACAACGGCAGCACGACGGCCAGAAATACCGACGTAAACGCCGTGTTGAGCAGGGAAATCTTGATCTGGGCGAAAACAATGTTGCGAAACGCCCGGCTGACCAGGTACAGCCGATCGAACAGTGCGGCTGCTAGCGGCTTGCGCGCATGCACGTCGGAGATACGCTGCAAGGCAATGATCGCGCCCAGTACCATGCCGATCAGCATGGTGACGAACATGTGCGCCGCGCCCTTGCCGATCAACTGCAATTCGCCCACGTGCTTCTGCAGCCATTGCCCGAGCGAAACCTGAAACTCTGCTGCGCTGGCAGGCAGGTAGGCATCGATGAACGGAGGCAACTGACCACGAGCGCGATCCACCAGGGTCATGAACTTGTCGAGCGAGGCGCCCGGATTTTCGGCTTCGTGCAGCACAAAACTGATGGCCCCGGCAAAAATCAGCGTCAGCAGGCTGACCACCAGCGTGCCCAGCAGCGCCACAGCCAGCCAGCGGGCCCGCTCGCCGGAAATCAGCCGTTGCAGCTTGGGGGTCAACATGTTGACCAGCTCGAACACCAGCAGTCCGGCCAGCAGGCTGGGCAACAACTTGAATGGCAACACCAATAACAGACCGCCAAATACAAGTATCCAGCTGGCTATTAACACCTGACGCGCAGAAAACGTTGGCATAGACCCTCAACGGGCAACACAAGGAAGGTGGGCAGTCTGCCAGCCTTCTCAGTCCAGAACCAGTGATCCGAAAGCGCTAAAAAACAAGCCGCAATCATCTGCCCGATGATCGGCTCGAGAACGGCGCGAAAGCGCAGTGTTTACTGCACCCGCGCCTGTTGCCAGCAGCAAAGAGGCTGACTGAAAAATTATTTCCTCTTGAGACAATCGCTCATGAAACTCTTGCGCGCGTCCCCCTTGAGCGCCTGAGTGCTGGCGGTCGCGTTGCAGGTTTTCATCTTCTCCTGCTGGGTAGCCGCCGGCGGCGGTGCCGCTTTCAGGCAAGTGCTCATGAACGCCTTGCGCTCATCCCCCTTCAGCGATTGCGCGCTGGCGTCGGCATTGCAGGTGGTCATTTTGTTCTGCTGCGCGGTCGCAGCGAAACCCTGGGCAGACAACATCAAACCAACGAGCAACACAGGAATACCGAGCTTGTTCATCGATCCACTCTCCAGATCCACTGCACCGGGCGGCACAGGCTGAGATTCAGTGTAGTCAGCGTCTGCGCTCTGTGACGGGACACCGGACATCGCCGCTGGCATTCTCGACAAACAGGCGGATAATTACGCCTCGCTTTAACGATGATCCCCTTATGCAATACGCTTTTCCGCTGATCACCGTCCTTATCTGGGCGATCAACACAGCCGTCACCAAGGCGTCTGCCGGGGTGATCTTTCCGGCTGAAATAGGCTTTTATCGCTGGGCGCTGGCCGGCTTGCTGTTCACGCCGTTCATGCTCGGGCCTGTGTGGGCGAACCGCGCGGCAATCAAACCGGTACTCGGCAAGATCTTCATTCTGGCCGTGCTTGGCACAGCGCTCTATCAGAGCCTGGCGTATTTCGCGGCCAGCCTGACAACCGCCACCAACATGGGGATCATTCAATCGATGGTGCCGATGATGGCGCTGGGGCTGTCGATAGCCTGCCTTGGCACTCGCCTGACCTCGGGCGCACTGCTCGGGGCGGTGCTGTCATTCGCGGGAGTGGTGGTCGTGGTCTCGGCGGGCAATCCGGCCAGTCTGATCGAGCAGGGTGTCAATCGGGGCGATGCGATGGTGCTGGTGGCCGCCGCGTCGTATGCGGTCTACAGCACGCTGCTGAAGAAGTGGCAGTTGCGCTTGCCGCCCCTGCAGTTGCTTTACGTACAGATCCTGCTGGCGATTATCGTCTTGCTGCCGCCGTTCATGCTGTCGGCGAAAACCGGCCTGAATGCGAGCAACATACCGATGGTGCTGTATGCCGCGATTCCAACATCGATGCTCGCGCCGTGGCTGTGGATGACCTCGATCATGCGCCTGGGCCCCAGCCGCACAACACTGTTCTTCAACCTGATGCCCATCGCCACGGCCTTGATTGCCGCGGCGACACTGGGCGAGCAACTGGCGCTCTATCACCTGTTCGGCGGAGCGCTGACCCTGTGCGGCGTCATCCTCGCGGAACGCTGGACGACACCGCTGCGATCCAGGGCGGATTAGGCAGTCGCGCTGCCTTCGCTGCCCTCCAGGCTGTGAATCGACACATCGGTGATGCCGGCGGCAAGCGGCAGACCGGCTTCACCCATCGGCAGCTCGTCCAGTTCTACGTGATGCTTGAGCGCCAGTTCGTGCACCACTTCGATGATGGGCACGTCCAGATTCTCGATAATGTCTACGTGGTGCTCGCCGAGCAGGGTGTACTCGATCTCATACAGTTCTTTATCGCTCATCGCATCTTCCTGGCCGTCACTGAGGAGCGGCTGATTAACGAACTACGGTCCGACAACCGATGACCGAGCCCAAGGCTGAGCAAAACGCTCAACCATGCCATCAGATTGACCTCGGCCTTTCGGGAACGTGCGAGGAATATTCAAAGCGCTTTTCATGCCCGATCGTCATGGCGTTCGGGGGGATTCAGCAAAGGCATCAGGGTGGAGGCAAGGTACTGCCTCATCGCCATCTTTTTTTCGAACTCTTCAGCCCCTCCTCTGCTCCAAGGCATACCGGGCCAAAACCGGCTCTGACATGTGGAGCAATAACGATGTACAAAAAACTCTTCGCGGCGACCTTTGTATTGGCGACGATGGCTGGCTGCAGCAACACAACCGTGCAGAACCCGGTGGACTACGTCACTTATCGCAATGAGCCGCTGGTCAAGCAGGTCGAGAACGGCATGACGCGCCAGCAGGTCCTGACCATCGGCGGTGAGCCGTCGAGCACCATCGAGCGCCGGGTCAACCCAGGCACTTGCAACAATTACGTCATGAACAAAGACGGCCACAAACAGGTTTACCACGTCAGCTTCAACAGCGACGGCCGTGTGACCAACAAAGGTTTCATGACGTGCGAACAACGCGAGAAGAACGAAAAAGCGATGTAATCAAAACGCAGGCACAAACAAAAAGCCCGAGGCCTGTATGCCTCGGGCTTTTTGTTGAATGCTTTTTTAGGATCTTTACGAAAAGTGGCTGCGCTCGGTGATGCTTCGTTAAAAACAGGCTCGGAATGCTCATTTACAACACGTAGACTCCGCTTCCTCGCCTGTTTTTGCCTCGCCTGACCTTCGCTCGCCGACTTTTCGTACAGAGCCTAGAAAACCAGCTTGAACAGGGCGATAACCACGACCAGGCCGATCAGAAAGATGATGCCAACGGTGCTTCCCAGGAACTTGAGCATTGTGTATCTCCACGATTTATTTGGGTCTCAAGGTTGGGACCGCGGGGCTCAGCACTCGTTTCTTATATTTTTACATTCAGTCACAACCTTGCGCACCGGCGAAAATCCGATAAAACTTTTTCCCTCCTCCAGCACTCACAACCCTTGCTGATCCTGCCGGGCAATACACAGAGCGAGACAGCAAAACCTGATGAGTCCTGGAGATAAATGATGAATTCTGCACCGCAATCACAGCTTTCCGATGTAAATACTCTGCGCCAGCGCGCACGCCAGAACGTTGAGGATGGTGCTGTGACTCAAGGTTACAGCGCTGACCGCGAAACGGTCCTGCGCCTGCTCAATGAATCGTTGGCTACCGAGCTGGTCTGTGTACTGCGCTACAAGCGCCACTACTACATGGCGTCGGGCCTGAAAGCGAGCGTCGCGGCAGCCGAGTTTCTGGAACACGCAGAGCAGGAAGCGCAGCACGCCGACAAACTGGCCGAGCGTATCGTGCAACTGGGCGGCGAGCCGGAGTTCAACCCGGACACCCTGTCGAAGAACTCCCACGCGCAGTACGTGGCTGGCAACACGCTGAAGGAAATGGTCTACGAAGATCTGGTTGCCGAGCGCATCGCCGTCGACAGCTATCGCGAGATCATTCAATACCTCGGCGACAGCGACCCGACTACCCGCCGCATCTTCGAAGAAATCCTTGCTCAGGAAGAAGAGCACGCTGACGACATGGCAGACATTCTGAACGATCTGTAAGCCGCAGCAGCCAATGAAAAGCCAGGACCTGTGTCCTGGCTTTTTTGTGGCCGGTAGTTTCTCGAGGCACATATGTGAACATCGTTGCGCACGCTCCAGCGCGGGCAACAGAGATGGAGCGTTACTTCACCGTCTTCGGCGCCTTGCCGGTGCGCATCTGCTCCAGCAGCGGGCCACACTGATTCGGCTCGCTGTCGCCAGTGGCGACCAGCGCGAGCAAACCGGCAACTGGACCTACGGTTGCACCGAGCAGCACCATGCCGGCTCCGCGCAGCAACAACGGACCGGACTGTACGCCTGCGTTGGGCTTGGCGAACGGGCCGTTGACGTACAGCGGCGAGCGCAGCGAGAACACGCGGAAGCCCTTGGACTCAGGGTTGATCTGCAGGTCCAGTTGCTCGGTCTTCAGGTTCGCGGTGCCGTTGATGTAAATGATGGCGTTCTCGGTATCGAAGACAAACAGCCGGCTGGTCGCCAGCCCGTCCTTGATACCGAAGTTCGAGGCCGCGCAATTGATCTTCACGTCCTTGTCGCCGAACAGCTTGCCGACTACGTAGTTGCCCACGTTGAGCCCGGCAATTTCCATCAGGCCACGACTGATCGCGCCGTCGTTCACCAGCATCTTCATTTCGCCGTTGGCAGACCCCAGCAAGGCTGAAACCGAGTTGCCGCGCCCACTGATATCGGCGTCGCCGTTCAGCTCACCGAAGCTGGTTTTCATCGGTTCGAAGGTCGGGAACAACTGCTTGAGCTTGAAATTGCGCGCCGACAGCTTGGCCCTGCCCTGCATCGGCTTGTTTTGCCCGTTGAGGCGAATGTCCGCGTCCAGCTTGCCGCCTGCCACACCAAAACGCAGCGGCTCGAGGCTCAACTGACCATCGTCGAGAACCAGATGGGTGTAGAGGTCGGTGAACGGCAGGTCCGGGCTCTGCACGATGCGCTTGCCGGTGAACTCCACGTCGGCGTCCATCGCCCGCCAGCGATCGGTCTGAAACTCCTCGACAGGCAGAACCTTGCCCGAAGGCTGCTTGCTCTCGCCGCCGCGCTTTTTCTGCGCAGCATTGGAGTCCGCACCGATCAACGGCGCGAGGTCACTGAACAGCAACTGGTTGGAGACCAGCACGCCGCTCAGCTTGGGCCGGGGCTGACTGGCGACGAAGCCCAGATCGCCATGGATATCGCTGTTGCCGATCTTGCCGTTGAAGCCTTCGTAACGGAAGTTGGCGCCAGCCGGGTCGTGCAGTTTGGCGATCAGGCGGCCATCGGTGGAGTACGCCGGAGAATCCGGCAGGGTCACACCCGTCAGCGGGTACAGATTGCTCAGGCTCGCGCCGGAAAGCTTGAGGCGCAGATCCAGCGCGCCCAGGTTCTGTGGATCGGTCAGGGTCCCGGCGATCACCGCATGGGTGTCACCGACCTTGACGTCAGCCTGTACCGGAAACGGCTGATTGGCATCCTTGAGCGCGAGCAGACCGCCGACCTTGCCGGTGCCGCTCAGCTTCTGATCGTGGTATTGGCCGGTGACCGCCAGTCCGAACGCATAATCCTGCGGTACTGCACCCTTGTCCTGGGCCTTTTTCGCTTCCTTGCTGCCGACGATTTCACTGAACGGGACCGGCTTGCCGAGCAGGTCGATCACTACGTCCAGATTGGCGTTGAGCTTCTGGTCGTTGAAGCTCACCAGCCCCTTGTCAAACTTGATCGCGCCGATGTCCATCACCCACTTGGAGGGCTCGGCATTCGGGTCGGATTTGGGCAGATCGAACACCCAGTTGGCGCGACCATCGGCCAGACGCTCGAGTCTGGCCTCGGGCCCGGTCAGATCGATACGCGGGATAACCACTTGCTGAGCCAGCAGCGGCAGCAGTGAGAGACGAAATTCGACGTGCTTGAGGGTCACCATCTGCGGGGTCTTCGACCATTCAGGGTTACCCAGGCTCAGGTCATCGGCGACAAAGTGCGGCGACGGCACCCAGGCACGCCAGCCACCGAGTTCGGGCTCGCGCGTCCAGCGCACATCCAGATCACCATTGATGGCGAACGGACGATGCAGCGCTTCGCTGACTTTTGCATTGAGGGTGGGTTTGATGCGATTCCAGTCGAAAGTGACGATCACAATGACCAATATAGCCAGCACCACCAACAACGTGGCACCTGTCCAGGCGAAAATCTTGCGGCTGCGCGTCATGCGTCACTCTCCAGAAAACAGCGCCCCGACCCTGGCGCGCTGAATACGACATGAATGTTCGACTGACAAACGCGCCGAGGGTTTGATTTGAATACGAAAATGCATCGAAGGCCAGCACTCATGCACTGTTACTGGTCAAGGAGCCTGACTGAAAACCCTTTCGACGCAGGCAAAGCGCATTTGCTAAAGTGCAACCCAGCCTAATCCAAGAATCGTTTGAGCCATGCTGCCCCGCGCCGAACAGAAACAACAGACCCGAAGAGCCCTGCTAGATGCTGCCCATCAACTGATGGAGAGCGGGCGCGGCTTTGGCAGCCTGAGCCTGCGCGAAGTGGCGCGCACGGCAGGTATCGTACCGACCGGTTTCTATCGGCACTTTGAAGACATGGACCAGTTGGGGCTGGCGCTGGTCAGCGAGGTCGGCCAGACCTTTCGCGAGACCATCCGGCTTGTGCGCCACAACGAATTCGCCATGGGCGGGCTGATTCGTGCGTCGGTGAAGATATTCCTCGAACGTGTGGCGGCCAACCGCTCGCAGTTCCTGTTTCTGGCGCGCGAACAATACGGCGGCTCCTTGAAGGTGCGCCAGGCGCTCGGAGCGCTGCGTGAAGGCATCAGCGCCGACCTCACCGCCGACTTGGCAAAGATGCCCAAATGGCAGCACCTGAATGCCGATGCACTGTCGATCATCGCCGACCTGGTGGTCAAAAGCGTGTTTGCGATGCTGCCGGAACTGATCGACCCGCCCCCTGCCTCACTGGCCCCGCACCTGACACCTCAGGCGAAGATCACCCAGCAACTGCGCTTCATCTTCATTGGCGCACGGCACTGGCGGGGGCTGGGCAGTCACGATTGAGCGTCGGCACGCTCTGCTTCGTCCCGAGAACGACGTCTCACTATTAACGTTCCCCTCAAGCAAAAGACTCGCACCAAATTAACGCAACGACTTGCTTATGCACCTAAATAGAGCAAAGCAATATGTGCCAACATTCGCATCGCCCGCTTCTGTCAGCCATTTCGTCGCAAGCTGCACTGTTGGCAAGCCCCTTGCTCTGATTTGAAGCATCGCAATTGGCTGGAAGCTATCTGATGCTGGTGATTCACGACCGAATCGAACCTCAGGCCGAATGGGCCGCCGAGCTGCATTTGAATTTCGAGGCACGCAGCAAAAGTCGACTGCGCTGCTTCAGTGCGGAAAACGAAGACGTTGGCCTGTTTCTGCAACGCGGCCAGTCGCCGCTGCGCGATGGAGAGTTTCTTCAGGCCCAGGATGGCCGCGTGGTGCGTGTCTGCGCGCGTCCCGAAAAACTCATGCACGTCACGTGCAGCAGCACCTTTGAACTGACCCGCGCGGCCTATCACCTTGGCAATCGTCACGTGGCCCTGCAAGTCGGCGACGGCTGGCTGCGCCTGCTCGACGATTACGTGCTCAAGGCGATGCTCGATCAACTGGGCGCCACTGTCGACACCATCGAAGCGCCGTTCCAGCCGGAACATGGCGCCTACGGCGGTGGGCATCATCACTCGCGTGCAGGCGAGGAGGATTTCAACTATCCGCCGCGCATGCACCAGTTCGGCGTGCGCAAGTGAACAGCGCCTGGGCGCTATTGCGCCTGGCCAGTCCGCAGCTGCCTATCGGTGGCTACAGCTATTCGCAGGGGCTGGAAATGGCAGTGGAGCAGTCCATCGTGGTGGACCCGCAGACTGCGGGCCGCTGGATAGGCGATCAACTGCTGCTCAATCTCGCGCGTTTCGAGGCCCCGCTGCTGCTGGCTCATTGCGAAGCAGCGGCAGCCGGTGACTGGGGACAGTTGCTGCAAGTCAGCGAGCAGCATCGCGCCAGCCGCGAGACCCGCGAGCTGCATCTGGAAAGCCGGCAGATGGGTTACTCCTTGAAGCAGTTGCTCGATGGCCTGCCTGAACTGGATCGTGATGCACGGCATTTTCTGCAGCAGACTGCAGAGCCGCACCTGGCCCTTGGTTGGGCGCTGGCCGCACGCGCCTGGCAGATCAGCCCGCAGGATGCGCTGGCCGCCTGGCTATGGAGCTGGCTTGAAAACCAGCTGGCCGTGCTGATGAAAACCCTGCCGCTGGGCCAGCAAGCCGCCCAGCGGCTGACCAGCGAACTGTTGCCGTTATTGCAGCAGGCGCAGCTCAGTGCCAGCGCACAAGATCCCTGCCATGCCGGCAGCGCAGCCTTCGGTCTGTCCCTGGCGAGCATGGCGCACGAACGTCAATACAGCCGGTTATTCCGGTCCTGATCAGTCCTTATGGAGAACTCAATGAACAGCCAACCTCTGCGCGTCGGAATCGGTGGCCCGGTCGGATCCGGCAAGACGGCGCTGACCCTGGCGCTGTGCCTCGCATTGCGCGACCGCTATAACCTGGCCGTGGTGACCAACGATATCTATACCCGCGAAGACGCTGACTTTCTGGTGCGTAACGAGGCACTGGCACCTGAGCGCATCATCGGCGTTGAAACCGGCGGCTGCCCGCACACCGCCATTCGCGAGGATGCTTCGATCAACCTGGAAGCCGTCGACCAGCTCAATCGCCGCTTCGAAGGCCTGGACCTGATCATCGTCGAATCCGGTGGCGATAACCTTTCCGCGACCTTCAGCCCGGAGCTTTCCGACCTGACCATTTACGTGATCGACGTGTCGGCCGGCGACAAGCTGCCGCGCAAGGGCGGTCCGGGCATCTGTAAGTCCGACCTGCTGGTGATCAACAAGATCGACCTCGCCCCGTTGGTGGGCGCGTCACTGGAAATGATGGACAGCGACACGCGCAGGATGCGTGGCGAAAAGCCGTTCGTGTTCAGCAATCAGAAAACCGGTCAGGGTCTGGAACAGATCATTGCCTTCATTGAGCGCCAGGGCCTGCTGACTGCAGCCGCCTGAATTCACAACCAAAAGGAACCCGTCGATGAACTACAAAAAAGCCCTTGGCGCCCTCGCGCTGTTGCTGGTCCCGACTCTGGCGCTGGCTCACCCCGGTCATGGCGATAACGGCCTGATCGCTGGTATCAGCCACCCGATTGGTGGGCTGGACCACTTGCTGGCAATGCTTGCCGTCGGCTTGTGGGCTGCGCAGCAACAAGGTTCGGCACGCTGGGCGCTGCCGTGCACTTTCGTCGGCACCATGCTGATCGGCGGCATGCTGGGCTTTGAAGGTCTGAACCTGCCGGCGCTGGAAAGCGGCATTGCCGCATCGGTACTGGCTCTGGGCCTGGCCGTGGCATTGGCAGTACGTCCGCCGCTGGCGTTGGCGGTAGCCGCAACTGCTTTGTTCGCCTTGTTCCACGGCGTGGCGCATGGCCTTGAACTGCCGGAGATGTCCAGCCCGTGGGCGTACGCAGCAGGTTTCGTTGCTGCAACTGCGGCCTTGCATGCGCTGGGTTATGCGGTGGTTCGCGTGTTGCCTCAAGCGGCAGCACCGCTGGTGCGTATCGCCGGTGCAGCCTCTGCGGCAGCGGGTGTGTGGTTGCTGGCAGCCTGATCGAGCTTCGCGCTGATCGTGTCCGCTTCAGTTGCGGATGATCAGCGCGAAGGCGCAGGAATGCGGTACAGGTAGAGCAGCACTGCGCTGGCAAACGCCAGCAGGCAGACCGGCAAGGGATGCAGACCGAACAGCACCGCGATGGCGGCGATCCAGGCGGGCAACCCGGCAGCCAGGAACGCCAGGCGGCGGATGGCCGCGAGTTTGAGCCATGCTGCCGGCTCCTCGGGTGTATCGAGTGCAGCCTGGGTGATCGCCAACGCGCGCTTGTAGGCGCCGAAGGGTTTCAGGCTGACGAACATCGAGCCTATGCCGGCGATGAACAGCGGGATCGCCAACACCGGAATGAGCGGCTCGCTGGCACCGAAAAATACACAGACCACCAGCAATGGCGCCAGGGTCAGACCCAGTTGACGCCACCATTGCATCTCCAGCTTTTGACGAACCTCGCTGCGTGTCACGCGGGGCCGACCTCGCTTTGATGTTCGTTGCCCATCATGTGCCCCAGCTTGCCCGCCTTGGTCGCCAGATAAAGACGATTGTGCGGGTTTTGCCCGGTGTGCAGCGGCACGCGCTCGGCGACTCTGATGCCCATCTCGGTCAAGGCTTTGACTTTGCGCGGGTTGTTGGTCATCAGCCGCAACGACTGCACGCCCAGATGCTGAAGCATCGGCAGGCAGATCGCGTAGTCACGCTGATCGGCAGCAAAGCCCAGGCGCTCGTTGGCTTCAACCGTATCGGCGCCGCCATCCTGCAGCTCGTAGGCGCGGATCTTGTTCATCAGACCGATACCGCGCCCTTCCTGGCGCAAATACAACAACACGCCCCGCCCTTCGGTGGCGATGGCGCGCAGGGCGGCTTCCAGTTGAGAACCACAATCGCAACGCTGACTGAACAGGGCATCGCCCGTCAGGCATTCGGAATGTACGCGACCCAGAACCGGCTCACCGTCCGCCACATCGCCCAGACTCAGGACGACGTGTTCACGGCCGGTTGCCGACTCGATAAAGCCGTGCATGGCAAACTCTGCAAAGGGAGTGGGCAGTTTGGAAGCGGCGACAAAGACGACGGGCACCGTGTGCTCCTGATCAGTATGAAGACTGGAAATTCGCAAGATTTGCATTGTAACAGCAGGTTCCTGCAGACGCTTAGGGTGAATTCTCGGGCATTTAGATCATAAAGTTCGATAGATAGAAGCGCTCATCGGCTCACTGCTCACCGCCAAAATGCTGGTAGCCACGCGTGTCAGGCGTGACGTCTTGCCCTGTGTCGTCAACAAGAATGACGCCTTGCCCCTGCTCTACCCGGCCAATCACATGCACCGGCCAGCCTTCTTTCAGCAAAGTCGGCAAGTGTTCGGAAGGCAGTGTGAAGGCCAGGATGTAATCGTCGCCACCGCTGAGCGCAGCCTGTCGGGCAGAAGGCAGATCGAACAAGGTCAGCAACTGGTCAGACATCGGCAGCCGGTCCCGCTCAACCACCAGACGAACACCCGACGCGCGAGCGATGTGTCCGCAGTCGGCCAGCAGCCCATCGGAGATGTCCAGCGCCGACGTCGCCCTGCCGCGCAAGGCCTGCCCAAGCGCCAGTTGCGGTTGCGGCGACCAGTAGCGGGCCAGCAATGCTTCGGTGATCAAGGGCTCGGCGCTGCGCTGCTTCAATACCAGCGGTAACGCACCTGCGCCATCACCCAGCGTGCCGCCGACACACAACAGGTCACCCGCCTGAGCACCCGCGCGGGTCAGGGCTGATCCGCCCGGCACAGCGCCGAACACTGTCAGGGTCAGGCTCAAGGGACCGCGCGTTGTATCACCACCGATCAGACGCAGCGAACAGCCTTGCGCCATCTGGTCAAGGCCGCGAGCGAAGGTCTGCAGCCAGTCGGCATCGACCTGCGGCAGGGTCAGGGCAAGGGTGAACGCGACAGGCCTGGCGCCCATGGCCGCCAGATCACTGGCAGACACCGCCAGCGCGCGCTGGCCAAGCAGAAAGGGGTCGCAGGCATCAGGAAAATGTACCCCGGCAACCAGGGTATCGGTCGAGATCGCCAACTGCTCACCGGGCGCTAACGTCAGCAGCGCGCAGTCGTCGCCGATCCCCAGGGCAACTTCCTCGCCCGCCTGCGCACAGGGCGCGGCGGCGAAGTAATTGCGGATCAGCTCGAACTCTCCCATGAAGGTCAGGCGCGAATCAGCGCTTGTGGGCCTTCACTTCGACTTCACGCAGGCGCGGCGCCAGCTTGTCCAGCACGCCATTGACGAACTTGTGGCCGTCAGTGGAGCCGTAGACTTTCGCCAGCTCGATGCCTTCGTTGATCACCACGCGATAAGGCACGTCGATGCGCTTGAGCAGTTCGAAGGTGGACAGCCGCAGTACGGCCAGCTCAACCGGGTCGAGCTCTTCGATGGTCAGATCAAGGCAAGGCGAAAGCGCGGTGTCGATCTCGGTCTTGTTGGTTGCCACGCCGTGCAGCAGCTCACGGAAGTAGGTGCCGTCAACGTTGCTGAAATCATTGTCGACACGGAACTGCGCTTCGATCTCGTTCAACGAATGGCCAGCCATGTGCCACTGATACAGGGCCTGGGTTGCCATCTGACGTGCTTCACGACGCTTGGCGCTTTTGCCCTTGGCGGCTTCCGGCGACTTGGCATCGCGCGGGTTGAACTGGTCGGTATCGTCGGAAATCACTTGGCCTCCAGCTGCGACAGCAGACTGACCATTTCGATAGCGGACAGAGCGGCTTCAGCGCCTTTGTTGCCGGCTTTGGTGCCGGAACGCTCGATGGCCTGTTCGATGGAGTCGACGGTCAACACGCCGAAAGCGACCGGCACGCCGAACTCCATGGACACCTGGGACAAGCCCTTGACGCACTCGCCTGCCACGTATTCGAAGTGTGGAGTACCGCCACGGATCACTGCACCCAGTGCGACGATGGCCGCGAACTCGCTGCGTTGGGCAACTTTCTGCACAACCAGTGGAATCTCGAACGCACCCGGGGCACGGATGATGGTGATGTCGCTTTCGCTCACGCCATGGCGTACCAGCGCATCAACGGCACCGCTAACCAGGCTTTCCACGACGAAGCTGTTGAAACGGCCAACTACCAAGGCATAGCGGCCCTGGGGGGCGATGAAGGTACCTTCGATGGTCTTCAAGGTCATTCGGTGAGTCTCGTATTAAAGAGCAAGCCCGCCTTGGGGCGGACTTTGAGGGATATTAGGCCACGAATCATGCCTGTCAGGCCAAAACCTGCGAAAAACCATCTTCCACACGCCCCGACCTGCCGGTATTTATTCGGAGGGCACGTATTCTACAACTTCCAGATCGAAACCGGATATCGCATTGAACTTCATCGGCGAACTCATCAGGCGCATTTTGCGCACGCCGAGGTCACGAAGGATCTGCGAACCGGCACCGACCGTGCTGTACGTGGTCGGTGTCTTGATCGGTTGCTGACCGGCGGTTTCGCGAATATGAGCCAGCAAGACATCGCCATCCAGCGGGTGACCGAGCAGCAGCACCACGCCGCTGCCCGCCTCGTTAACCGCGCGCATGGCGGCGCGCAGGCTCCAGCGGCCGGGCTGGCTGACCATCAACAGGTCACGCAGCGGGTCCATGTTGTGCACGCGAACCAGCGTGGGCTCTTCGGCGCAGATGGTGCCCAGGGTCAGCGCCAGATGCACGTCGCCCTCGACCGAATCACGGTAGGTCACCAGGTTGAAACTGCCCAGTTCGCTGTCCATCGGCTGCTCGGCAATCCGCTGAACGGTACGTTCGTGGATCATCCGGTAGTGAATCAGGTCGGCGATGGTGCCGATCTTGATGTCATGTTGCAGGGCAAATGCTTCGAGTTCGGCGCGACGGGACATGGTGCCGTCGTCGTTCATGACTTCGCAGATCAGGCCCGTCGGCTCGAAACCGGCCATGCGCGCCAGGTCGCAGGCCGCTTCGGTATGACCGGCGCGCGCCAGGGTGCCACCCGCCTGAGCCATGAGCGGGAAGATATGGCCCGGGCTGACGATGTCTTCGGCCTTGGCGTCCTTGGCAGCGGCAGCCTGCACAGTACGTGCGCGGTCGGCTGCCGAGATACCGGTGGTCACGCCTTCGGCGGCTTCGATGGAAACGGTGAACTTGGTGCCGAAACCCGAACCGTTGCGCGCGGCCATCAGCGGCAGCTTGAGGGTTTCGCAGCGCTCGCGAGTCATCGGCATGCAGATCAGACCACGGGCGAAACGCGCCATGAAGTTGATGTGCTCGGGCTTCACGCATTCGGCGGCCATGATCAGGTCGCCTTCGTTTTCGCGGTCTTCGTCATCCATGAGGATGACCATCTTGCCCTGGCGAATGTCTTCGACCAGTTCTTCGATACTGTTGAGCGCCACGCGGCACCCCCTTCAATCAATTCAGGATTTGAGGTAGCCGTTCTCGGCCAGGAAGCTTTCGGTGATCGTGCCGTGGCCCGGCTCGGCGGCCTTGTCACCTAGCAGCAGGCGCTCCAGATAACGCGCCAGCAGGTCGACCTCCAGGTTGACCTTACGGCCGGGCTGGTAATCGGCCATGATCGTTTCGCTCCAGGTATGAGGCACGATGGTCAGTTCGAACTCCGCGCCGTTGACCGAGTTGACGGTCAGGCTGGTGCCGTCGACCGTGATCGAGCCTTTGTGGGCGATGTATTTGGCCAGCTCACGTGGCGCACGCACGGTGAACTGAATGGCGCGGGCGTTATCTGCACGGGCGACGATTTCGCCGACGCCGTCGACATGACCGCTGACCAGATGGCCACCCAGACGTGTAGTCGGGGTCAGGGCCTTTTCCAGGTTGACCCGGCTGCCGGTCTTCAGGTCGACAAAGGCGGTGACGGTCAGGGTTTCCCGGCTCACATCAGCCCAGAAGCCATCACCGGGCAATTCGACGGCGGTCAGGCATACGCCATTCACGGCAATGCTGTCGCCGAGTTTGACGTCGGTCAGGTCAAGCTTGCCGGTTTCCACATAAACGCGGACGTCGCCGCCTTTGGGAGTCAGGGCGCGGATGCTGCCAATGGATTCGATAATGCCGGTAAACATGGGTCCTCCGGGAGAACAAGGGCTGCGCGCTAGGCGAAAGCCGGGAATTATACGCCGGGTGTGCGCACAGGGAGAGCGATGACTCGCCAGTCATTACCGACAGCACGCATTTCCACAATGTTCAGCTCAAGTGCCTCGCTCATCTGCGCCAGGGGCAGATCGAGCAGCGGACGGGCCGATGAGCCGAGAAACTTGCCGGCAATGAAGAGCTGAAACTCGTCGACCAGCCCGAGCCGCGCAAAAGCCCCAGCCAGTCGCGGACCGGCCTCGACCAGTACTTCATTGACGCCACGCGCGGCCAGCTCGCCCATCAACCTGCGCAGGTCCACATGACCGGCGCTGTCGGCCAGGGCGAGCATTTCGTGGCCCTCTTCCTGATAACGACCTCGCGCCGACGCAGCGGCGCAGGTCACGACCAGCGCACTGCCTGCCTGGAAGAACGGTGCATCGAGCGGCACGCGTAAACGGCCGTCGATCAACACGCGCAACGGTGCACGTGCAGCGGCCAGCGCGGTCAGTTCGGCATCGAGCCCCAATTCATCAGGGCGCACGGTGAGACGAGCCTTGTCGGCCAGCACCGTGTCGGCGCCGCTGAGCACCACGCTCGACTGAGCGCGCAGGCGCTGCACGGCAGAACGCGCCTCGGGACCGGTGATCCACTGGCTTTCACCGCTGGCCATCGCCGTTCGACCATCCAGGCTCATGGCCATCTTGACCCGCACGTACGGCAGGCCGGTTTCCATGCGCTTGAGAAAACCTTTGTTCAGCGCTCGCGCTTCGCTTTCCAGCACACCACACTGAACGCCGATGCCAGCGTTCATAAGGCGTAACAGGCCACGGCCGGAAACGTCGGGATTAGGGTCCTGCATCGCCGCGACAACCCGCGTCACCCCGGCTTCGATCAGTGCATCGGCACAGGGCGGTGTGCGCCCCTGGTGACTGCACGGTTCGAGGGTGACGTAGGCGGTCGCGCCTCTGGCCAGCTCGCCGGCCTGGCGCAACGCATGCACTTCGGCATGCGGCTCACCGGCGCGCGCATGCCAGCCTTCGCCAACGATCCGGCCTTCACGCACGATCACGCAGCCGACTCGCGGGTTGGGATGCGTGGAGTAGAGCCCCTTGCGCGCCAGCTCGAGTGCTCGCGCCATGTAATGAACGTCGAGAGCCGCCTGTTCAGTCAGCAATGCATTTATTCCTTGCCCGGCTCGCGGGCCAGACGATCGATTTCTTCACGGAATTCGTTGAGGTCCTGAAAGCGCCGGTACACGGAAGCGAAACGGATGTAGGCCACTTCGTCGAGCTTCTGCAGCTCGGTCATGACCAGCTCACCCACTACCAGCGATTTGACTTCGCGTTCGCCGGTCGCGCGCAGCTTGTGTTTGATGTGAACCAGGGCCGCTTCCAGGCGTTCGACACTCACCGGACGCTTTTCAAGCGCGCGCTGCATACCGGCGCGCAGTTTTTCTTCATCGAAAGGCTGGCGGCTGCCGTCCTGTTTGATCAGACGCGGCAAGACCAGCTCGGCAGTTTCGAACGTGGTGAAGCGCTCGCCGCAGGCCAGGCACTCGCGTCGGCGGCGTACTTGCTCGCCTTCGGCGACGAGGCGGGAGTCGATGACTTTGGTGTCATTGGCACCGCAGAAGGGACAGTGCATGGTGGCTGGCAACGAAAGAATGGGGAGCGCCATGTTAGCGCATCCTGCCGGCAAGACAAGGCTGAGGGTTTACGGTATATAGACGCGCATTAAAGCGGTGTGAAATTGTCCGGGCTCGGTAATACTGCACGCTTGGCGTCACCCAGCCTTTCGAATTTTGCCTTGTGGAGCTCTTGATGACGTTACGCCCCGCTTTTCTACTCTGCTTCATCGGCTTGCTGGCCGCGTGCAGCAGCAATGACGCGCCGAAACCCGCTGCGCCGCCACCGGTCGCGCCTTCGATCAAGCTGCCTGCCGGGCCGGGGCCACTGCAACCGTACCAACGTGAACTCAGCGGGCAATTGCTGGGCGTGCCGACCGGCGCCGAGGTCGAGCTGGCAATGCTGGTCATCGACGAACGCGGACGTCCGCAGAAGCTGCTGACCAACACCCTGCTCAAGGGTAACGGTCAATCATTGCCGTTCCAGCTGCGCTTCAACCCGGAAGCCTTTCCGGTCGGCGGACGCGTCGAATTGCGTGGCCGCGCCAGTAAATCCGGGCAGCTGATCCTGCACCTGCCGTCGATGCGTATCGATCAGCCGGTGACTCAGGCCCTGGGGCAGTTGCAGTTCGTCAAGGCGCCATGATCGCTCCGCAACACCTGCAACGCACGCTGAGCGAGCTGCTCGGCGACGCCCGGCTGGCAATTACTGCGCTGCCGGGCACAGCGCTGAAGCTGTGGCTGATCGACGATGCCAACATGGACCGCGCCTTCAGCCCGGATGAAACGCGGCGTATTCTGGAAGATCCACCGTACTGGTGCTTTTGCTGGGCCAGCGGCCTGGCTCTGGCACGTTTTCTGGCTGAAAACCCGCACTGGGTGGCTGGCAAACGGGTACTGGACTTTGGTGCGGGCTCGGGTGTGGCGGGCATTGCCGCGCTCAAGGCCGGGGCGCTTGAGGTCGTGGCCTGTGATCTCGACCCACTGGCGCTCGCTGCCTGCCGGGCCAATGCCGAACTCAATCAGGTGCCATTGCGCTACTCGACGGATTTCTTTGCCGAGGCGGACCGCTTCGATCTGATTCTGATCGCCGACGTGCTCTACGACCGCGCCAACCTGCCGTTGCTGGACCAGTTCCTCTCCCGAGGCCGCGAGGCACTGGTGGCCGATTCCCGCGTGCGCGACTTCAAGCACGCTGCCTACCAGCGTCTGACGATGCTCCATGCGCACACCCTGCCGGACCTGGCCGAGCCGCACGAATTTCGCGACGTGAGCCTCTATCACGCGGCGCGGTGAGCGTGCTGACTCACGCTTTATCGTTCCGCACGCTCCAGCGTGGGAATGCATTTCTGGACGCTCTGCGTCCGACCTTGAGCGTGCGGAGCGGCGCAGAATTGCGACGCAGAGCGTCACGAACTGCATGCCAACGCAGAGCATTGGCACGATAGTCAGTTCCCAGCCCCATGAATGACACCGCTTTCAGCATTGCCCTGCGGGCTTTATAGTTGGCAGCATTCAGATTCTTCGAGACGTGCAATGAGCCAGGAAACTGCTTACATTTTCGACGCAACCGCCGCGAACTTCGATCAACTGGTGATCGACAAGTCCTTCGACCAGCCAGTGCTGGTGGATTTCTGGGCCGAGTGGTGTGCGCCCTGCAAGGTCTTGATGCCCCTGCTGCAGCAAATCACCGAGAGTTATCAGGGCGAGCTGCTGCTGGCCAAGGTCAATTGCGACATCGAGCAGGACATCGTGGCGCGCTTCGGCATTCGCAGCCTGCCGACCGTGGTGCTGTTCAAGGACGGCCAGCCGGTAGATGGCTTTGCCGGTGCCCAGCCCGAGTCGGAAATCCGCAAGATTCTCGACCAGCACGTGGTCATGCCGCCGCCTCCGGCCGCCGATCCGCTCAAGCAGGCACAGGCGCTGTTTGCCGAAAGTCGTTTCGCCGAAGCCGAAGCACAGCTCAAAGTGCTGTTGGGCGAAGACAACACCAATGGCGCCGCGCTGATTCTGTATGCGCGCTGCCTGGCCGAACGGGGCGAGCTGAGCGAGGCCAAGGCCGTGCTGGATGCGGTCACCGGTGATGCACACAAGGCCGAACTGGCCGGTGCCAAGGCCCAACTGACGTTCCTCGCGCAGGCCGCGACCCTGCCGGACGCCGCCGAACTGAAAAGCCGTCTTGCACAAAACCCGCAGGACGATGAAGCAGCACTGCAACTGGCGATTCAGCAGTTGTCGCGTCAACAGTACGAAGCTGCGCTCGAGGGCCTGCTCAAGCTGTTCATCCGCAATCGCAATTACGCCGAGGGGCTGCCGCACAAGACGCTGCTGCAAGTATTCGACCTGCTGGGCAACGATCACCCGCTGGTCACGGCGTACCGTCGCAAGCTGTTTGCCGCGCTGTACTGAGGCGTAACACAACAGGCACCGCAATGAGGTGCCTGCTGTTGCTGAGCGCGGTCAGGTCACGTTGCTTCGATCCAGCTGTACAGCGGCGCATCTCCGCCGCTCTCGACCTTCACGTTCGCCGAGTGACGCAAGCGCACCAGCAGATGCTTGCCCGCAGCGGTACTGCCCGCCAACCCTTCCAGTTGTCCCAATAGATCCGGCCCACTCATCTGCCCGGCCTTGTGCAGCAATTCCTGAGCGACTTGCCAGAGCCTGTCGTCCTGGTTGAGCGGCGTGTTCTCGGCTACGGCGGCTGGCGCCTCCGGGGCCACGCCCTTGAGCTGCGCGCCCAGTTGCGCCCAGTCTTCTTCGTCCAGTTCAAGGGTCAAATCCACCGGCCACTGGCCTACGGTTCCACGAATACGCAACATGATGTGCACCTGCTGACAGTCAGGCGTACATGCTCCCACAGGCTGGCGCGCATTCCCATGATCAACCGTAACGCCACTGGTTGAGGACCGGTTCCTTGCCGTTGATGAAATTGCCAAGCGCCCGCACGTCGTAGACGTTTTCCCAGCACTCGATAATTCGGCCATCGCGAAACCGCCACAGGTCGCAAAACGGCATGATGATCTTCCGGCCCTCGCAACTGGCGCGCATCTCGCCCAGCACCGAGCCGAAGTGATCGTTGGCGACGATGTCGTGGACATCCATGTACAGGGTCTGATGGGTACGCCTGATCAGATTGATCTGATGGGAAAGCACTGCCTCCCTGCCGATGGCTATGGACAAGCCACCGCCAGCGCCTTGATCCGCCTTGTGCAGCACGATGTCAGCGTCGGCGAATTCGGTGATGCGTGTCATATCCTTGTACACAGCACGCAGGACTTCTCTGTTCGAATGGAGCTTGTTCATGAGTATCTTCCCTGATGTCGCACTCGGCCCAGGTCGAGCGCAGGCCCTTACTGGCGATGAAAACCTTCCTGCGCATCCGGCGCAGGTGTAGCGATTTTCATCTTCCAGAGTAGGACTTGATGACGCGAAGTGTGAGACTACTTAGGCATAAGCACCGGACCGGGTATGCCCGACAAGACCGTCAATAGCGCTTTGCTGCAGCCCGGTCACCCTGCGTCTGGATAAAAACACGTCCACGCAGGCCGTCACTTGTTATAAGATCACATAACAGTTTTTCTCGATTATTGTTCTGGAGCCCGCTATGCGCCGTATGCTACTCGCCCTGCCTTTCGCCCTGTTACCACTCGTTGCTGCGCACGCGGCTGAAGAACACGACCACGATCATGGCGATGAGCATGGCAGCCTGGGCGCGCACGAGCATGGCGTAGGACGTCTGGATGTGGTGCTGGAAGGCAAGACGCTGGAATTCGAATTCGATAGCCCGGCCATGAACATCGTCGGTTTCGAACACGTTGCGACCTCGGATGAAGACAAGGCCAAAGTCGCCAAGGCGCGCGAATTGCTGCTCAAGCCCAACGCGTTGTTCAGCATTGCCGATGCCGCCAATTGCTCGGCCACTTCGGTAAAGCTGGAAAGCCCGTTGTTTGGTGACAAGGATGACGATCACGATGAACACGCCAAGGGCGGCGACGCCGATCATCATGAGCACAGCGAAATTCACGGTCATTACAAGTTCGTCTGTGACGCACCGGCCATTCTGAAGAAGCTCGACCTGTCGCAAATCTTCACAACCTTTCCCGACACCAAGAAGCTTCAGGTACAACTGATTTCGCCAGGCGGCCAGTCAGGCGCAGAAGTGATCGCAGCCAACCCGACGCTGAAATTCTGATCGCACCCTGCAGTACAACGACCGGGCCTGGCCCGGTCTTTTAATTTCCAACCGAGCGTGAGTCAGCCCATGACCCAAGCACTGATCGAACTGTCGGACCTGCGCTTCAACTGGCCCGGCCATCCGCAACTGCTGGACATCCCCGAGTTCCGCCTGCAAAGCGGCGAAACCCTGTTCCTCAAAGGCCCGAGTGGCAGCGGTAAAACCACGCTGCTGGGCCTGCTGGGCGGTGTACAAAAACCGGTCAGCGGCAGCATTCGCCTGTTGAACCAGGACCTGTCGGCCCTCTCTTCGGCCGCGCGTGATCGCTTTCGCGTCGATCACACTGGCTACATCTTCCAGCAGTTCAACCTGCTGCCGTTTTTGTCGGTGCGGGAAAACATCGAACTGCCCTGTCACTTTTCAAAGGTCCGCGCCGAGCGTGCCAGGCAACGCCATGGCAGCGTCGAGAAAGCCACCACTACCCTGCTCGCCCACCTGGGTTTGAAAGACCCGGCGATGCTGATACGCCGCGCCGACTCGCTGTCCATCGGCCAGCAACAGCGAGTCGCTGCCGCCCGGGCGCTGATCGGTCAACCGGAGCTGGTGATTGCCGACGAGCCAACGTCTGCGCTGGACGCGGACTCGCGCGAGGCGTTCATTCGCCTGTTGTTCGCCGAGTGCCGCGAGGCCGGGGCCAGCCTGCTGTTTGTCAGTCATGACCAGAGCCTGGCACCGCTGTTTGATCGCGATCTGTCGCTGAGCGACCTGAATCGCGCCGCCGTTGCCGTGGAGATTTGAGATGTATCTGTTTCGTCTGGCCATGGCCAGCCTGGCCAACCGCCGTTTCACCGCGTTTCTCACTGCCTTCGCCATTGCGCTGTCGGTTTGCCTGTTGCTGGCCGTCGAGCGGGTGCGCACTGAAGCGCGCTCCAGCTTCGCCAGCACCATCAGCGGCACCGACCTGATCGTCGGTGCGCGCTCCGGCTCGATCAACCTGTTGCTGTACTCGGTGTTCCGCATCGGCAATGCCACCAACAACATTCGCTGGGACAGCTTCGAGCACTTCGCCAACAGCAAGCAGGTCAAGTGGGCGATCCCGGTTTCGCTGGGCGACTCCCATCGTGGCTACCGGGTGATGGGCACCAATGAAGCGTATTTCGAGCATTATCAATTCGGTCGCCAACAGCACCTGGAAATGGCCGAAGGACGCGAGTTCAAGACCGATCCCTTTGAAGTGGTGCTGGGTTCGGAGGTCGCCAAGGCGCTGCATTACAAGCTGGGCGACAAGCTGGTACTGGCGCACGGTGTCGCCGCGATCAGCCTGGTCAAGCATGACGACAAGCCATTCACTGTGGTCGGCATCCTCAAGCCGACCGGTACCCCGGTGGACCGCACGCTGCATATCAGCCTGGGCGGCATGGAGGCCATTCATATCGACTGGCACAACGGCGCCCCGGCACGCGGCAACGAGCGCATCTCAGCCGATCAGGCGCGCAACATGGACCTGACGCCGACGGCGATCACTGCCTTCATGCTGGGCTTGAACAGCAAGATTTCCACCTTCAGCCTGCAACGCGAGATCAACGAATACCGTGGCGAGCCCATGCTGGCGATTCTGCCCGGCGTGGCACTGCAGGAGCTGTGGAGCCTGATGGGCACGGCGGAAAAGGCGCTGTTCGTGATTTCGCTGTTCGTGGTGCTGACCGGACTGATCGGCATGCTGACTGCGATTCTCACCAGCCTCAACGAGCGCCGCCGGGAAATGGCCATACTGCGCTCGGTCGGCGCGCGCCCCTGGCATATCGCAAGTCTGCTTATACTCGAAGCCTTCGCCCTGGCGCTGGCGGGTGTCATCAGCGGCCTTGCGCTGCTCTATATCGGCATCTTCGTGGCCCGCGACTACGTGCTCGACAACTACGGTCTGTACCTGTCGTCTATGCCACCTGGCCAATATGAATGGACATTACTCGGTGCCATTCTCGGCTGCGCGCTGTTGATGGGAACCGTGCCAGCCTGGCGAGCCTACAGGCAGTCACTGGCCGATGGACTGTCGATTCGTTTATGAGGACCTTCATGATGCGGCGCATGCTACTCACTCTGCTGTTCTCGGTTACCACTCAAGTGTGGGCCGCCGAGCCGCGTGAGCTGACCTGGAATGACATGATTCCACCCGATGCACCTGTGGTGAAGCCGGTAACGGCTCCGCTGCACGATATGTCCAAGCTGTCCGATGCACTGGCCATGGAGGCAGCGCCTGCGGCCCACCAACTGGCGCCGCATGCGCCGGTGGTCAAGGCACTGGACGGCAAACTGGTGCGTTTACCGGGCTACATCGTGCCGCTCGAGGTCAGTGAGGAAGGCCGGGTGACGGAGTTTTTGCTGGTCCCGTATTTCGGCGCCTGCATCCATGTGCCGCCGCCACCGGCGAACCAGATCGTGCATGTCACGAGCGAGCTGGGTGTGAAGGTCGATGAGCTGTATCAGCCGTACTGGATCGAAGGACCGATGCAGGCCAAGTCGTCTTCCAGCGAACTGGCAGAAGCGGGTTATCAGATGCAGGCAGACAAGATTCTTGTCTACGAGTTGCCGGATTCATAAGGATCACGAGGTTCCCAGCGATTTCATTGAGCTGAGTCAAAGTCGCCGCTCGACAGCGCTTTAACATTACGCCCATAAATTTTGACTGATCTCTGGAGCCTCCATGCACAAGCATCTGCTACGCGCGTCCCTTGTCGCGCTTGCCCTCACCGCCCCGGTCGCGGCACACGCCTACCAGCCTGGCGACTTCATCGTTCGCGCCGGTGTCGCACACGTCCAGCCCAATGAAGACAGCGGCGAAGTACGCCTCGACGGTGCCAAGGTTTCCGGCACCAAAGCGACTGTCGACGGCGAAAACCAGCTGGGCCTGACCTTCGCCTACATGCTGACCCAGCACGTCGGCATCGAGCTGCTGGCCGCTACGCCGTTCAGCCACACCGTGTCGGTCAAAGGCCTCGGGCCTGGCCTGGATGGCAAGCTGGCCGATATCAAACAACTGCCCCCGACGCTGTCGTTGCAGTACTACCCGATGGAACCGTCGTCGAAATTCCAGCCGTACGCTGGCGTGGGCATCAACTACACCACGTTCTTCGATACCGACCTGACCGGCAACCGCAAGGATCAGGGTTTCAGCAACCTCAAGCTCAAGGACTCGGTCGGCCTGGCCGGGCAGTTGGGCATGGATTACATGATCACCGACAACGTACTGCTCAACGCCTCGGTCTGGTACGTCGACATCGACACCAAAGCAACCGTGGACGGCCCGTCAGCCCTGGCCGTCGGCAAGACCAAGGTCGACGTGGACATCGACCCATGGGTATACATGGTGGGTGTGGGTTACAAGTTCTGACCTGAACGTCTCAAGCGCCACAAACACAAAGGCACCCTTATTGGGTGCCTTTGTGTTTTGTAGACCTGATGATCTCGTACCAACTCCATGACGAAGTAATGCCGCGTTTTTTGCAGGAGCGGGCTGGTCCGAAGGCAGTTACATTCGATGCACTTTCTGCGTCTGCAATATCGTCTTCGCGAACAAGTTCGCTTCTACAGGTGCTCACAGGCTTTTGTAGGAGCGAACTTGTTCGCGAATAGGCAGTTACATTCGATGTACTTTCTGCGCCTGCAATATCGGCTTCGCGAACAAGTTCGCTCCTACAGGTGCTCACAGGCTTTTGCAGGAGCGAACTTGTTCGCGAATAGGCAGTTACATTCGATGCACTTTCTGCGCCTGTAATATCGGCTTCGCGAACAAGTTCGCTCCTACAGGTGCTCACAGGCTTTTGTAGGAGCAACTTGTTCGCGAATAGGCAGTTACATTCGGTGTAATTTCTGCGTCTGCAATATCGGCTTCGCGAACAAGTTCGCTCCTACAGGTGCTCACAGGCTTTTGTAGGAGCAACTTGTTCGCGAATAGGCAGTTACATTCGGTGTAATTTCTGCGTCTGCAATATCGGTTTCGCGAACAAGTTCGCTCCTACAGGTGCTCACAGGCTTTTGTAGGAGCGAACTTGTTCGCGAATAGGCAGTTACATTCGGTGTAATTTCTGCGTCTGCAATATCGTCTTCGCGAACAAGTTCGCTTCTACAGGTGCTCACAGGCTTTTGTAGGAGCGAACTTGTTCGCGAATAGGCAGTTACATTCGATGTACTTTCTGCGCCTGCAATATCGGCTTCGCGAACAAGTTCGCTCCTACAGGTGCTCACAGGCTTTTGTAGGAGCGAACTTGTTGCGAATAGGCAGTTACATTCGATGCACTTTCTGCGCCTGCAATATCATCTTCGCGAACAAGTTCGCTCCTACAGGTGCTCACAGGCTTTTGTAGGAGCGAACTTGTTCGCGAATAGGCAGTTACATTCGATGTAGGGCTCACTGCCCCATCAACAACTCAAGCCCACGCACCAGCGGCGTTGGCTCGTCGAGGGTGAAGTGTTCCAGCAGGCGCTGGTTGCTGGCGCGGGAGTGTTTGATGTCGCCCGAGCGTGGTGCCTGATAGGTGACTTCCGGCTGCTTGCCGACAACCTGCGCAAGCGCAGCCAGCAGTTCGTTGAGCGATGTGGTCTTGTTCAGGCCGACGTTGATCGCGCCTTCGATAGCGCTTTCCCGTGACAAGGCCTGCAGCAGCAGCTTGAGCAGATCCCCGACGTAGTAGAAATCCCGCGTTTGCTCGCCATCGCCAAACACGCTGATCGGCAGGCCTTTGCGGATACGCTCGGCAAAGATGCTGATCACACCGGAGTACGGCGACGATGGGTCCTGGCGTGGCCCGAAAATGTTGAAGAAGCGAAAGATCACCGGTTCCAGGCCATGCTGGCGACGGTAGAAATCCAGGTAATACTCGCTGGCCAGCTTGTCCGAGGCGTAAGGGGTCAACGGTGCTTTGGTGGTGTCCTCGGTGATCGCTTCGCCCTCACCGTTGTTGCCGTACACCGCCGCGCTGGAAGCGAAGATCACCCGTTTGATGCCCGCTTCGCGCATGGCCTCGCAGACATTCAACGTGCCGATGAAGTTGCTCTGGTGGGTGCGCACCGGGTCATCGACCGACGCCTGCACCGAGGCCACTGCCGCCAGGTGCACAACGGCCTTGCAGCCCTGCGCCGCGCGCTTGACCAGGTCGGCATCGGCCACGTCCCCTTCGATCAGTTCGACCCGCGGGTTATCGAGCGGCAAGTTGCTGCGCTTGCCTGCCGAGAGGTTGTCGAGGATACGCACGGTCTGCCCGCTGGCAAGCAATGCGTCGGTCAGGTGCGAGCCAATGAAACCCGCACCTCCAGTGATCAGAACAGGAGCGTCAGACATGTCGATAATACCGATCCAGCAGGCTTGGCAGGCCGGCCCGCCAGGCGCGGGGCTTGATGCCGAAAGTGTGGAGAATTTTCTTGCAGGCCAGTACCGCGTGCTGCGGTTCTTCGGCTGCATCGGGACGCGCGGCATGAGCCTGCGCAGTGGGCGATTCGATGGCCAGCGCGTGCAGCAGACGCGCTTCGGTGAGCACTGCCTGCCCCAGCGCCAGTGGCGTGGTCGCCTCGTGTCCGGCGTAGTGGTAGGTGCCCCACAGCGGCGCTTCGCAGTCGAGTTGCTTGATGACCGAAATGATCACCCGTGCCGCATCATCGACCGGCGTCGGGTTGCCGCGACGATCGTCGGCGAGCAGCAGCTCTCCGGGTTCCTTGGCACGCGAGAGAAAGCGGCCCAGCACGCCATCGGTGCTGTCATCCAGCAACCAGCCGAAACGCACCAGCACATGTTGCGGGCAGGTCGCACGAACGCTCTGCTCGATACGCCACAGGGCCTGGCCGCGCAGGCCCAGAGGTACAGGCTCGTCTTTTTCGCTGTAGGCCGTCGCGCGGGAACCATCGAACACACGATAGCTGGACGGCTGAACCAGCGTGATGTTGTGGTGCTGACACAGTTCGGCAAGACGCTCGACAGAGCGCTCCTGATGGGTCAGGCGCGCTTCACTCACGGTCTCCGCCTGAAACCAGTCGAAGTAGTAAGCAAGGTTGATCAGGGCATCGGGACGGGTGTCATCAAGCAGTTGCGTGAGGCTCGCCACGTCCCAGCCGTCTTGCGGTGGACGTGGTGCGAGGAAACCAATGTCTTCCTCGGCACCCAGACGAATCAGCGCCTGCCCGAGGGCATTCCCGCCGCCCAACAGCATAAGGCGCATTCGCATAGAGTCAGCAGGCTCGGTATCAGGTAATCAAACGAACAATTGAAAAACGCCTGCAAACATAACACGTTGCCTGCCAACCCCCAACAGTTGCGCAGCCTGGCGGGTTAATGACGCCGCGACAAAGCGTTGCAGCGTCCCCGTGCGTCGGTTGAATTACTGAGCTGCCGGGCCGGGCGTGCTGTTGCCTTTGGACAGACTGAGCGGCGCGGGCGCAGGCGCAGAAGGTGTCGCCATGGCAGGGTCCGAGGGCGCGGGTGGCCCTTCGGCTTCGACGCCAGCCTGCGGGTTATTGAAGCCCGGCCCCATGACCATCTGTGGATAAGTCTGCGCAAAACGCACATTCGGGTTCTTGTCCACAAGGCGCTTGAGACGCTCGTTGAACGCGCGCCCCACCGCGTACTGACCGCCCGAAGAGGTACGAAATTGCGCGGTCAGCACCACGCCGTTGAGGTCCATGCGATCGACGCCGAAGACCTCCAGCGGCCCCTGCAGGTTGTGCTTGAGCAGGATGTCTTCGCTGATCGACTGGCCGGTCTCGCGGATCAGCGCCAGCGCGTCATCGATGTCCGAGTCATAGGTGAACTGCACCGAGAAGAACGCGTACGCGAATTGCCGCGACTGGTTGGTGACCGCCTTGATCTGGCCGAACGGCACCGAGTGGACGAACCCCTTGCCGTCACGCAGGCGCACGGTGCGAATGGTCAGGCTTTCCACCGACCCGGAATGGCCGGTGCTGAGCACCACCCAGTCGCCCACCGAAAAGGTGTCCTCGATGATGATGAACAGGCCGGTGATCACATCCTGCACCAGTTGTTGCGAACCGAAACCGATGGCCAGACCGACCACACCGGCACCCGCCAGCAGTGGTGCCACGTTGATGCCCAGGTTGGCCATGGTGGTGATCGCACAGATCACCACCAGAATGATTTTCACCGCGTTGCGCAGCAGCGGCAGAATGGTTTTGATCCGAGTACTCGGCTGGCGTCCGCTGCGATGATTGACCGGCGGTTTCAGGGCTTCCTGAATGGCGGTGTCGAGCACTACCCACAACAGCCAGGTGACGACGAAGATCAGACCGATGCTGCTCAGCGAATCACTGATCACTCGGCCCAGAGTATTGCGTTGGGCAAACTCGAACATCGAGAAGCCCCAGATCCGCCCCAGTATCTCGATGAACCCGATGGCCAGCGCGATACGCAACACCGCGTACACCAGGCTCAGCAGGCGCGCCTTGTACACATGCCCGCCGCGCCCGAGGGTTTCCGTCGGTTTGAACAGGTGCTGGAACACGGTGCTGAGGAACACCGTGGCAATCAGCAGAATGGTGGTGAACAACGCACACCGCAGCGCTTGCTGACTGTCCTCGCCAGCGCCAATCAGGTTGATCGCCGAGACCAGAATCATCAGCAGGATCGGCAGGTGCCACAGCCTGGAGAATATCTTCAACGACTGTTGCAGCGCGGGCCGCTGCAGACGACTGCTCAAGGAGCGGTTACGGATCAGGTGGGCCACCGGGCGACGCACCTTGATGATCAGCATGCAGAACACCACCGAGGCAAACAGCCCGGTAAACACCGCAACACTGGTGGTGACGTTACTGCCCAGCTGACGGGCGATCTGCGGACTGGTCAGCGCGTCACTCAGCGCCGCCAGGAAGCCGACCACGAACAGTGGCCGCGGCGCGTAGCGGCGGATCATGCGCACGCCGGCACGCTTATGCCCGAAGTTGAACATCACGATCACGCAGAGCAGCACCGAAGTCGAGACGATGCCGCTGCTGGTTGCATACGCGAAACACAGCGCCAGCGCGCGGCCTACCGAAGACGGCATGAAGTGGCTGACGTAAAGGGTCAACGGCAGGCAGACGATGGCTGGCAGAGTAAATGGCAACACGTACTTGAGCAGCGCCTGACTGCGCGCGCGCACCCGCATGAACGGTGTGCGGCACAAGCGTACGGCCAGAAAACGACCCAGCGTGGTCAGAACCGCAAACGATGCGATCCATACAAAAGACAGGGCGAGAAAGTCCCCGGCGACACTCCATGGGGAGCGTGTGGTGCGTTTGTTGACCAGCTTTTCCAGCTCGTCAGCGGCGCGATCGGCGCGCAGTTGCCAGGCGTCGAACAGGTTGTCATCCAGATTGAGCTTTTCCTGGACGTCATCGATGCTGGTACTGATGGCACCGAGCAACCCGCCCTGCACCAGCAACTCTGGGGCCTCGGCCGCAGGCTCTGCACCATCGGCTGGTTTCGCATCGGTCTTGTCCTTGTCCGCCGCCTTGTCATCCGCTTTCGCGGCGGGTTTGTCAGCGGCCTTGGGGTCGGCTTTGGGGTCAGCCTTTTCAGCAGCCTTGTCGTCTGCCGGCACCGCCGCGCCCATCGGTAATGCAGGTACATCGGCCGCCTGGAGATTGAAACTGCCTGCGAATAACAGCAGACCCGAAAGGATCAAGATTTTCAGCTGAGACGCCACGCAGTTCTCTCCTTCAATGGGCAAGTCAAACCATAGACAGGGCAAGGCAAGCCTCGACCCCAATGAACTGATTCCCGTATGCGCGGCAAGTTCGGTTTCGGCAGGGAAATACGATGAGGCAATGTTTCAGAAAACCGCGGTTGGGCAGTACGCTCAGTCTTCTCGACTGAACTATGCAAAACCTCCAGTGCCGGAATTATCGGGAGCTGCCGAAGGCGTTCACCCGCCTGCGCAGCACGGCGTTCGCCGGATCAACCCGACATCGAGAACCTGACATCAAGAGGAATCTGCATGAGCACGTTCAACACCAAAGATGGCACCGAGATCTATTACAAGGATTGGGGCACGGGCAAACCGGTCCTGTTCAGCCACGGCTGGCCGCTGGATGCGGACATGTGGGAATACCAGATGGAATACCTGAGCAGCCGGGGCTATCGCACCATCGCCTACGACCGCCGCGGGTTCGGTCGTTCCGGTCAGCCGTGGACCGGCTATGACTATGACACCTTCGCTGACGACATCGCCGAGCTGATCGAACACCTCGATCTGCGCGACGTGACACTGGTGGGTTTCTCCATGGGCGGCGGTGACGTCACGCGCTATATCGCCAAACATGGCAGCGAGCGGGTGGCCAAACTGGCGTTGCTGGGCTCGGTCACACCGTTCTTCCTCAAAACCGCTGACAACCCGGAAGGCGTCGAGCAGTCCGTATTCGATGGCATCATGGCAGGCCTGCTCAAGGACCGCGCCCAATTCATCAGCGACTTCGCCAGCACGTTCTACGGCATCAACCACGGCCAGAAAGTCTCCGAAGGCGTACAGACGCAGACGCTGAACATCGCCCTGCTCGCCTCGCTCAAGGGCACGCTGGATTGCGTGACGGCGTTCTCCGCAACCGACTTCCGCCCGGACATGGCAAAAATCGATGTGCCGACCCTGGTGATTCACGGTGACGACGATCAGGTGGTGCCATTCGAGGCTTCGGGCAAACGGGCTGCCGCGATGATCAAGGGGGCCGAGCTGAAGGTCTACCCAGGCGCGCCGCACGGGTTTGCAGTGACCCATGCAGAGATGCTCAACAAAGACCTGCTGGCGTTTTTGCAGGGCTGATGGCTTGTGTGACAGGGAGCCGATTGCCAGCTCCCTGCTGGCAGCGGGTCAGTCGGCCGGAACGGTCAACTGATTCTGCTCGCCCAGCCCCGCAATCCCCAGACGTATGCGTTGCCCTGCACGCAGGAAGACAGGTTGCGGCTTCACGCCCTGCCCCACACCCGGTGGCGTCCCCGTCGAGATGACATCGCCTGGTTGCAGGCTCATGCAACGGCTCAGGTAGGCGATCAGTTGCGGCACGCTGAAAATCATCGTGCGCGTATTGCCATTCTGATAGCGGTGGCCGTCCACTTCCAGCCACAGGTCGAGCGAGTGAGGATCGGCAACTTCGTCGCGGGTCACCAGCCATGGACCTAACGGGCCGAAGGTATCGAAGCCTTTACCCTTGTCCCAGGTCCCGCCGCGCTCTAGCTGCCATTCGCGCTCGGACACATCGTTGATCACGCAATACCCGGCTACGTGCGCCATGGCATCGGCTTCGTCGATGTAACGTCCGCCCTTGCCGATGATCACGCCCAGTTCGACCTCCCAGTCAGTCTTGAGCGAACCACGGGGGATCTGGACATCATCGTTGGGGCCGCAAATTGCACTGGTCCACTTGTTGAAGATGATCGGTTCCTTCGGCACTTCCATCTGCGACTCGGCCGCGTGGTCAGCGTAGTTCAAGCCTATGCAGATGAACTTGCCGACCTGCCCGACACACGCTCCGACGCGTGGTTGGCCCGGAACCAGAGGCAGGCTCTCGGGATCCAGCGCAGCCAGGCTTGCAAGACCTGCCGGGCTCAACACATCGCCAGCGATATCCTTGACGTGTGCAGACAGGTCACGGATCTGGTTGGCAGCATCAAGCAAGCCTGGCTTTTCCAGACCCTTCTCACCGTAACGTAGCAATTTCATCGAGTTCTCCCGTTTCTGTCCAAGGTTTGAACCGCGGATCAAGAGGGTGACGCCCTGTTGCCCAGCCTGCGCGGCAATACGTTTCGTGTAGGTAGGAACGTGGCACGTCTGGACAGATAGCATTGCAGCCGATGCCTCGCCTAATGAAATTTACGAACAGTTGCGCGGCAAGCCGGTTCACGTTTAACAGCAGAAAACCACGATCACACGGCGGCGGTCATAATTAATACACACAACGAGTATTAATATCAGCTCCAGTTGAAACGAGCCTTTCGCCAACACGACGGGCTCGTATTCCTTCACGGGTGAGCTGAACTCATGTCAACGCTGATACTGCCCCGCCGATTACCGCCGCGCCAGCTACGACACTGGCCCCATCAGCCTGTGGGTAACTGCAACGTTGCCCCGTCGTCGCTTGTGGTCCAGCAGCACAGCGACAACGCACCACGCACATGGCCGCACGCCGCATTGGCGATTGCACTGGCGATCGGGTTGCATGCCGCGCTGGCCGCGTGGCTGATGGCCGATCACCCGCAAGCACCCGAGCCGACACCGCCGATGCCGATCACCGTGCAGTGGATGCCGCCGCCCGTGGCGCCGCCGGTTGCACAACCGACGCCGCCCGAGCCAACGCCTCAGCCAGCACCGGAGCCGCCTGCGCCAGCCCCCAAGCCTGCGCCACCTGAGCCCAAACCTGCCGAGCTACCCAAGCCCAAGGCGCAGCCCAGAACCGCGACGAGCAAACCTGTCGCCAAACCTGTTGCGCCGGCACCTTCCGTCGCGGCGCCCACACCGGCACCTGCTGCAGCGCCAGCGCCAAGACCTGCACCCGCGGCACCACAGACCACCACCGCGCCGATAGGCCGGGCCGGTTACCTGAACAATCCGCCGCCGGTCTACCCGCCCGCCGCCGCGCGCCGCCATCAGGAAGGCACGACGATGCTGCGTGTGCATGTGCTGCCCAACGGACGTACCGACCAGGTGCAAGTGCTGCAAAGCAGCGGCGTTCCGGCGCTGGATGAAGCCGCGCAGGCCGCCGTCCGGCAATGGACCTTTATTCCCGCCAAACGCGGCGACACCCCGGTAGAAGGCTGGGTCAACGTCCCCATGGCTTTCAAACTCGCACCCTGAGGCTCACGTCATGAACACTGCTTATTCCGTACTCATTACCCAATCCTCAATGGCCCTGCTGGTGATTTTCTCGCTGGTGACCTGGGCGCTGTTGCTCGGCAAGACCTTCCAGCACTGGCGACTGACCCGGCAGAACCGACGCTACGCCACGCAGTTCTGGGCCGCCCGTGACCTTAAAAATGCGCTGCACCTGCCGCACAGTGAAGGCAGCCTGGCACGCCTGACCGATGCCGGCGCGCAGGCCCTCGCCGCGCCCCACGACTCGCCGGACCTGGGCCACAGCTGGAACCGCCAGGACTTGCTTGAGCGCAGCCTGCGCCAGCAGATCCACAAGGAACGTCGTCGCCTGGAGAGCGGCATGATCCTGCTGGCATCGATCGGCAGCACCGCGCCCTTCATCGGCCTGTTCGGGACGGTGTTCGGGATCATTCATGCACTCAGCGCGATCAGCCAGGCCAGGTCGGCGAGCATTGCGGTGGTCGCCGGGCCGATTGGCGAAGCGCTGGTAGCGACCGGCGTTGGCATCGCCGTCGCGGTGCCTGCGGTGCTGGCTTACAACTTTTTCGGGCGGCGTCTGAAGCTGGTGATCGCGGACCTTGAAGAGTTCGCCGTGGATTTCCTCAACCTCTCGCAACGCAACGCCTTCCGGCTGCAACCCGACCACCGCGACAAGACGGCCCCGAGCCTGAAAGGAGTGAGCTGACATGTCCTTCTCCACGTCCAACGATGACGATGCAATCAGCGACATCAACATCACGCCGTTGGTGGATGTGATGCTGGTATTGCTGGTGACCTTCATCGTCACCGCGCCGCTGCTCAATAACGCCATACCGCTGGACCTGCCGCAGACCGTCGCCACCACCTCACTGGATCAGGCCGACCCGGTGGTGGTGAGTGTCGACGCCAGCGGCGGCGTGTTCATCGACAGCGAAGCTGTAGCGCTGGAGCAACTTCCGGAGGCGCTGCAAGCCCTGCACAGCAAAGACCCGGACGTCGCCGTCAGCCTGCGCGCCGATCAGGCGACGGGTTACGGCCGCGTGGCGCAGGTACTGGCCGATGTGCAGAAAGCCGGCATCAGTCGCCTGTCGGTGATTACCGAAAGCCCCTGAAACAAGAACCTGTCGTTAACCACATGACCTGCCGCAAGCGCGGCGCCCTGACGCCCCCAGGAAAACCTTTCCATGAACAATCGATCGATACCGCGTGCCCCTCGATTCCCGGTAACGCGCCTCGCGCTGCTGGTTTCATTGAACTCACTGTGCCTGATCAGCCCGTTCATTCAGGCCGATGACGATGTGCCCACCTCGGCAACGGCGCCCGCCAGCGACAACAGCGCCGCCATGACGCTGGGCACGGTGTCGGTGATTGGTCAGGGCGAGACGCGCCAGGTGCAGCGCGTGACGCAAAAGGATGTGAAGGCTTACTCGGCAGGCACCAGCCCGATGAAGGTTCTGCAACGCCTGCCGGGGGTCAACTTCCAGTCCGGTGATCCGCTGGGCCGCGAGGAAGGCAGCCAGCGCATCAGCCTGCGCGGCTTCGATATGCACCACCTGGGCTACACGCTGGATGGCGTCACCCTTGGCAACATGAGCTTCGGCAACTTCAACGGCCTGAGCATCACCCGCGCGATCATCGCGGAAAACATCGCCTCCAGCGAAGTGGCACCCGGCATCGGCTCACTGGGCACGGCATCGAACAGTGATCTGGGCGGCACCATCCAGTTCACCAGTTCCAACCCTGATAAAGAGTTCGGCGCGCGTCTGTCGCAAACCCTGGGCAGCTACGACACGTCACGCACTTTCATGCGGGTCGACACCGGCGAATACAACGGACTTTCAGCGTACGTGTCGGGCGAAAAGTACGACGCCGACGCCTGGAAAGGCCACAACAACCCGCAAAAGTCCGACGCGGTGAACGCCAAGGTCAACTACGACTTCGGCGACAACCGGGTGAGTTTCTTCCACAGCACCTCGTCCCATGACGAAGCCAACCTGCCGAACCTGTCGAAGAGCATCATCCAGCGTCTGGGCTACAACTGGAGCTACTACACGCCGGACTGGACCCGCGCAGTCAATGCAGCCAACGGCATTTATAGCGGCGGGGTCACCAGCGCGAACGATGCGACCTACAACGCCAGCAGCCTGCGCGACGACGAACTGGACATCCTCAACGGCAACTTCTCGCTGACCGATGATCTGGTTCTGGACGCGACCGTCTATCACCACCATGACTCGGGCCGGGGCAATTCGTATTACCCGTTCGTCTACACCAGCGGCTCGACGACAGTGCCGAGCAATTCGATTCGCAGCACAAAATACGGCATCGATCGAACCGGCTTCCAGAGCTCGCTGACCTACTACCTCGGCCAGCATGAAATTCAGGGCGGGTTCTGGATTCAGTCCAACAAGAACGACATCTCGCGCTACCTGTTCGATACCACCAATGCGACGCCGCAGAACCACATCGTCAAAACCGATGGCCTGCCCCTGGCGGCCACCGTTCTGGATCAGAGTTACAACGACCTGACCCGGCAGTTCTACCTGCGCGACACCTACACCCTGCTCGATGACCGCCTCAAACTTGAGTTCGGCGCGAAGAATACCGTGACGACCTCGACAGCCGAGGGCAAAGGTGGCGGTTATGCCAGTGGTTCGCTGCAAGCGCGGGACAGGTTTCTGCCGCAAGTAGGCGCAACCTACAAACTCGACGAAGACGACGAAGTCTTCACCTCTTACTCGGAAAACATGGCCGCATTCCCGAGTGGCGGTTACAGCCCGTTCTTCACGACGCAGAGCGCCGTCGATGCGCAGAACGGTTTCAAGGACCTGAAGCCGGAAACCTCGAAAACCGTCGAATTGGGCGTGCGCCGCAGCACCAAACTGTATTCGGCCTCGGCGGCGATCTACAACACCAAATTCGATAACCGCCTGGTCGCCATCACCAACTGCACCGGCATCGTCATCTGCCAGAACGGCGTCGCCAACGTCGGCTCGGTCACCAGTCGAGGCCTGGAGCTGTCGTTCGGCCTGACGCCCAATGAGAACTGGCGCTGGTCCAACTCCATGTCCTATAACCACAGCACTTACGACGATGACTACGCCAGCGGCGGCAACACCGTTCATGTAAAAGGCAAGACCGTCGTCGATACACCGAAACTGATGTATTCAAGCAACCTGGACTGGAATTGGGAACACTGGAACGCCGGCTTGCAAGGCAGCTACATCAGCAAGCGCTATTACACCTACACCAATGACTCCAGTGTCAGCGGCTACTGGCTGGCAAACGCCAACCTCGGCTATGACTTCGGCAAACTCGGCGCCCTCAAGGACACCACGCTGTCGCTGAACATGGTCAACCTGTTCGACAAACGCTACATCTCCACCCTCAACACCGACGCCAGCGCAGCCACCGACCCGGCGGGCAACTTGCAGATTCTTCAAGTGGGCACACCGCGCAGCGCGTTTGTAACACTGGGCGTGAAACTCTGATCGTCGCTGAATAAGGACGGGCGAAGGATCGCCCCACCCGCCACTTGCATTGAATGACGCTGCGCGGTTTGCTGCTGGAGACAGGCTTCTGTGGGAGCGAGCTTGCTCACGAAGACAGGCTTCTGTGGGTGCGAGCTTGCTCGCGAAGGCAATCTGCCAGTCGCTGCATAATACGGGTAGGTTGCCAGCCCCACGGCGACGAACAGCGCACGGTGCTGCATACTCCCCCGCATCTATAGCACTGACTTCCATCTGGACACACCATGACACCCAACGCAGAACTCTATAACCCCTCCACCGAATATGCCGACAAACTGATCTCGCGCATCGGCCAAACCCCTTCGTGGATCGCCAAGCGCATCGGTGTGACCGACAAACGCATTCGCTACATCCTCGATGGCGAGCGGACCGTCAAGGGCGAGACCACGCCGATTCAGATGACCTATACCGAGCAGTTTGCGCTGGAGTGTCTTGTGGCAGAGGCTATAGCGCTGAGGATGTAGGCCAGCAGGCTATCAAGCATTGCCCTTGAATCTGAGGTTCCTGATAATCACGCCCTCAAATAACTCAGGCAAGGAAATGCAGTGAAAGGAAATCTACTGTTGGTTGCGGTGCTTGCACTGTTGATGCAAGGCTGTGGCGTGACCATGACGCGTTACGAGCCCAGCTTCGATAACGTCCAGAAGCTCAAGCAAACGCCTCCCCTTTTACCGATCCGTCAGACTCAGGTCAGCGCTGCGGCAGGTCAGGATTCACTGCAGGTGCGCGGTAATCCTGTCACATCCCCTAGCGGCAGCATTACGCAACACATCCAGGATGCCCTTACGGGTGAACTGGACCGCGCAGGTCTGATCGACCCGCAATCGCCACGCCAGCTAAATGTGCTGGTTACGCAGAATGAACTGACCGCTGGAATGGGTACAGGCAACGGCACAATCGCCGCGCACTTCACCCTGATCAACGGCGCGAAAGTTGAATATGACGCTACCAAGCAGGTCAGCAGCCAATGGAACAGCAGTTTTTTGGGTGCGGTCGCTATCCCCAACGCGGCAAACGCTTACAACCCGTTGGTGCGTGATTTGCTCAAGGCTTTATACAGCGACCCGCTGTTTACTCAGGCGCTGAATCACAAATAAAAAAAGAGCCCAAATGGGCTCTTTTTTTCGGGCGTGAGTTCATTACGCCTGCGGAACAGTAACCTTCAGCATTGAGTACTTCAGACTCTGGCTCTCCACCAACTGCTTGAGCAGTGAATTGACCTGGCGCGTAAACGTATCGTTAACAGCCTTCTGCGGTGTATTGGCCATCATCGGCACAAACCAGATACCTATCCAGGTGTTGATTGCATCATGGTTACCGACTGTTCTCAGCACCTTGCCCTGGGAATCCTGCGCGTCCAGGCTCATGCTGTACTGATCGGTGGCCATCGACGGAATAATAGTCAGGGTCAGGCCACTGACAAACGCCATTACCATTTGGCCACCGCTTGGCGGATGGTTATACACCTTGAGGTGCAAGCTGTAGTCGCCTGGCTGCTTCTTGAACTCATCAAGGGTCACTCGGCCAAACAGCCCAGAGTCAGTCAGCGCTTTTTGCAGTTGGGGCTTGAGTGCATCCCGAGCTTGCGGTACTTCTACTGCGCCGGTGGTTCCGGGTGTGCCCTGATAGAAATCGAAGGCAACAAACACATTGGGTTTATTAGTGTAGCTGTCCATGGAAGGCATGGTGACTGGCGCTACTTCATCCTTGGTAAAACTGGCGCAGCCGCTCAATGCCAGCATTGCCGCAAGGCCCAGTGTCTTCAAGCGTTTCATTTACGATTTTCCTTAGTCAATAACAGAACGTCTGTCCGAATCCATTCAAGAATTGCGGCCTTACCACTGCCTCATACGACAGCGACAGAAGCCACTATTGTGCCACCAACTAAAACTTCGTCAATAATCTTAAGGCTGGCGCAGACCTCCAGGCGAATGATCTGAGGAACCATTGGCCACAGCCGCAAAGGATTTCATGCTCTGGGTCGTCTCACGATACTTTGTTATAGCCGTGCGCCGATGATTACAATTGGAAGCGGGTTGACCCGACACTCAGCATGCTGCTGGACACGCTTTACGACGGAGGCTTCATTTATGGACAATAAACTGACATCCAGAATCGCGATCATTACAGGGGCGGCTCAGGGTATCGGCGCCGCGATTGCGCGACGGTTCGTACAGGAAGGCTGCTTTGTTTACGTCACCGATATAAACGACGTGCTCGGAAGAGAGGCTGCAAGCGCATTGGGAGATCGCGCCTGTTATAGGCGTCTTGATGTGCGGAGCGAAGAAGATTGGCATCGAGTGACAACGCAGGTCGTAAAGGCGCACGGCCGCCTCGATGTACTGGTCAACAACGCGGGCATTACAGGATTTGAGCAGGGGGCTATCCCGCATGACCCAGAACATGCGCGTCTGGAGGACTGGCAAGCCGTACATCACACCAATCTCGACGGTGTGTTTCTAGGGTGCAAGTACGCTATACGAGCCATGCGCCATACTAAGGCGGGTTCCATTATCAACATTTCTTCTCGCTCCGGGCTGGTGGGTATTCCTGGCGCGGCTGCGTACGCATCGTCCAAGGCCGCGGTTCGCAATCACACCAAGACGGTGGCGCTTTACTGCGCCGAGCAAGGATTGAAAGTTCGATGCAACTCGATTCATCCAGCCGCCATCCTCACTCCTATATGGGAGCCTATGCTGGGTGCTGATGCTGGCCGTGAAGAGCGAATGGCTGCACTCGTTCGAGACACTCCACTCAGAAGATTTGGCATGCCCGAAGAAGTGGCGGCTGTGGCCCTATTGCTGGCCACCGATGAGGCTACCTACATTACCGGCAGTGAGTTCAACATCGATGGAGGTTTGTTGGCGGGGTCGGCAGCGACGCCAGTGGTATTGGATGACAGCGAAACGTGAGAATTGCACGCACGAATACCAAATCGAATAGCGCCTCATCTCGGGTGTTGCCAGCCATGTCGAGTCTGACGCGAATTTCCCAAATATCTCTGAGACGAAGCGGTGCTTTCTGTCCCACCAGTTTCCCTTATTCCAGGGCTTTTTCGATTGGAACGTGGTACTGGGCATGATGCGTCCTCCACGTGTTTGGGAGGACAAGCATGAACCTCATAGACAATGAAATCGGGCGTTGCTGGCCCAGCGCAGTCTTTCGACACCGGCAGAAGTCGGCCAAAAGCAGCCATTCGAATTCGTCCGTTTCACTCCTTGCTTCGTGAACATAGCCCGTCGTAAAACTCAAAGGTAAGGCGATGAAGCTTGAAATACAGACCCATCTTGCCCAATTGCCATGCTTCGAAGGCCCTAATTTCGATAGGTATCTATATCTATTGTCGCGCCGACGGTGCGGATGAAATCAATAACTGGTCACTCAAAACCTATAGCTGGCATGGGAGCATCTTCATCTTGGTCAATCCACAGTACGACCTGAAAAACGCACCATAAGCGCCCGTCAGTCAAGGATAACTCCATAAGCATGGACAGGAATGATGGGCGATAGCCTGGTCAACTCAAACGCTGCCCTCACGTTCGATAACCAGAATCCGTGCTTCTCCACAAGGATGCGCAACATGTTCACATCCAGCCTCTGCGAAAAACACGTCGCCAATCACCAATCTCACGACGCGCTCAATGCCTGACTCGCGATAATGCATATCCACCGCTCCGTCGAGGACTGCGAAAACTTCCTCACCATCGTTGATATGCCACTTATAGGGCTTGTCAGTCCAGTGGAGGCGGACAGTGGTTCCACCCAAATTAACTATATCGTCAGCCCCCCAAGCTCGAGTGGCGGTGAAGTCTTTGCTACGAATAACTCTCATTGATCGCGGTTCTCGAACAGGTATTTCTAACAATCTATCAGAACGCTTGGCTTTGCACTGCTGGCCGAAAAGAAGACCAGGACTGTAGGGTCGCTATTGGCCGGTTTTTTTCGCCACAGGCAGCGTTTGGTCGAGGCCGCTCGGGGGCGCTTAAAAGTGGGCGAGATGCACTCAGGTAGCGAGACTGCTACGCTCACCCGATGGATGATGTGTTATGAACATGGATGAGTGGAATGGCGTACCAACGTTTCTTTTATCACCCCGTCAGCCTGTGGCTGATCATGCTGATAATGCTCTTGCCTGCCAGTCTGATGACATGGACTTTGTTCTGGAGAGAAGCAAGCATCCGTAGCGGTATCGCGGCGTCTTCGGCGGTTCTTTTTCTGGCCCAAGGGACAACCTGGGCGTCTTTCATAAAACTTCGGCACTCTAAAATAGACGCGCACAATCGCAGCTTCTGGCTAAGGGCACTTACGGGTGCGGGAATGTTTCACATCACACTATTTTTCTTGGCAGCCCTCACCTCTCCTGCCTCTTCGCTCTTCACCACGTTTGTCCTGGCAGGGCCTATCCTGGCGTCCTGCTACATGTGGATATTGGTACGCCAATCGGCACAATGGCAACCCGTAGCCTCAGCGCCGCCGCCCTGGGACCTTAATAAATGGCGTTCCTTGCCTAAGCGCGTGATCGCGTCATTGACCAACGAAACACTGCCATTGCCTCAACCTGACGATCGTCAAACTCTACCAACCCTCATCATCGCGGCCGCGTTTGCATTGATTGCCACCGTCTTAGTGAGCCATGGTTTGGCGGCTAACGATCTGATCGTTGTGAGTAAGCGAGGCACCTTTCATGTAAGTGGGTACAACTCTATTCCATGGGCAGGTATTTACATTGGCCTTGTACTGATCTGCCTGTCTTGCATCGCGGGTCATTTGGACAAACGCCCAAATGCTCATATCTACCGTCGCTTTCGGCACGTAATGGTATGGTTTGTGGGTTTCCTGCTCACCTTGGCGGTATGTGTCGCCTTTTGGCGTCTTTTTGCGCTATTGGCGTTCCCGAGAACGCGTTGACTCGCGGTGATCTAAGTTTGGGGATCTACGATCATGAGCCAGGGCCAGCGAGCTTGGTAGCTTTTCGCTTTCTGATAGAACAGATCTGGCTTGGGATTCTTTGGATTGATACGAAGTAGCCCTTGCTCAGTGTCGGCCAGGCCATTGGGAGCATAGATTTCGCCAGTTTCAACATCCAAACCAATGCAGGTACCGGCAATCAGGTAGCGATCAATCCCGTCTTTAGCCGACTGAAGATGAGGATAATCCCCGCCAAACCGCTGGCTGTACCATAGATGAACGCGAGCCTGATTTTTGATCTCAATGTTAACGTCGATGTCCTGGAAGAGACGCTGAACAGAATCAATGACCTCACTCTCTGCCTCCCAGGACAGATCATTGTCGAAGTAAAAAACGTCGTAATCCTTGACGCCCCAGGCTGATGGCAGATGAGACTGATGATTCCAGACGGCTTGGAACAGGCAGCCCGCAGTGAGCATGCATTGATTCAAGCCGAGTGAAGGTAAGCGTGAGATGATTTCAGCGTTTAATGGATTGGCCATTGCTATCCTGACCAACCTGTCGACAGTCAATGTCATTTTCATCCTTTGGAATCGATCCAGTCCTGGCGACCGACAATACACCCTAGCTGTGTAAAGCTCCGCCAAGGACAGCGTTTTTTCACAAGCGGGGCCAAAAGCAGCCGCTGCGTACAGCGGCCTGCCATGACCGCTCTCGCAGGCGCGATCACTACTACGCTACGCCACACCGCTTTCAGAAAACCCTATATCCAGACTGCGTGACGATTTGATCATCGCTGCACACTCATCACTGATGACAGGCTTACTGAAAAGATAACCCTGCATTTGATCGCAGCCATACGCCACGAGCAGTTCTAGCTGGTCGATTGTTTCGACGCCTTCTGCAATAACTTTAAGACCCAATTCGTGCGCCAATACGATTACCGCCCTGGTGATCGCGGCGTCCTCATGATTGCTGGTGATATCCTTGATGAACGCCCTGTCGATTTTGAGGGCATCAAGAGGAAAACGCTTCAAGTAGGCCAAACTGGAATAGCCCGTTCCGAAATCGTCGACCGAAAGGCTTATGCCATACGATTTTATATCTCGAAGTATCTCAACCGCCGACTCAGGATCGATCATCAGCATCGACTCGGTCAGTTCGAACTCTAAAAGAGCGGGGTTGATACCGTATGCTTCAACGACATGCTTGACGGTTTCAGCCAGGCCTTTTACCTGAAGCTGCCTGACGGACAGATTGATGGCGATCGGCACCATCCTGACATTATTCTCTTCCCAGCTTTTCAGGGTTTCACAGACTTTCTGGATCACCCACACGCCGACAGGAATGATCAGGCCGGTGTCCTCAAGAATAGGAATAAAATCGGCCGGAGAAATCATTCCTTGCTCCGGGTGATTCCAGCGCAATAAGGCCTCCAGACCACTTATCCTGCCATCGGTGAGGCTGACCTTTGGCTGAAAATGCAGAATAAACTCATCGCGCTCGAGCGCACCCCGCAACAGCGTTTCAGTTTGCAAGCGCCTGGTTAGACTTTCGTTCATCCGGGCATTGTAGAACTTGTAATTATTACGACCACTTTTCTTCGCGTGGTACATGGCGGTATCTGCATTCTTCAAGATAACGCCCGTGTCACGCCCGTCAAACGGATAATTAGCGATGCCCACACTCGCTGAAACAAATATATCCTGGCCGCCCAGGTTGAACGGTTTACCCAACGCATCAACAACCTGGGTCGCCAGCGATTTGATGAGGCTCTCGGAATAGACGTTGTGTGTGACGACGATCGAAAACTCATCGCCTCCCAACCGCGCAACCACACTGTTCTCATCAATGCAGTCTTTCAAGCGTCGACCTGCCTGGATAAGCAATTGATCGCCTACCGAATGCCCCATGGTGTCATTCACGGCTTTGAATCTATCCAAATCTATGAATATGACGCTTACTGCATCTGGCGCTGACGTGGTCCGACTGATTATCTCGCGCAGATAATTGCTGAGAAACCAGCGATTAGGCAGACGGGTAAGCGAATCATTTTCGGCCAGGTAGGTTAGCTTGTTCTTTGCGTCATACCTTTCGAGCGCGGCTGCCAAGAGGTTGGCAAGTGTCTGAAGGTAGCTGACATCTTCACGCGTAAAGCGGTAATCCCTGCTGGCATACACCCCAAGAACGCCCTTGAAGACTTCTCTGCAAGAGATATCAACCTCCAGGCCGCTCCTGATACTGCACGCCTCCACTGCTTCATCAGGAAGCAGCGTGTACCTGTTATCAGGCGCATCAGCATTAATGACAAACCCGGCGGAAGAAGCAGTGCCGTTCAAAAAATCATTGTGATAACCACTGCGGATTTCAACGTCGGTGAAGCCAACCTCTGCGGTGAGGATGAGCTCATGACTCACTCGATCAACGACCCGTAAAGCGGCCTTGCGCAATTTCAGTCCTTGCGCCGCAGTCAGTGCTGCCAGTTCACCCAGAGCACTGACGTTTTCTTCCGTCAACGCCTGCTGACCAAACAAGGCGATCAGGTTTTGCCTTCTGGAGTTATCCAGAATCGCCACCTCAAACTCTTTTCGATCGGTGATATCGATATCGATGCAGATATATTTTTCAACGCCGCCCAGGTCATCGAGAATAGGTATGACAGTGCGTCGATGCCATGCAACCTTGCCGGTACGACCTGAGAGCCTGACCTCACCGTTCCACACCTCATTTTCAGGTGCCCATTGCCAAGGTTCATTGGCTGAAGACATGCCGGTCCAGACTTCATCGATCGTCAACTCTAAAAGCTCGGCTCGCGAGTGCTGTGAGCTTGTTACGAATCGTTCGTTAACGTAGGTAATACGTCCAGAGGCCGACACTTCGCAAACGATCGACACCTCATCCAGGGCATTTTTATGCTGCACCAAGGTGTTCATCAACGATTCGATACGCAGGCCAAAGTGATTGCGCATACTCGCGGCGGTACGGTTTACCGCTTTTATAGCCTCCTGTATTTCCATGGGAGCATCAGCGACCAACATCGCTTCTGCTGCCACTGCGCCTGAAGCGATTTCTGCCTCATAAGAGTGGAGCTTGCCCAGGTGGGCAAGCGAACGCTTGATCATGAACCCCATCAACATCAAACTTATCAGCAGGAAAAATACTGCAAAGAGTGTCGCCTGGATCACCAGACTGTAGAGCTCAGCAGCAATTCTCTCGGCATTAAAAGACAGACGCATCACGCCATAATCTTTCCCGCCAATAGTGATCGGACGATTGACATCGAATAATCGTGCAGCGACTTCAGACTCTATCCACGCAGGCGCTCTTCCAAGCGGCGCACTGGCGGCCTCAAGGCGAATGACGCCACCCGACAGATCAATAAACATGGCCGACTTGAACGGCGAGCGAGCCAGGGTTTTTTCGAGGGTTCTTTTGATGGTGTCGTAATCGCCGATGACGACACTCTCCTCTACCGCTTGCGCGGCAACCTCGATCAGCATGTTAGCGGTGTCTTGAATCTCTTCAATATGCTGAAGCAGCTGATTTTTATAAAACAGGCCCAGGCCCGTCGTCAAAAAAGTCAGAATCAGAACAGATAACATCGCCAGTATTCGCGACGTCAGTGATTTGGGCAGCAGGCTTTTAAAGAAATTCATTAACAGCCTCTCCAGCTAAAGTTGAAATTATTTACTTGAGGTTTGCTGGCAAACTATTATAAAAATCACGATAGGACGCATAATCCGCTTCCGCCGCAGGAATGAAGGTAATCGGTGCCGGTGCATGGACCAGCTCGGTCGCCTCACGAAGAACCCTTCTACCGTCGGGATCGTTTTGCATATTAAAAAATGCGTTGGCGACCGCATCACGTTCTTTTTTGGAAACCCGAGGGGATGCCATGAGGGCCAAATCGTTGAACGAGGCCGAACTCCACAGGACGCGGAACGACTTCCCTTCTCTCTCCGTGTAGCCGCTTACCAGCTGTGAGTTGGCCCCCATCGCTTGTGCCTTGCCGCTAAGGAGTTGGCTGAAAGCACCGTCCATGTTTCCTGCGAACACAGTAGACGTATTGATCTTGTTCTTGACCAATTCCGAACTTGTCACTTTATAAGCAATGAACGCTTCCGGTCCCGGATACACGACTTCCTTGCCCTCCAGCTCCGAAAGGCTTTGAATTGGCGAGTCGGCAGGCACCACGATTTGCCCCTCAAGCGCAGGCGCGTCACGGCGACCAAACACCTTCCAGCCCATCTTGTCGCGTTCCGGACTAAAAAGATGATTGGTAAAAGCGAAATCAACTTCTTGTGCGAGCACATAACTCGTTGTATCAGAGGACGTTCGCCCTAATTTCAGCGTGAGATTCACGCCGCTTTTTTCAGACACATACTTTATGATTGGATTCCAAAAACTGGCCGAAAGATTAAGATTGTACTGATTGACAGGCGAAAAGTTGTACACTTTAAGCTCTTCAGAAACCGCCACATTCGACAAGGCAAACGACAGGGCGATCATGATAGCTTTGCAGCTTAGGCGTAACTTCACTTGTCAACTCCGACTGTACAATAACGGCTTATTCAACGATGATTAGAGCCAACTTAATCTCAGCAATATCGTATAATCGGCCGCGCCCCTTGAATCTTAAGCACCGATTGCATGAATAAATGTTAATGGCCAGCCCACACACCCGCCTGTCACCGCCACAGGCAGCTCTCTGTCAAAAACAGTCGCTCAGCACAGCACAAACGTGCTGACGTCACCCCGGCGAAGAAGAGTAATTGAGATATCTTGTCGGGCTGTCGATCCGCTCAACATTCCAGGGAAGCCAATGCGCATTTCACTCTTGTCAAATGGTCAGCCACAAACGCCAGACCGATTGGAGCTGATGGCCCCCTGGTGGAGCTTTACGAAAACGGTCCTGGCTGCGACAGCCCTCTCGTTGGTACAGGATGGACTGATCGGGTTGGACGACCCCATTCCTGATCAACCTTTCACGTTACGCCAGTTGCTGCGGCATGAAGCAGGCCTGGCTGATTACGGAGAACTTGTGGAGTATCACACCGCCGTTGCTAACGGTGAGCCCGCTTGGCCGGCAGATGAAATGATGCGACGTCTTGACGGTACCCGACTTCGATACAGCCCCGGAACCGGCTGGCGTTACTCGAACGTCGGCTACTTATTCATCGGCAGGCTCATTGAACGGCTGACCGATCTGACGCTTGATGATGCAGTGATTCAACGTGCGCTTGCCCCTCTGGGCATCTCGAACGTTCGCTTTGCTAGAACGCGGGCAGACTTACAAACGACCCATTTGGGAAGTACCTCGAATTATGACCCCGCCTGGGTTTACCACGGCTTGTTGATCGGTCCGATTTCACAAGCAGCGCTGTTTCTGGATCGACTTCTCAGTGCAGAGCTCCTCTGCGCGGGCTTGCTCAAGGAAATGCAGACCGCACGAACACTAGGCGGCACGATTCCAGGGCGCCCATGGATCACGCCGGGATATGGCCTCGGCTTGATGCAAGGTTCGATTGACGGTGGGTATTCTCTGTCCGGGCACACAGGCTGCGGGCTAGGCAGCGTCATTGCTGTCTACCGCATCGGCGACGGTCAAGCATCGGCTTGCTGCGCTGTTTTTAAGGCGGACTCCACTGAAGGTGCCGTTGAAGCCATCGTCGTTGAGCAACTGATGCAAGCTCTACGACAGAATGGCTGAAGGCGTCAAAATGCTTTTGGCGTAGATGTCATCATGCGTTGAATGCCCGCTTCGACTCGATACTGACGACAGATCAAACAAAAAACCGCTCTTTCAACGGCACCAACGCCGCCCCCAGAGCCGCCGCATCACCATTCGTCTCGCTCAGCAATAACTGCGGCCGAGGCGGTGGGGAGTTGTAGCGATGGGTGCCCCAGAAGGTCGTCGCGTCGATCAGGCGTTTTCCCAATTCGGGCGGTAATTGCCCGCCAAACACCACGGCCTGCGGATCGAACAACCCGGCCAGTGCGTTGACCAGGCGATCCAGTGTGGGCTTGACGCGTGTCAGCCAGGTATCCACACCGGGCCAGTCGGGGTCGAAGCGCAGGCGCAGGTCTTCGATGGAGTCGACCTGCACGCCGCTCTGATGCAGGTCTTCGAGCAAGTAACGCAAAGCCGGACGGTTTATCGATTCTTCGTCGTTGTAGAGGGTGATCTCGCCTGCGTTGCCGTGGCTGCCGAAATACGGTTTGCCGTTGATGACGACGCCCGCGCCGAAACCGAAGTTGAACGACAGGTAGATGAAGTTGCTGGCCCAGGCGCCCACGCCGACCAGGCTTTCGCCGATGGCTGCGGTGGTGGCGTTGTTTTCCAGCCAGACCGGCATGCCGAAGCGTTCCTCCAGCACCGGTTGCAGGTCCATCAATGACCAGTCGCGCAGCGGTTCAGGCGCATTGATCTGGCGGTTTTCAAGAAAAAAGCCGGCAATCGCGAAGCCCATGCCGACGACGCGTTGCACTTCGATGCCGTTGCGCTGAAGCATGCGTTCGATGGTCTTTTCCAGCGAATCCAGGGTGCTGTTGCGGCTTAACGGCGGCGTGCGCAGGGTGACTTGTTCCAGCACATTGCAGCCCAGATCGGCGACACAAACTACTGCCGAGTCGGTGTTGATCGATACACCAATGGCATACACCGCTTCGTTGACCAGTTCGATGCGCGGGCTGGGTTGGCCGCGACCATTTTTGACGCGCTCGCCACTGCGCAGCAGGCCACGACTGATCAGTTCTTCGATGAGCCGGTGCACCGACTGCTGAGCCAGGTCCATCTCGGTCGAAACCGTGGCACGGGTGATCGCGCCTCGACGACGAAGGATGTCCAGCAACTTGCGTTCATTGAGGCTCAACGGTTGGTGCGAATGAAGTGGCGTGTCGAGGTCGAGAGGCATGGAATCTTCAAATCATAGGAGGATTAAAACAGTCGGCGTGTGAAGCAGTGTATCGCCCACCATCCATTGCACACTTCAATCATGAAAATTTAATAAAAGTGGCGCAGGTCACAAATACTACACACAACCTGTATTAAATGGCATTGAGTTCTTGTGAGTGTCCTCATGCCTTTCATCCGTAAGACGTTTTCCGTGCTGGCCCTGCTGTCGCTCGCTGCACACGCCTTCGCTGCACCGGCCGAGTTCTGGTACAGCCACAGTGGCGCGGCCGGGAGTGCCATCGCGGATTTGTGCAGAAGCTTCAATGCACAACGCGAGGAAAGTGATCGCCTGCACTGTATTCGCCAGGGCAGCTATGAGCAGACGCTGCAGAAAACCGTCGCTGCTTACCGGGCGGGCATAGGCCCGGCACTGGTGGAGATTTACGACGTCGCCACGCCTGACATGCTCTTGGGCGGTGCCACCCGACCTGTCGAGGCGATCATGGCCGATCATCACAGGGCCTATCCCGACGACACCTTTCTGCCAGCCTTGCGGCGCTACTACGCCGACGAACACGGCACCCTCGCGGCGCAGCCTTTTGCGGCGTCAACAGCCGTGCTTTACACGCACCGGAATGCGTTGGCCGCTGCCGGGATCAGCGAGCCACCCGCCACGTGGGAAGCCTTCGCGGATACCTTGCGGGCCCTGAAGAAAAACGGTCAGAAATGCCCCGTCGTCAGCGCGTTTGCGCCCTGGATCTGGCTGGAGCAGACCAGCGCAGCGCAAGGCACCGCCGTTGCTGTTCGCTCCGCAGGCAGTGACCGTTATCAATTCGACGAAGGCCTCCATCTGCATCTTATGAAAGACCTCGCGCAATGGACTCATGAAGGTCTGGTGGTCCATGAGGATGCAACCCGCAGCGGACAGCAGGCACTGGCGTTTGCCACCGACGACTGCGCCATGCTGATCGACTCCACCGGGGCGTGGAATGTTGTGCACAGCACGCCCGAATCCGATATCCAGGTCACGGCACTGCCAATTTACGCGGGTACCCAGCGACGCGCCAACGTCCCCGGAGGTTCCTCGCTGTGGGTGATGCGCGGGCATTCCGTGAGAGATTATCGGCTGGTCTCGGAATTCCTGGCGTTCGTGCTGCAACCGGACAACCAGTTGATGTTCAGCGCACGGACGGGCTATCTGCCCGTCACTCAGGCTGGCGCTGCACGTTTGCAATCTGCTGCCAGCGAGCCATCGGCGATCATGGTCGGACTGACAGTGCTGAACGATATCGACGGTCAGCCCTCCGCGCCTTTGCGCTGCGGTTTTATCACGCTGATGCGTCTGATCTGGTCACAGGAAATGGAGAACGCGCTCGCGGGTCGCCAGAGCATCGATCTGGCCCTGCGCCAGACGACGCTGCGCGCCAACCAGCTGCTGGGTCTGTTTCAGCAGATGCACCAGGCCCAGGCCCAGGCCAGCAATGAGTCAAACGAGGCAACGCCATGAAACCGCGTGCACATTTCCCTCAGCCACGTCTGGCGCTGCTGTTCGCCCTGCCGCAACTGCTGGCGCTCGGCCTGTTCTTCTATTGGCCTGCGGTCCAGGCCATCTGGTGGTCGTTTCATCTGGTGCCGCCCTTCGGCGGTAATGAAATCTTCGTTGGCCTGAGCAACTATTGGCGTGTGCTGAAAGACCCCGGCGTGCTGGCGTCGCTGGGCTCGACGCTGGTGTTCAGCTTATCGAGCGTCGTGCTTTCGATCCTCATCGCGCTGGTGCTTGCGCTGTGCCTGGAACTGAAACTGCGCGGCAACGCCGTGTTTCGCAACCTGCTGATCTGGCCCTACGCGGTATCGGGCGCGACCATCGGTATCGTCTTTCATGTGCTGGCCAATCCGGTGATGGGCATCTTCGCATGGCTCAACGCGATTGCACCCGGCACCTGGGCGCCCTACTCCAGCCCGATACAGAGCATGCTGTTGCTGATCGTGGCGTATGCCTGGTGCCTGGTGCCGTTCAACTTCGTGATGCTGGTCGCCAGCCTGAAATCGGTGCCCGACGACTACCTCGCCGCTGCTGCACTGGATGGCGCAGGTCCCTTGCGGCGCATGCTCGACATACAACTGCCCCTGATCGCGCCCTATCTGCTGTTCGTGTTTGTCATCGACCTACTGGAAAGCCTGTCGAACAGTTTCGGGCTGGTCGACACCCTCACCCAAGGCGGACCTGGCGACACCACCAATGTGCTGGCCTACAAGATTTACACCGACGGTTTCATGGGCCTGGATCTGGCAGGCTCATCAACCCTGTCAGTGCTCATGCTGCTGGCGGTGGTGGCGCTGAGCGTCGCTCAATTCAAACTCCTGTCGCGCTTCCAGCGTCGCGGGGTGAAAGCATGATCGAGCATAACCGGCTGTTCAACGCAGGCGCTTATCTGTTGCTGATCCTGGGGCTGGTGTTCGCGCTGGGCCCGCTGTACATGGCGGTCTGCTCGGCGACCGTCGGCAATCCACAACTGTTCGCCCACGGTCTGGCGGTCATTCCCGGCGACCAACTGCTGGAGAATCTGCAGCAGGTCACCCGGCGTCTCGATCTGTTACGCCTGCTGGGCAACAGCCTGCTGGTCGCCACGCTGGTGGTGATCGGCAAGCTGACGCTCTCGGCGCTGACGGCCTTTGCCGTGGTGTACTTTCGCAGCCGCTACAGTTCGGTGATTTTCTTCGCTGTGCTGGGGGCGCTGCTGCTGCCGCTGGAAGTAAGGATCATCCCCACGTATTCGGTGGCCAGCGATCTGCTCGCCCCCGTACGCAGCCTGTTGCACTGGCTGGGCATTCAATGGCTGCCGCTGCCGACCATCAATTTGCTCGACAGTTACCCCGGCCTCGCCCTGCCGCTGATTGCTTCGGCCACCGGCACCTTCCTGTTCCGGCAGTTCTACCAGACGCTGCCTGCCGAGCTGGTAGAGGCCGCACGCATGGACGGTGCCGGACCCTGGCGGTTCTTCATCGACATCCTGCTACCACTGTCGAAGACCAACTTTGCAGCGCTCGGCACGCTGGTGTTCATCGGCGCCTGGAAGGACTACCTGTGGCCGCTGGTCGCAACCAATCGCGAGGACATGCGCACGCTGGTGCTGGGCGTCGCCAGCTTCCTGCCAACCGATGCGACCCAGGTCCCCGAGTGGAACCTGCTGATGGCCGCTGCTGTGGTCAGCATGCTGCCGCCCATCCTCGTCATTGCGCTCATGCAGCGATGGTTTGTCAAAGGCCTGATTGGAGTCGGTAAATGAACGCGCTCACCCCTATTACCTGCGCGCCGGATATTGTCCTCAAGGGCCTGCACAAAACCTATGGCGCAGAACCCATCCTTCACGGGCTCGATCTGGTTTTCAAGGCGGGCGAACTCAACGTCATCCTCGGTCCGTCCGGGTGTGGCAAGTCCACGTTGCTGCGCATGGTGGCCGGGCTGGAAGAGGCAAGCCAAGGGCAGATTCTCATGGGCGGCCGCGACGTTACGCGCCTGCAGCCCAAGGAGCGCGGTTGCGCCATGGTGTTTCAGAACTACGCGCTCTACCCGCACATGAGCGTGGCTGACAACATCGGCTACGCGCTCAAACTGGCGCGGGTTGCACGCAAGGAGCGCGAGCAGCGCATCCGCGAGTACGCAGCGTCACTGGGCCTGGAGGACCTGCTGCAACGCAAGCCCGGAGAGCTTTCCGGCGGCCAGCGCCAGCGCGTCGCCATCGGTCGGGCGTTGATCCGCAAACCGCCGGTGCTGCTGTTCGATGAGCCGCTGTGCAATCTGGACAGCGCGCTGCGTCATGAAATGCGTCTGTTGATTCGCAGCCTGCACCGGCAGACCGGCGCGACGATCCTGTATGTCACCCATGATCAGACCGAAGCCATGACCCTCGCCGAGCGTGTGGTGATTCTCGACAAAGGCCGTGTCGAGCAGATCGGCACGCCCGCCGAGATCTACGATCAACCCGCCAGCACCTTCGTCGCCAGCTTCATCGGCACGCCGCCCATGAACCTGCTGCCGGTTCACTGCCTCGACGACCGGTTTTTGATGCTGGCCGACGGTCAACGCCTGCCCATCGAGCTCGGCATTGCCAGCAACCTGACCGGCAAATGGCTGATGGGCCTGCGCCCCGAGACCTTCATGCTCGACCAGGAAGGCGTGACTGCCACAGTGGAGTCTTCGGAAAATCTGGGCAGCCACACGCTGCTGTATTGCCAACTGGCTGGAACGCGCTGCGTTGTCAGCCTGGCCGGACGGCAACATCAGATACCCGGCACCCAGGTTCGACTCGCGATCAACTCCACGCCCTTGCTGTTCGATATCGAGACCGGCCAACGCCAGCTCGTGACTTTCTCCCACACCACCAAGTGACCCGCCATGCTCAAACCTGCTCCCCTCGTCCGCTCGTCCCTGATTGCCCATCGCGGTGCCAAGGCTTACGTGCCGGAAAACACTCTGCTGGCCCTGGAAAAAGCTGCCGCATGCGGCGCCGAGTGGGTCGAAATCGACGTGAAGCTGACCCGTGATGGCCAGCCGGTCGTGATTCATGACGACTTGCTGGACCGCACCACCAACGGGCGCGGCGCCGTGGTGCTGCATGAGCTGCAAGCTATCCGCATGCTGGACGCGGGCAGTTGGTTCGCGCCTGAGTTCGCCGGCCTGCAGGTCCCGACTTTTGAAGAGATCGTGGCCTGTGCGCTGCGCCTGAACCTGGGTTTGCAGGTCGAACTCAAGCCGACCATTGGCGACGATGTCGAGACGGCGGAAGTGGTGATGCCGATCCTCAAAAATCTGTGGCCCGCCGACAACGATCGGTTGTTCGTCTCCAGCTTTTCGGTGCGCTCGCTAACGGCCGCCCGCCGCTTGTGGAACGACGTACCACTGGCTATCGCCTCCGTGGTGGCGCCTGCCGACCCGGTCGCGCTGTTGGCCGAATATGACTGCCGGATACTCCACGTACTTGACGATATGCTCGATGACCATCACCTTGTTCGCCTGAAAAGCAGCGGCGTCGAATTCGCCGTGGCTACCATCAACAGCCCGAAGCGTGCGCACTACCTGCTGGAACATGGCGCACAGTCGATTCTCAGTGATTACCCGGACTTGTTGAACCTGCCGAACGGAGGCTGTCTGCAATGAACAACCGACTCAGCGTCGCGATGCAAGCCGTAGAAAAGGCCACTGGCCTGGCCATGGCGTATTTTAACGACCGCCACACCCTCGACATCACCACCAAAAGCGCGCAAGACCTCGTCTCCCGCGCCGACTTTGAAGTGGAACAACTGCTGCGTGCAGAACTGAGCAAACACTTCCCCGACGATACAATCCTCGGCGAAGAAATGGGCGGCGAATTCATCACCGACGGCTGGGTCATCGACCCCATCGACGGCACCGGCAACTACCTGCGGGGCACCCCATTGTGGGGAATCGCGGTGGCGTACATGTCGGCAGGCGAGCCCGAAATCGGCGTCGTCGCCTACCCGGCACTGGGCTACACCCTGGCAGCCCGCACGGGCGATGGCTTGCTGCGCAACGGCGTCCCCTTTTTCCGCCCTCAACCACCCGAGCACCTGCGCATCGCTGGCGTCGGTGAAAACACCCGCTGGGATGCCGAAGAGATGGGCAAACTGCACCTGAGCCTGCGCCGACAGGGCTGGGGCCTTGCTGGTTATCGCTGCGCCACCATCGGCCTGGCGTTCGCCGCTTTGGGGCAGACAGACGGCTACATGGAGAAATTCACCAGTCTGTGGGACATCGCAGCGGGCGCAGTGATCTGCCGGGAGGCCGGGTTGTTGTGCACGATTGAAGGCGAGCAGAAGCAAGGCTCGATGACGGTGATGGTAGGCCGTGAGGAGTTGATGGGGATTTTTGGTGCGTGATGCGCCGGGCTAGTCGACGCAGTTTTCTGACTGCGTTTGTCCGCCTGCTGGCGTGCCTGCCCTTCGTCAGCAGCAGGCTGCTGGCGGCAGAAACCTTTACCGCATTGCGCCAGCCTGCAGCCGAGAAAGGCATACGGTTCGGCTTTGCAGTTGATCCGACAAAGCTGAATGACGACGCGGCCTATCGGCAACTGGTCGCCCTACAGGCCAGCATCGTTGTGCCAGAAAATGCCTTGAAGTGGCAGACCGTCCACCCCGAACCAGAGCGTTACAACTTCGCGCCCGCCGACGCAATCGCGGCGTTTGCCAAAGCGCATGACCAGCGTATGCGCGGGCACACCTTCTGCTGGCATCGCTCTTTACCCGACTGGGTTCACCACACCGTCACCCCGATGAACGCCGAAGCAGTGCTGACGGCGCACATCAGTACCGTCGCCAGCCATTATCGCGGCCTCATCAGCGCATGGGACGTCGTCAACGAAGCCATCCAGTTGGAGGACGGCCAGCCTGACGGGCTGCGCAATTCATTCTGGTATCAGATGCTCGGGCCTCGCTATCTGGAAATAGCCTTAAAGGCTGCGCACAAGGCTGACCCGGACGCCCTGCTCTGCTACAACGATTACGGCCTGGAAAAGGATACCCATTACGGCGAAAGCCGACGCACTGCCGTGCTCGCGCTGCTGCGTGGGCTCAAGCAGCGGGGCATTCCGATACACGGCCTCGGCATTCAGTCCCACCTGCGTGCAGGCGACACATTTGGTCCGGGCCTGTCTCGCTTTATTCTGGCAGTGCGTGATATGGGATTGTCGATCCACATCACGGAACTCGACGTCGACGACAGCCACTTGACGGGGTCCATCGCAGATCGTGATGGATCAGTTGCAGCGACTTATAAGCGGTATCTCGACGTGGTGCTTGCCACGCGCTCGGTGTCGACGGTTATCACCTGGGGTGTTTGGGACAGCCCGCATGTTGCTGGGGCTAAGTCTAACCATGGGCCGCTGGCGCAACGTGCATTGGTTTTCGGGCCGCGGGGTGAGGTGAAGCCTGCGAGTTGGGTGGTTGAGCATTGTTTCGAAAACGCGCGAATGCAGAAGGATGCGCGGATTTAGGTGCTCAGCGGCTTCACGGCAGCAGTACAGCCGGAGTGGTTCAGCGCTTTCTGACGCCTGAAAACGACGAAGCCCCCGATAAACGGGGGCTCCGGTTCTGGAACTGAATGGCAGGTTCCAGCTATATCCTAGAACGGTAGTTCACATAAGCAGGAAAACAGATAAAAACAATTCTTCCCACCCCCTAATTCTTCGAGGATATCCCGACTGAAAGCGTGATCTCTACGATAAACGTAGAGAACACTCGCACTGGACTCACTGCGACTGCTTGCCTCCGCCTTCCCCCTAACTCTTGCGTAAAGCATATTGTTGACGCTGACGCCGATTTGACCCATATGCCGAGATGTCACTGACCCAGTCCGATTCCTCGAAAAACATTACCTGGGCAGGGGTTGTGCCGATGTGGAGGTGGGGCAGTCCCGCGTCGGCAAGTGGGTCAAATCGGCATCAGCCTCAACACGTTGGTTTCACGGCGGGCATATCGAGTTTGAAGGGAGCCCTAGCCGACGGTCTTCGTCACGGTTCACCTGAATGCGGACGGGCACTGGAAAGTCTCAAACGGCTGGGCCTAGAGGATTAAACATGCAGCGGCCAAGGGACTGGCCATAACCGTCCGGGCAACACACCTTCCTGATACCGTTGCTTAAAGCGATGGTGCCCACCTAAATTTAAGTGGACACCATTCTAGCCTTTTTAAGCATGCGCCCATGCCACAAGAACGCCGTTCCTTTGCCGTAGGGACAACGCCAACAAATGAGACGTCACTCGAACAGTTCCGACTCCTCATGCATAACCACGAAGCCATACTGTGGGACGTATTTAAGGTAGGTTCGAAAGTCGACTTGTGAACCAGCGCGCCCTCGCTGATCAATAAAACCGCGATTCGCGAATCTCCTATAAAGTAGGCTTTTCCCTGTTTTTTTCAAGAATGAATCCAGTGCCGCTTTGCGTATAAACAACGCATTGTTGCGGTAGGGACCGGAGGTGAAAGCGATGAGAGAACCTGACTCATCCAGCCATCCACGTTGCTGATCCCAAATGAGATCCAGTGTCCTAACAATATCTTGGCACGGCACATCTAGGTTTGGTCGATCAGTCTCAGATGTAAACTCATACTCCCATTCGCCGCCCCGGCTCAATGTCACCATTGTGCGTGCCATTTCGTCACAATGGGTATTGGTCGTGCCTTCCTCTACGAATTGATTGAAAGCAGCGCCGTCCGGGTACTCTCCTAAAAAGCTTCGGTAACAGCTCGCCTGATCAGAAAAAGCACGGTCGATGCCATCGTAGGATCTCGTACCAAAAACCTCTTCGTCGGCTAGTACCGACGTGTAGAAAACATCAAATGAAAGATACGGCGTTGTCCACGCTTCATCCTCACCCAAATCGTTGGCGGCTTCATTACGCTGTAGAGCAATCCACACGACACCATTGGCATCTGTGCAAGATAAGCGAGTCTCGTGCGTCGCGAAATCATCGCTCTTAACCCACGTTTTGACATCGCTTTCATGGGAAGGAAAAGCGTAGTCGCGCAGGCGTAATATGCTGTCTGGATAGGATCTCTGAGAAATTACATCTCTCATATCGGTTAAATCACGCTTTCGTACATCCACTGACCAGTAATGCTCTGGCCCAGGCACAGTGCCTTGATATGACGAACACGGAGGGACGTGATCTGAAAGGACCCCTAGGAGTCGATGGAGTGAGATCCAGTAGTATTTTTTGCCAAGCCGTTCGGCGTAGCCCGCTCGCGCCCGGCCGGAGCCAAACTCACTATTCAAGGCTCGGTCGTAATTCAGTGCTCCTTTCTTGTAGCCAGGAAAACCGAGCCCCAAGGTCTCGACCATAATCCAGCAGGCAATGTTTTCCTTCGTTACCGAAGCAGCCTTCAGATCAAACCCTGAGACCTTCCCCTCCACCTGATACCGCCAAAAATCAGGCCCAATGTTTGAGCCCCAAAGCTTCATATCCGAGGAAAGATGCTCCAGATCGAGAAGTGGCTTGGCATCCACGAGCGTCGGCCATGCTTGTATGACTGGACTTTTACTCGGAAAGCGCCCCAACCGCTCTCTTAGCGGCTCATCGATACCGTAATCTTTGAGTAACTCCGCGAGCATCCGAATCGAATCCCGAATGATCACATTGGCTCGGTCGTATCCGTGAGAGACCAGTACCCGAAGGGCTGGAATGAATGCGGGACGGTGCGCGCGTGCGATCAGACAAGCGCTATATATGGCCTCCGCCACACTCTCAAGAATGTAATCATCATCGGACGCCAAAAAGTTTCTTGCAAATCCAGCTGCGAGCTGTGAATCAGCCACCATCAAACGCACCAGTCCTTTCGATGCTTGATCGCGAACGCGACGGTCCGCGCAAGACGTCAGCCACCCAAGAACAATGGTAGCTAATCGTCGGCTTTCACTTGGCCATCGCATGATGTCAGCGGTCAGAGAGGCATTCAGCAGGGACTTGACCGCGTAATTATTGTCATATGACTTGAACGCTGCACGTGATAGGTAAACATCCCTATTTACCAAAGGCTGACGAGTCAAAAAGTTGTCCAGCCATAGCTCTGCGTTAAGACGGTGGTTAGGCACCAAACTGACTTTTACAAAGACTTCGTATAAGTCCTCCCAAAGTCCCGGCACCTTCAATGCAGCAAAGATTTCATCTTCCAGGCCGTTATTTTCGAAGCTTTTGCTGGAGCGCCACGCTAATCCGTGAACGAACAATCGGTTGGCAAGCTCCGCCTCCAATCCAATATCGGGATTTACGATTTCAGTTCCCGTTTTCTCGGGAAGTACCGCCGCAAGTACTTCCAACAAGCCTCTGTCCTCAGACGGAAGCGAGACCAAGCTGGCGCCTAATTTTTTTACATCGAGTTCACCAGACTCATGCGTGTGACCATCCACCAGTGCAATAGCTCGAAGTACGTCGCCATATCGCTCGTATCCAAGCCTAACCGTCCAAGCGTCATCGGTTCCTTCAGTGAGTATGACTAGGCCTTCACGCTGAAGCTCCCGAATGAATACTTCAGGCGTCAGTTCTGCCCCCACCACGTCACGAAGGCCAGCAGCGCAGGACTCCCAAAGCCGATCACTTGCTGATGCACTCGTGAGCCTTTGCGCTAGACTCAGCATCGATTGGCGGACCAAGTTTTTCGGACTTGAATAGCCTAGTCGCTCTTTGACCACGACGTTGCTATGTTTGAGGTGCCGTTCGAGCAAAGCAGAAAAACCTGGCAAGGATACATCGAGGGTTTTACTCCCCTCCTCCTGCAAAGTTTTGCATGCCAAATGGAGGAATAACGGATTGCTCAACTCCTCCGAAAAAAGAGGAGTGATTTCTGAATCAAGCCCATAAAAATCAGCGAACGCTTGGAGTGCTTCGACTCCTTGTCCGTTAAAACCTCGGTGTTCAAATGCATAGCCTGGAAATCTGGAATCAGTAACCAAGTCTCTATAAGTATCACGAGCAGATACGCAAATTTTTACTCCAGGGTATGGCTTACACTGCTGGATCAGTTCGGGAAGCTTTGCCTTCCAACGGGCAGCAGCCCGACTTTCATTCAATGCATCAATGAATATTACAAACGGTAGGCCAGCGTGCTCGGCGGAAGTGCTCAAACACTGGAACAGATCATCACGCCCAATCTGAGCACCAAAGCCAAGCTTGCTTCGAATGGTTTCCCAAGGCTCGCCACCATCAAAATCGTCTCCAAACACCACAAGAGACAGACCACCTTCTGCGAAACGCCGATAGGAGGCGCTGACTATTGCGTGGGTTTTTCCGACACCCGCAGGTCCGACGAGTTGCCCTCTGAAACGCTCATTTGGGGACAGGTCAGAATCTTTTCCATGGATTGATTAAGCTGGAAAAGCTCTCTTGCCGCATCCATAGCCCCGGCGGGAAAAGCGCACATGTATTCGGCATTGAATTGCCGAAAACTCGGGGTGTCACTTTCAAGACCATGCTGCTGAGCAAACGCCGCCTCTTGACCCTCCTTTGCTGTGAGCAAAATGGGTTGTAGCTGAATAACAGTTTTCAACGCTTGGATGACTGACTGCTCCGGTTTCTCGACCTGCCAAACCTCAGCTAGCTGTGACGACAAATGTTCAAGCAAGCGTTCTGCTTCTGCTTTTTTGTCCTTGTTGATCAGATCGAAAACGTCGTTCGTGCGTCTGCGCAGTGATCTCAGCTCGCTTAGGATTGGGGAAAATATCTGGCGTCGCCAGTTTGAAAAATCAGCAGTACCACCGAAGAAATCCAGGATGTCATGGGCATCGGTCACCACGTCTAATTGACCCATATAACGCGGACCAGCAAACTCACGAGCATGGTCAAGGCATTGCTGAACCTGAACCGGTGTAAGTACAGAATCGTCAAACCAGTACCGACGGATGCCTCCATGCGTATCCAAACGCTGGAGCTGTTCACGCATTACTGTAGCGCTACACAAAGTGATTTTGACGCGCTGACCTTCAGCGTAGGCAAGCTGTTCTAGCTCCTTTTTCCAACTCTCAAATCGCTCGACCTCACCCTGCCCGCGCGCGCCTCCCGCGACTCGGCCGGTTAGATCGAACGGGATGTAGATCCAGTACTCAGAAAGGGCTGGATGGTTCAGGCGGGCAGCTGCGACCGATTTTGTTATTTGTCCTAGCTCTTTGGCGCCAAGCTGGAAAAAATACTTTGCCTGTACTCCCAACACGTCCCCGTTTGGTGCACGGAAATACGCCTCAACACCACCGTCTCCGCCATCACCTCGGAGGCTGTAGAAGCTTGAGCCATCAGGAGAATCGCAACTGAAGCGAAAGAGCTGCACAGATAAGGCTTCAAAACTATCATTTTTGCTCTTTGGAGCGCTGCGAATATTGGTGAAGTCGATCGTTGGCATACGTGCTGCTCCATCTGATAATTTCGAATCCTAAAAATATTGTACTGGTATCTGACGAAATGGCTTCAGGCGATTGTGTAGTGGTCTCATGATTCCGGACACTCATTTAGGCGAGAATATCGCCAGATATAGAGGTGTCTGATGACCAAGCAACGCCGTACCTTCTCCGCTGCATTCAAACGTGAGGCCGCAGGTCTCGTGCTCGATCAAGGTTATAGCCATATCGAAGCTTCCCGCTCGCTTGGAGTGGTCGAGTCTGCGCTGCGTCGCTGGGTGAGCCAGCTCCAGCAGGAACGCAATGGCGTAACGCCCCAGAGCAAAGCCATTACACCCGAGCAGCAGAAAATTCAGGAGCTCGAAGCCCGGATTGTCTGTCTTGAGCGGGAGAAATCCATTTTAAAAAAGGCTACCGCGCTCTTGATGTCGGAATAACACGAGCGCATGCGCTGATCGATCAGCTCAGTGTCCAAGAGCCGATCGAGTTGCTGTGCGAAGCGTTCGAGATACCCCGCTCGTGCTACTACGACCATTGCCAGCGGCGTCGGTCTCCAGACGACGAGCGGGTTCGTTTACTCAGCCGAGTCAATGAGCTGTTCGGGCAACGTCGAAGCGCTGCCGGCAGCCGCAGTATCGTGTCGATATTGCAGGAAGATGGCGAGCAAATCGGTCGGTTCAAGGTGCGTGGCTTGATGCGGGAGCTGGGATTAATCAGCAAGCAACCGGGCTCTCATGCTTATAAAAAAGCAACAGTGGAGAGGCCTGACATTCCGAACATTTTGAATCGGGAGTTCGATGTACCCGCGCCCAATCAGGTTTGGTGTGGCGACATCACCTACATCTGGGCGCAAGGAAAATGTTACCTGGCGGTGGTCATGGATCTTTATGCGCGTCGGGTGGTGGGCTGGGCGTTTTCAAACAAACCGGACACGGACTTGGTCATCAAGGCGCTGGACATGGCTTATGAGCAACGCGGCAAGCCTCAGGGCCTGCTGTTTCACTCAGATCAGGGCTCCCAATATGGGAGCCGACAGTTTCGCCAGCGGCTTTGGCGATACCGCATGCGCCAGAGCATGAGTCGCCGAGGTAATTGCTACGACAACTCGCCGATGGAACGTGTATTGCGCAGTTTGAAAACTGAGTGGATACCGCCCGTGGGCTACATGACGGCCCAAGAGGCTCAGCGGGATATCAGCCATTATCTGATGCATCGTTACAACTGGATTCGGCCACACCAGTTCAATGATGTAATGGCGCCCGCTCAGTACGAGAAAAACCTTAACGTCGTGTCCGGGATCAGTTGACCACTACAGGTGTGTGCTTTTTTAGCGAAATTCTTTACAAACATCCCCAACTATCCTCCTAGCAACGCCGGCTATTCTATTCTTACTTTTTTTAGACAAAGAAAAAGCCCCAAGAGCAGAGATCTTGGGGCTTTAGGAGAAAAACTTTACAAACTGATCTCAGCTATGCGCTAGAACGGAATATCATCATCAAAGCTGTCGAAATCAGCAGCTGGCTGCGGCGCTTGTTGTTGCGGCGCTGGGCGCGAGTCGCGCTGTTGTGGCGGCTGCTGGTTGTAGTTCTGCTGAGGTGCAGATTGCTGCGGCGCCGACTGTTGTGGGCGCGACTGCTGTGGACGAGGTGCGGACTGGTTGTAGTTGCCGCCACCGCCCTGACCTTGTTGAGCGTCGCCCTGTGGACGGCCGCCCAGCAGTTGCATGGTGCCCTGCATGTCGACGACGATTTCAGTGGTGTAGCGCTTGATGCCGTCTTTTTCCCACTCGCGGGTCTGCAGCTTACCTTCGATGTACACCTGCGAACCCTTGCGCAGGTATTCACCAGCGATTTCGGCGACTTTGCCGAACATCGATACACGGTGCCATTCGGTCTTTTCGACTTTCTGACCGGACTGCTTGTCAGTCCACTGTTCGCTGGTTGCCAGACTCAGGTTGGTCACGGCGTTACCGTTAGGCAAGTAGCGAACTTCGGGATCCTGGCCGCATGTACCGACCAATATGACTTTGTTAACCCCACGGGCCATAACGTTCTCCTAGGCTTCGCACGCTTCTGACGCTGGATTGACCAGCTTTTCAAGAGAGGCACGATCCAATAATTTTGTGTCGAGTTTTATGTAGATGGCTGCCTCTTCCGCAACCACCACTGCATCTGTCACGCCTGTTACGGACATCAAACGCTCTGCCAGGCCTGCTTCACGCTGCGCCTGCGGCGACAACGGCAGACGTAGGCTGGTCACGTAAGGCGGTTCTCGCATGGTCACTGCGAAGGCGAGCCAGACGGCGGCCATGGCTGCACCACCCAGGAACACCACATCGAGCCCACCGTGCTGGAACAACCAGCCGCCCAGTATCCCACCTGCGGCCGATCCAAGAAACTGGCTGGTGGAATAAACTCCCATTGCCGTGCCTTTTCCGCCGGCCGGTGAAACCTTGCTGATCAGCGACGGCAACGACGCTTCCAGCAGGTTGAACGCGGTGAAGAATACCACTGTCCCGATGACCAGTGCCCGCAACGTGTCCCCGTATGCCCAGAAGAATAGCTCAGCCAGCATCAAAACTGTGACGGCGCCCAGCAGAACGCGCTTCATTTGACGTTTCTTCTCGCCATAGATGATGAACGGGATCATCGCGAAGAAGGAAACCAGCAAAGCGGTCAGGTACACCCACCAGTGCTGTTCCTTGGGCAAACCGGCTTTTTCGACCAGCGCCAGCGGCAAGGCCACGAAGCTGGACATGAGCATCGCATGCAACACGAAGATACCCAAATCCAGGCGCAGCAGGTCCGGATGACGCAACGTCGCCCCCAGTGCCTGTTTGGCGACGCCGGACTCGCGGTGCATTAACGCCCCGCTGGCCTTGGGCACCACGTAGGCGACGATGAGAACGCCTATCAAGGCCATGCCGCCGGTGGCCAGGAACAATCCGGAAAGACCGAACATGCCGGTGATGACCGGGCCGACGACCATGGCGATGGCGAACGACAGGCCGATGGTCATGCCGATCATGGCCATGGCCTTGGTGCGGTGCTGTTCGCGGGTCAGGTCAGAGAGCAGCGCCATGACTGCCGCGGAAATAGCGCCAGCCCCCTGCAGGATGCGTCCGGCAATGATTCCCCAGATCGAATCCGCGTTCGCCGCCACCACGCTGCCGATCGCAAAGATGATCAGGCCGAAATAAATGACCGGTCGCCGGCCGATACGGTCGGAAATGATCCCGAACGGTATCTGCAACACCGCCTGGGTCAGGCCGTAGGCGCCAATCGCCAGACCGATCAGTGCAGGGCTCGCGCCTGCCAGGTCCATGCCGTAGGTTGCCAGAACCGGCAAGACCATGAACATGCCAAGCATGCGGAACGCGAACACCAGGGCCAGACCGCCTGCTGCGCGGGTCTCGCCGCTACTCATACGCTCGCTGTGGGTATCGTGCATGGAATAACCTCGTGTGAACCGGCGGCGATTCTACCAGTCCCATCGTTGTACAGCACATACGCGACGCTTTGCCGCGTGATGGCTCGGAGCCGTATACTCCGTCGTTTATGCCCGCCAAGCGAGGCCGCAGTGGACAAGATCCTGATACGTGGGGCACGAACCCACAACCTGAAAAATATTGACCTGACACTTCCCCGCGACAAACTGATCGTTATCACCGGGCTCTCCGGCTCAGGCAAGTCTTCACTGGCTTTCGATACGCTGTACGCCGAAGGGCAACGCCGCTATGTCGAATCGCTGTCGGCCTATGCCCGCCAGTTTCTGTCGATGATGGAAAAACCGGACGTCGACACGATCGAAGGTCTGTCGCCGGCGATTTCCATCGAGCAGAAGTCTACTTCACATAACCCGCGCTCGACCGTGGGTACGATCACCGAAATCTACGATTACCTGCGTCTTTTGTATGCGCGCGTCGGCCAGCCTCGCTGCCCGGACCACGATATCCCGCTGGAGGCCCAGACGGTCAGCCAGATGGTCGACCTGGTGCTGACACAGCCGGAAGGCAGCAAATTGATGCTGCTTGCGCCGGTTATCCGCGAGCGCAAGGGTGAGCATCTTTCGGTTTTTGAAGAGCTGCGCGCGCAGGGCTTTGTCCGGGCGCGAGTCAACGGCAAGCTGTGCGAGCTGGATGAGCTGCCGAAGCTGGACAAGCAAAAGAAGCACTCGATCGATGTGGTCGTGGACCGTTTCAAGGTCCGTGCCGACCTGCAGCAGCGCCTGGCCGAGTCCTTTGAGACCGCCCTGAAGCTGGCCGACGGTATCGCCCTGGTTGCGCCCATGGACGACGAGCCGGGCGAGGAAGTGATTTTCTCCGCCCGATTCGCCTGCCCTATCTGTGGCCATGCGATCAGCGAGCTGGAACCGAAGCTGTTCTCCTTCAACAACCCGGCTGGCGCCTGCCCGACCTGTGACGGCCTGGGCGTGAAGCAGTTCTTCGATATCAAGCGGCTGGTGAATGCCGAACTGACGCTTGCCGAAGGCGCGATACGAGGCTGGGACAGGCGTAACGTCTATTACTTCCAGATGCTCGGCTCGCTCTCCAAGCACTATGGCTTCAGCCTGGAAATGCCGTTCAAGCAGATCCCGGCCGACATGCAGAAGATCCTGCTAAACGGCAGTGGCTCGCAGAGTGTCGACTTCCGCTACCTGAATGACCGCGGCGATATCGTCAAGCGCGCGCACCCGTTCGAAGGCATCGTGCCGAATCTGGAGCGTCGCTATCGGGAAACCGAATCGGCCACAGTCCGCGAAGAGCTCGCCAAGTTCCTGGGCACGCAGCCCTGCCCTGACTGTCGAGGCACTCGTCTGCGTCGTGAAGCGCGCCATGTGTGGGTGGGTGAAAAGACTCTGCCCGCAGTCACCAATCTGCCGATTGGCGACGCGACGCATTACTTCGAAACACTCAAGCTGACCGGACGACGTGGCGAGATCGCCGACAAGATCCTCAAGGAAATTCGCGAGCGTCTGCAGTTTCTGGTCAACGTGGGCCTGGACTACCTGACCCTGGACCGTAGCGCGGACACCCTTTCCGGCGGCGAAGCACAGCGTATTCGTCTGGCCAGCCAGATCGGTGCGGGCCTGGTCGGGGTGATGTACATCCTCGATGAGCCGTCCATCGGTCTGCACCAGCGCGACAACGATCGTTTGCTGGGCACCCTCAAGCACCTGCGCGACATTGGCAATACGGTGATTGTGGTCGAGCACGATGAAGATGCGATTCGCCTGGCCGACTACGTGGTCGACATTGGCCCGGGTGCCGGCGTGCATGGTGGTCATATCGTTGCCGAAGGTACGCCGGACGAAGTGATGTCGCACCCCGACTCGCTGACCGGCAAATACCTGTCTGGGCGCGTAAAGATTGCCGTTCCTGCCAAGCGCACCCCGCGTAACAAAAAGCTCTCGCTGACCCTCAAGGGCGCGCGTGGCAACAACCTGCAAAACGTCAACCTGGAAATCCCGATCGGTCTGCTGACCTGCGTGACGGGTGTGTCCGGATCGGGCAAGTCGACGCTGATCAACAACACGCTATTCCCGCTGAGCGCTACGGCGCTGAACGGCGCCACGACGCTGGAAGCGGCTACGCACGACAGCATCAATGGCCTGCAGCACCTGGACAAGGTGGTGGACATCGACCAGAGCCCTATCGGTCGTACGCCGCGCTCCAACCCGGCGACCTATACCGGGCTGTTCACGCCGATTCGCGAGCTGTTCGCCGGGGTTCCGGAGTCACGCTCGCGGGGCTACGGTCCGGGGCGGTTCTCGTTCAACGTCAAAGGCGGCCGCTGCGAGGCGTGCCAGGGTGACGGGCTGATCAAGGTCGAGATGCACTTTTTGCCAGACATCTACGTACCCTGCGATGTGTGCAAGAGCAAGCGTTACAACCGTGAAACGCTTGAGGTCAAGTACAAGGGCAAGAACATCCACGAAGTACTGGAAATGACCATCGAGGAAGCGCGTGAGTTCTTCGACGCCGTTCCGGCACTGGCGCGCAAGCTGCAAACCCTGATGGATGTAGGGCTTTCCTATATCAAGCTGGGGCAATCGGCGACGACTTTGTCAGGCGGTGAAGCGCAGCGGGTCAAGCTGTCGCGTGAGCTGTCCAAGCGCGACACTGGCAAAACGCTGTACATCCTCGATGAGCCGACTACCGGTCTGCACTTCGCGGATATTCAGCAGTTGCTAGACGTATTGCATCGCCTACGCGACCACGGCAATACCGTGGTGGTGATCGAGCACAACCTGGATGTGATCAAGACAGCCGACTGGCTGGTGGATCTGGGTCCGGAAGGCGGTTCGCGAGGTGGGCAGATCATAGCGACGGGCACACCTGAACAGGTCGCCGAGATGGAACAGTCCTACACCGGTCATTACCTGAAACCTCTGTTGACCAGAGACAAAGCCTGACACGTGTGATGAAAACGGGTTCGGCATCAGTCGAACCCGGATACAAAAAAGCTCCTGTCACGCAAGTGCAGGAGCTTTTTTATGAGCGGCTGAATCAGAACTGCGATTGCAGGTAGTTCTGCAAGCCGATGGACTTGATCAGCCCCATCTGCTGTTCGAGCCAGTAGGTATGGTCTTCTTCCGTATCAGCCAACTGTACGCGCAGGATTTCGCGGGTCACGTAGTCGCTGTGCAGCTCACAGAGCTCGATACCCTTGCACAGGGCAGCACGTACCTTGTATTCGAGACGCAGGTCGCTGGCGAGCATCTCAGGCACTGTGGTGCCGACATCGAGGTCGTCCGGGCGCATGCGCGGCGTGCCTTCGAGCATTAGGATACGGCGCATCAGCGCATCAGCGTGTTGCGCCTCTTCTTCCATCTCATGATTGATACGTTCATAGAGCTTCGAAAAGCCCCAGTCTTCGTACATGCGTGAGTGAACGAAATATTGGTCACGAGCTGCCAGTTCGCCCGTGAGCAACGTGTTGAGATAATCGATTACTTCCGGGTGGCCTTGCATCGCACCAGACTCCTGCTTCAAAGCCGATAGTTTGAACCAAGCGCCGCGCGAGGTCACTGAGAAAAACGCAATAAACCGACGAAAAGTGGCGAAATTACGCCGTTAAGAAGCGAAAAACCGCCCAAATGAGGGCGGTTCTGTTTCGCACTTCGAGTCAGCCCCACAATTCAACGTATGCTGATTAACACCCTGGTTTAGCCTGCCTGAATCGCGAGCAACAAAAAACCGGGCACTAGGCCCGGTTTCATGTTCAAACTGATGTCTTATTCAGCAGCTTCTACAGAGCCACCGATAGGACGATCAACCAGCTCGACGTACGCCATTGGCGCGTTGTCGCCAGCGCGGAAACCGCACTTGAGGATGCGCAGGTAGCCGCCCTGACGGGTTGCATAGCGCTTGCCCAGATCGTTGAACAGTTTGCCGACGATTTCTTTCGAACGAGTACGGTCGAAAGCCAGACGACGGTTGGCAACGCTGTCTTCCTTGGCCAGGGTGATCAGCGGCTCGGCAACGCGGCGCAGTTCCTTGGCTTTCGGCAGGGTAGTTTTGATCAGCTCGTGCTCGAACAGCGACACCGCCATGTTTTGAAACATGGCTTTGCGGTGAGAGCTGGTACGGCTCAGGTGACGTCCACTTTTACGATGACGCATGGTTCATTCCTTACCAAACTCGCGTTCGGTGATTACGACGATCAGGCCGTAGCCTTGTCGTCCTTCTTAAGACTTGCCGGCGGCCAGTTGTCGAGGCGCATGCCGAGGGAGAGACCACGAGAAGCCAGAACGTCCTTGATCTCGGTCAAGGATTTCTTGCCCAGGTTCGGAGTCTTCAACAGCTCTACTTCGGTGCGCTGAATCAGATCGCCGATGTAGTAGATGTTCTCCGCCTTAAGGCAGTTGGCCGAACGCACAGTCAGTTCCAAATCGTCAACCGGACGAAGCAGGATCGGATCGATCTCGTCTTCCTGTTCGATTACCACTGGTTCGCTGTCGCCTTTGAGGTCCACGAACGCAGCCAACTGCTGTTGCAGGATGGTTGCAGCGCGACGGATAGCCTCTTCAGGGTCCAGAGTACCGTTGGTTTCCAGATCAATAACCAGCTTGTCCAGGTTAGTACGCTGTTCGACACGGGCGTTTTCCACCACGTATGCGATACGGCGAACCGGGCTGAACGAAGAGTCAAGCTGCAAGCGACCAATGCTGCGGCTTTCGTCTTCATCGCTTTGACGCGAGTCTGCCGGCTCATAACCACGACCACGAGCTACGGTGAGCTTCATGTTCAAGACGCCGTTAGACGCCAGGTTAGCGATTACGTGATCGGGGTTAACGATCTCGACATCATGATCCAGCTGAATATCGGCAGCGGTAACCACCCCCGAACCCTTCTTCGACAAGGTCAGCGTAACTTCGTCTCGACCGTGCAGCTTGATAGCCAGACCTTTAAGGTTCAACAGGATTTCAATGACGTCTTCCTGTACACCTTCGATGGCGCTGTACTCATGGAGTACACCGTCAATCTCGGCCTCGACTACTGCACAGCCGGGCATGGAGGACAACAAAATGCGGCGAAGCGCGTTGCCCAGGGTATGGCCGAAACCACGCTCGAGAGGCTCGAGAGTGATTTTGGCGCGGGTTGGACTGACAACCTGCACATCAATGTGGCGGGGTGTCAGGAACTCATTTACCGAAATCTGCATGGATGCACCTATTTTCTAGCCCTTACTTGGAGTAGAGCTCGACAATCAGGCTTTCGTTGATGTCGGCGGATAGATCACTGCGAGCTGGAACGTTCTTGAAAACGCCCGATTTCTTCTCAGTGTCTACTTCTACCCATTCTACGCGGCCACGTTGGGCACACAGATCGAGAGCCTGGACAATACGCAGCTGATTCTTAGCTTTTTCGCGGATAGCAACGACGTCGCCAGCACGAACCTGATAAGAAGGAACGTTAACGGTTTTGCCGTTTACGCTGACCGACTTGTGCGAAACCAATTGACGGGATTCGGCACGCGTCGAGCCGAAGCCCATGCGGTATACAACGTTGTCCAGACGGCATTCGAGCAGTTGCAGCAGGTTCTCGCCTGTTGCACCTTTCTTGCCGGCGGCTTCTTTGTAGTAGCCGCTGAACTGACGCTCGAGAACGCCGTAGATACGACGGACTTTTTGCTTTTCACGCAGCTGAGTACCGTAATCGGACTGGCGACCACGACGTTGGCCGTGGATACCTGGAGCTGCTTCGATGTTGCACTTGGATTCGATAGCGCGAACGCCGCTCTTCAGAAAGAGATCGGTGCCTTCACGACGAGCAAGTTTGCATTTTGGACCAATGTAACGAGCCATTTCTTACAGTCTCCTGGATTACACGCGGCGCTTCTTCGGCGGACGGCACCCGTTGTGCGGGATTGGCGTCACGTCGGTGATGCTGGCGATCTTATAGCCACAGCCGTTCAATGCACGGACAGCGGATTCACGACCTGGGCCTGGACCCTTGACATTGACGTCGAGGTTCTTCAGACCGTACTCCAGCGCAGCTTGACCAGCACGCTCAGCAGCTACTTGAGCAGCGAACGGAGTGGACTTGCGCGAACCACGGAAACCCGAACCGCCGGAGGTAGCCCACGAAAGAGCGTTACCTTGACGATCGGTAATGGTGACGATTGTGTTGTTAAACGACGCGTGGATGTGGGCGATGCCATCAACCACTGTCTTTTTAACTTTTTTACGAGGACGAGCAGCAGGTTTTGCCATGACTAAATTCCTGTCGTTGCGCTGGTGCGATTACTTGCGGATCGGCTTACGCGGACCTTTGCGAGTACGCGCGTTGGTCTTGGTACGCTGACCGCGCACTGGAAGACCACGACGATGACGCAGACCGCGGTAGCAGCCCAGGTCCATCAAGCGCTTGATTTTCATGTTGATTTCGCGACGCAGGTCACCTTCAGTGGTGAACTTCGCCACTTCGCCACGCAGCTGTTCAATCTGCTCGTCGCTCAGATCTTTGATTTTCACCGCCGGGTTTACGCCGGTGGTTGCACAAATTTTCTGTGCGGTGGTGCGACCAACACCATAGATGTAGGTCAACGAGATAACAGTATGCTTGTTATCTGGAATGTTAACGCCTGCAATACGGGCCATTCAGTGGGACTCCAATTGACAGCTACCTACGCCCCGGAAGCCAAGAAATAGGGCGCGAGATAATATCGCTGTAGTAACAAATAATCAACCCAGCAGCGCACTAGCTGCTGGGCTTAAGCACAAATCACAATCAGCCTTGGCGCTGCTTATGACGTGGTTCCGCGCTGCAAATTACTCGAACCACACCTTCGCGGCGGATAATCTTGCAGTTACGGCACAGCTTTTTCACCGATGCACGAACTTTCATCACCAACTCCTCGAACCTTAGGGGTGCTTCAGCGCAGCATACCGCCGCTGCCACCGTAGCCCTTCAGGTTGGCTTTCTTCATCAGGGATTCATACTGGTGCGAAACGAGGTGAGATTGCACTTGCGACATAAAGTCCATCACAACCACGACCACGATCAGCAACGAGGTCCCGCCAAGGTAGAACGGTACGTTTGCCGCGACCACCAGGAACTGGGGAAGCAGACACACGGCCGTCATATATAGAGCACCGAACATGGTCAAGCGAGTCAAAACGCCATCAATATAGCGTGCCGACTGCTCGCCTGGACGAATACCCGGAATAAAGGCACCGGACTTCTTCAGGTTTTCCGCTACGTCTTTCGGATTGAACATCAACGCCGTATAGAAGAAGCAGAAGAAAATAATCCCTGCACTAAACAGCAGAATATTCAACGGCTGACCAGGAGCGATCGACTGCGAGATGTCCTGCAACCAGCCCAGACCTTCAGACTGACCGAACCAGGACCCCAACGAAGCCGGGAACAGCAAAATGCTGCTCGCGAAAATGGCCGGTATGACACCAGCCATGTTCACTTTCAGCGGCAAGTGGCTGGTCTGCGCAGCGAAGACCTTGCGGCCCTGCTGACGCTTGGCGTAGTGAACAGCGATACGACGCTGACCACGCTCAATGAACACCACAAAACCGATGATCGCTACCGCCAGCAAACCGATTGCAACCAGAGCGAAGATATTGATATCACCCTGACGTGCAGACTCGAAAGACTGCCCGATTGCTCTCGGAAGACCGGCGACGATACCTGCGAAAATCAACATCGAGATACCGTTGCCGACACCGCGCTCGGTGATCTGCTCGCCCAGCCACATCATGAACATCGCACCTGCCACGAAGGTAGTTACGGCCACAAAGTGGAAACCCAGGTCCCCAGAAAACGCGACGCCCTGACTCGCCAGGCCAACGGACATGCCGATAGCTTGGACCAGAGCCAGGACAACGGTGCCATAGCGGGTGTACTGGCTTATCTTGCGACGGCCAGCTTCACCTTCCTTCTTCAACTGCTCCAACTGCGGGCTGACGGCGGTCATCAGCTGCATGATGATCGATGCCGAAATATACGGCATGATCCCCAGTGCAAAGATGCTCATCCGTTCCAGCGCGCCGCCGGAAAACATGTTGAACAAGCTAAGAATGGTCCCCTCATTCTGTCGAAACAGTTCTGCGAGTCGGTCCGGGTTGATACCTGGAACCGGGATGTGTGCGCCTATTCGGTAGACGATAATCGCCAGGAACAGAAAACGCAGACGAGCCCAGAGTTCAGACATACCGCCTTTGCCGAGCGCTGAGAGAGCACCTTGCTTAGCCATTTATTCCTCGAACTTGCCGCCAGCTGCTTCGATAGCCGCACGCGCACCTTTGGTGGCGGCGATACCCTTGATAGTGACAGCGCGAGTAACTTCGCCCGACAGCATGATTTTCACACGCTGAACGTTCTGGTTAATCACGTTGGCATCTTTCAGGGACTGCACAGTTACGATGTCGCCTTCCACTTTAGCCAGCTCGGAGAGACGCACTTCTGCGCGGTCCATGGCCTTCAGGGAAACGAAACCGAATTTTGGCAGGCGACGATGCAGCGGCTGTTGGCCGCCCTCAAAGCCCGGAGCAATAGTGCCACCGGAGCGGGAGCTTTGACCTTTGTGGCCACGGCCACCGGTCTTGCCCAAACCACTACCGATACCACGGCCCGGACGATGCTTTTCGCGACGGGAACCCGGCGCTGGACTCAGATCATTGAGTTTCATCGATTAACCCTCGACTCGCAGCATGTAGTAAGCCTTGTTGATCATCCCGCGATTTTCGGGAGTATCCAGGACTTCTACAGTGTGACCGATGCGACGCAGACCCAAACCCTTAATGCACAATCTGTGATTAGGGATGCGGCCGGTCATGCTTTTGATCAGCGTTACTTTAACGGTAGCCATGATCAGATGATCTCCTCAACACGCTTGCCACGTTTGGCAGCGATCGACTCAGGAGACTGCATGCCCTTCAAACCCTTGAACGTAGCGTGAACCACGTTTACCGGGTTAGTCGAACCGTAGCACTTGGCCAATACGTTCTGGACACCAGCAACTTCCAGCACTGCGCGCATTGCGCCGCCAGCGATGATACCGGTACCTTCAGAAGCAGGCTGCATGTACACCTTGGAGGCGCCATGAGCAGACTTCATTGCGTACTGCAGGGTAGTGCCGTTCAGATCAACCTGAATCATGTTGCGGCGAGCAGCTTCCATCGCTTTCTGGATCGCAGCAGGCACTTCACGTGACTTGCCACGGCCGAAGCCAACGCGCCCTTTACCATCACCCACTACGGTCAACGCAGTGAAAGTGAAGATACGGCCGCCTTTTACGGTTTTGGCCACGCGGTTAACTTGAACCAGCTTCTCGATGTAGCCTTCGTCGCGTTTTTGGTCGTGATTTGACATAACTTAGAACTCCAGCCCGCCTTCACGAGCAGCATCAGCCAGCGCTTTGACACGGCCGTGGTACTTGAAGCCAGAACGGTCGAAAGCGACTTGCGATACACCCGCGGCTTTCGCGCGCTCGGCGACCAGCTTGCCAACCTTAGTGGCCGCGTCGATGTTGCCAGTGGCGCCATCACGCAGTTCTTTGTCCAAAGTCGAGGCGCTTGCCAGGACTTTGCTGCCGTCGGCCGAGATGACCTGGGCATAAATGTGCTGCGAAGAGCGGTGCACGCAGAGACGCACGACTTCTAGCTCGTGCATTTTCAGGCGTGCTTTGCGAGCGCGACGCAGTCGGGTAACTTTTTTGACGGTCATTTGCTATGCCCTACTTCTTCTTGGCTTCTTTACGGCGGACGACTTCGTCTGCGTAACGCACACCTTTGCCTTTGTAAGGCTCAGGACGGCGGAAGTCGCGGATCTCAGCGGCCACTTGACCAACCAACTGCTTATCGATACCGCGAATCAGGATATCGGTCTGGCTGGGGGTCTCAGCGGTGATGCCATTCGGCAATTCGTAGTCCACTGGGTGCGAGAAGCCAAGTGCAAGGTTCAGTACCGTGCCTTTTGCTTGCGCCTTGTAACCAACACCGACCAGCTGGAGCTTGCGCTCGAAGCCTTGGCTTACGCCTTGGACCATGTTGTTTACCAGTGCACGAGTGGTGCCTGCCATTGCGCGGGTTTGTTGATCGCCATTGCGAGCAGCGAAACGCAGCTCACCAGCTTCTTCAACAATCTCAACGGACGAATGGATGTTCAGTTCTAGAGTGCCCTTGGCACCCTTCACCGAAAGCAGCTGGCCGACGAGTTTGACTTCGACGCCGGATGGCAGCTTAACGGGGTTCTTAGCGACGCGTGACATGCTTATCCCCCCTTAGAACACAGTGCAAAGCACTTCGCCACCGACACCGGCAGCGCGCGCAGCACGATCCGTCATCACACCTTTACTGGTGGAGACGATAGACACACCAAGACCGCCACGAACTTTCGGCAGATCATCGGAGGACTTGTACTGACGCAAGCCTGGGCGGCTGACGCGCTTAACCTCTTCGATGACCGGACGGCCTTCGAAGTACTTAAGCTCGATGGACAGCGAGGATTTAACTTCGCTGCTGATCTGATAACCCGCAATGTAGCCTTCGTCCTTCAGGACTTTTGCTACAGCAACCTTCAACGTGGAAGATGGCATGCTTACGACGGGCTTTTCAGCCATCTGGGCATTACGGATACGAGTTAGCATGTCCGCTAACGGGTCCTGCATACTCATGGGCTAGACGCTCCTAAAACAAAATAATTAGCCTTGCGGCTACAGCTTGATCGCCGAGAACTTCCGGGCAAGTAAAAACACGGGCTCAGGCGAGCCGGCAATTCTAGTCCTACCCCAGAAATGAATCAAGCCCCAAAAGGGGCTTGATTCAAATTCAGGCGCCATCCCGACCGGTGACTTGCGTAACCGGCGGGAGGGCGCAAGAGGTGTCGCCTTACCAGCTGGCTTTGACCAGACCTGGAACGTCGCCACGCATAGCTGCTTCACGCAGCTTGTTACGGCCAAGGCCGAACTTGCGGTAAACGCCGTGTGGACGACCAGTGATGCGGCAACGGTTACGCATGCGCGCAGCGCTTGCGTCACGTGGTTGCTTCTGCAGGGCTACGGTAGCTTCCCAACGCGCTTCTGGACTTGCGTTCAGATCAACGATGATTGCTTTCAGCTCTGCACGCTTCTTGGCGTACTTGGCAACGGTGAGCTGACGCTTCAGCTCACGGTTTTTCATGCTCTTCTTGGCCATTTTCCTACTCCAATCAGTTGCGGAACGGGAATTTGAAAGCACGCAGCAATGCGCGACCTTCATCATCGTTCTTGGCAGTGGTGGTCAGGGTAATGTCCAGACCGCGGAGAGCATCGATCTTGTCGTAGTCGATTTCCGGGAAGATGATCTGCTCTTTTACGCCCATGCTGTAGTTACCACGACCATCGAAGGACTTGGCATTCAGGCCGCGGAAGTCGCGAACCCGAGGCAGGGAGATCGACAGCAGACGATCCAGGAATTCGTACATACGATCGCGGCGCAGGGTCACTTTGACGCCGATCGGCCAACCTTCACGGACTTTAAAGCCAGCGATGGATTTCCGAGCGTAAGTCACAACGACCTTTTGACCGGTGATCTTTTCCAGGTCAGCAACAGCGTGCTCGATGACTTTTTTGTCGCCGATCGCTTCGCCCAGACCCATGTTCAGGGTGATTTTGGTAACGCGCGGAACTTCCATCACGTTCGAAAGCTTAAGTTCTTCCTTAAGTTTCGGAGCGATTTCCTTCCGGTAAATCTCTTTTAGTCGTGCCATGGTCTTCTACCTAGCAGTGTTCAAGCATCAACCGCTTTTTGGGTCGACTTGAAGACACGAATTTTCTTGCCGTCTTCAACTTTGAAACCAACGCGGTCAGCCTTGTTGGTTGCGCCGTTGAAAATGGCGACGTTAGAAGCGTGCATTGGCGCTTCTTTCTCGACGATACCGCCCTGTACGCCCGACATCGGGTTTGGCTTGGTATGACGCTTCACCAGGTTGATCCCACCAACGACCAAACGGTCGTCAGCGAGAACCTTGAGCACCTTACCGCGCTTACCTTTGTCTTTGCCGGCGATCACGATGATCTCGTCGTCACGACGAATCTTTTGCATGTCGGATCTCCTTAGAGCACTTCTGGGGCGAGCGAGACGATCTTCATGAACTTCTCAGTACGAAGTTCACGGGTCACTGGCCCAAAGATACGGGTACCGATCGGCTCTTGCTTGTTGTTCAACAGAACAGCAGCGTTGCCATCGAAGCGGATGATGGAGCCGTCTGCACGACGAACACCGTGGCGAGTGCGGACTACAACTGCAGTCATCACCTGGCCTTTCTTCACCTTGCCGCGAGGAATTGCTTCCTTGACGGTTACTTTGATGATGTCACCGATACCAGCGTAACGACGATGGGAGCCACCCAGCACCTTGATGCACATAACGCGGCGTGCGCCGCTGTTATCGGCCACATCGAGCATGGATTGAGTCTGAATCATATAATTTCTCCGACCCCTAGCCCTTAGACTTCCACAGCGCGTTCGAGGATATCAACCAACGCCCAAGACTTGGTCTTGGCTACCGGACGAGTTTCACGAATAGTGACCTTGTCGCCGATATGGCATTGATTGGTTTCGTCGTGTGCGTGCAGCTTAGTCGAACGCTTAACGTATTTACCGTAGATCGGGTGCTTTACGCGACGCTCGATCAGAACGGTGATGGTCTTGTCCATCTTGTCGCTGACAACACGGCCAGTCAGCGTACGGACAGTTTTTTCGGCTTCAGCCATGATTACTTACCTGCCTGCTGGTTGAGCACAGTTTTCACGCGAGCGATGTCACGCTTAACTTGCGAGAGCAGATGAGACTGCCCCAACTGGCCAGTTGCTTTCTGCATACGCAGATTGAACTGGTCGCGCAGCAGGCCGAGCAGTTGCTCGTTCAGCTGCTGTGCTGATTTTTCACGAAGTTCATTCGCTTTCATCACATCACCGTCCGCTTAACAAAGGAGGTGGCGAGCGGCAGCTTTGCAGCAGCCAGGGCGAAAGCCTCACGCGCCAGCTCTTCAGTAACACCCTCGATTTCATACAGGACTTTGCCTGGCTGAATCTGGGCAACCCAGTACTCCACGTTACCCTTACCTTTACCCATCCGAACTTCGAGTGGCTTTTTGGTTACAGGCTTGTCCGGGAACACACGGATCCAGATCTTGCCGCCACGTTTAACGTGACGGGTCAGAGCACGACGCGCTGACTCGATCTGACGAGCGGTGAGACGACCACGAGCAACAGACTTCAGCGCGAACTCGCCGAAGCTGACTTTGCTACCGCGCAGTGCCAGACCACGGTTGTGGCCGGTCATCTGCTTGCGGAACTTCGTACGCTTTGGTTGCAACATTTGGCGTACCCCTTACTTAGCAGCTTTTTTACGAGGCGCTGGTGCTTGTGGTTTCAGTTCTTCTTGGCGACCACCAATTACTTCGCCTTTGAAGATCCAAACCTTTACACCGATCACACCGTAAGTGGTGTGAGCTTCGTAGTTGGCATAGTCGATGTCGGCACGCAGGGTGTGCAGTGGCACACGACCTTCGCGATACCATTCAGTACGTGCGATTTCAGCACCGCCGAGACGACCGCTCACTTGGATTTTGATGCCTTTGGCACCAATGCGCATGGCGTTCTGAACAGCGCGCTTCATAGCGCGACGGAACATTACGCGACGCTCCAGCTGCTGAGCTACGCTCTGCGCAACCAGCATACCGTCGAGCTCCGGCTTACGGATCTCTTCGATATTGATGTGCACAGGCACACCCATTTGCTTGGTCAGGTCCTGACGCAGTTTCTCAACATCTTCACCTTTCTTCCCGATAACGATACCTGGACGAGCGGTGTGGATGGTGATACGTGCTGTCTGAGCCGGACGATGGATATCGATACGGCTGACGGACGCGCTTTTTAATTTGTCTTGGAGGTACTCACGCACTTTCAGATCAGCGAACAAATAGTCCGCATAAGTCCGACCGTCTGCGTACCAGACGGAGGTGTGCTCCTTGACGATTCCCAGGCGAATGCCAATGGGATGTACTTTCTGACCCATCTCTTCGACTCCGTTACTTGTCAGCAACCTTGACAGTGATATGGCAAGACCGCTTGACGATGCGATCAGCACGGCCTTTAGCACGTGGCATGATGCGCTTCAGCGAACGCCCTTCGTTGACGAAAACGGTGGAGACCTTGAGGTCATCAACGTCTGCGCCTTCGTTATGCTCGGCGTTGGCTACAGCCGACTCCAGCACTTTCTTCAGGATCTCGGCGGCTTTCTTACTGCTGAAAGCCAACAGGTTGAGCGCTTCGCCCACCTTCTTCCCGCGGATCTGGTCGGCGACCAAGCGGGCTTTCTGGGCGGAGATTCGAGCGCCCGACAACTTAGCGGCTACTTCCATCGTTCCTTACCCCTTAACGCTTGGCTTTCTTGTCTGCCACGTGCCCACGATATGTGCGGGTACCGGCAAACTCGCCTAGTTTATGGCCGACCATGTCTTCGTTCACGAGAACTGGAACATGCTGGCGACCGTTATGCACTGCAATGGTCAAACCGACCATTTGTGGCAGGATCATCGAACGACGCGACCAGGTCTTAACTGGTTTGCGATCGTTCTTTTCCGCCGCCACTTCGATCTTCTTCAGTAGGTGAAGATCAATAAAAGGACCTTTTTTCAGAGAACGTGGCACTGTCGTATCCCTCTATTTACTTGCGACGACGGACGATCATTTTGTCGGTACGCTTATTACCACGAGTCTTCGCGCCCTTAGTCGGGAAGCCCCACGGCGATACCGGATGACGACCACCAGAGGTACGACCTTCACCACCACCATGTGGGTGGTCAACCGGGTTCATGGCAACACCACGAACGGTTGGGCGAACGCCACGCCAGCGTTTGGCACCCGCTTTACCCAGCGAACGAAGGCTGTGCTCGGAGTTCGAGACTTCGCCCAGCGTTGCCCGGCACTCAGACAGTACTTTACGCATTTCACCGGAGCGAAGACGCAGGGTTACGTACACACCTTCACGAGCGATCAGCTGTGCCGAGGCACCAGCGGAACGAGCGATCTGTGCGCCTTTACCTGGCTTCAGTTCGATGCCGTGTACGGTGCTACCAACTGGAATGTTGCGCAGTTGAAGAGCGTTGCCCGGCTTGATTGGTGCCAGAGCACCTGCAATCAGCTGGTCGCCAGCACTCACGCCTTTAGGGGCGATGATGTAGCGGCGCTCGCCGTCTGCGTAAAGCAGCAGAGCAATGTGAGCAGTACGGTTTGGATCGTATTCGATACGCTCGACGGTGGCAGCGATGCCATCCTTGTCGTTGCGACGGAAGTCGACCAGACGATAATGCTGTTTATGGCCACCACCGATATGACGGGTAGTAATACGACCATTGTTGTTACGACCACCAGACTTCGATTTTTTCTCGAGCAGCGGTGCGTGAGGAGCGCCTTTATGCAGCTCCTGGTTGACCACCTTGACCACAAAACGGCGGCCAGGGGAAGTCGGTTTGCATTTAACGATTGCCATGATGCACCCCTTCCTTACTCAGCACTGCTGCTGAAATCGAGATCTTGGCCTGGCTGAAGGGAGATAACTGCCTTCTTCCAGTCATTACGCTTGCCCAGACCGCGAGCAGTGCGCTTGCTCTTACCCAGAACATTCAGGGTAGTAACACGCTCTACTTTCACGCTGAACAGGCTTTCGACGGCCTTCTTGATTTCCAGCTTGGTTGCGTCAGTAGCAACCTTGAAAACGAACTGACCTTTTTTGTCTGCAAGAACCGTAGCCTTCTCGGAAACGTGCGGGCCAAGCAGAACTTTAAATACGCGTTCCTGGTTCATCCCAGCAGCTCCTCGAATTTCTTCACGGCCGACACAGTGATCAACACTTTGTCGTATGCGATCAGACTAACTGGATCGGAACCTTGAACGTCACGTACATCAACGTGCGGCAGGTTACGAGCAGCCAGGTACAGATTCTGGTCAACAGCGTCAGACACGATCAGGACGTCAGTCAGGCCCATGCCAGTCAGCTTATTCAGCAAATCTTTGGTTTTCGGTGCTTCAACAGCGAAGTCCTGAACCACGACCAAACGATCAGTACGAACCAGTTCAGCAAGGATGGAGCGCAGAGCAGCGCGATACATCTTCTTGTTGAGCTTCTGAGTGTGATCCTGAGGACGAGCTGCGAAAGTGGTACCGCCGCCACGCCAGATTGGGCTACGGATAGTACCGGCACGAGCACGGCCAGTACCTTTCTGACGCCAAGGGCGCTTACCGCCACCACGAACGTCGGAACGGGTCTTTTGCTGCTTGCTACCCTGACGACCGCCAGCCATGTAGGCCACGACTGCCTGGTGAACCAGCGTCTCATTGAATTCGCCGCCAAATGTCAGTTCGGAAACTTCGATTGCCTGAGCGTCATTTACATTTAATTGCATGTCAGCTTCCCCTTAACCGCGAGCCTTGGCTGCCGGACGTACAACCAGGTTGCCGCCAGTAGCGCCAGGAACAGCACCCTTGACCAACAACAGATTGCGTTCAGCGTCCACGCGCACTACTTCCAGGGACTGCACGGTCACGCGCTCAGCGCCCATATGACCGGACATTTTTTTGCCCTTGAATACACGACCAGGAGTCTGGCACTGGCCGATAGAGCCTGGGACGCGGTGGGAGACGGAGTTACCGTGGGTATTGTCTTGACCACGGAAATTCCAACGCTTGATCGTACCCTGGAAGCCTTTACCCTTGGACTGACCGGTTACATCAACCAGTTGGCCAGCGGCGAAGATTTCAGCGTTGATCTGATCGCCAGCCTGGTAGTCGCCTTCTTCAAGACGGAATTCCATGACGGTACGACCGGCGGCAACGTTCGCTTTAGCGAAGTGGCCAGCCTGAGCGGCTGTGACACGCGAAGCGCGACGCTCGCCGACAGTGACTTGCACTGCACGATAGCCATCGGTTTCTTCGGTTTTGAACTGAGTGACGCGATTCGGCTCGATCTCAATGACCGTGACCGGAATGGAGACACCTTCTTCGGTGAAAATACGGGTCATACCGCATTTACGACCGACTACACCAATAGTCATGTTGTAAACCTCATGAGTGTACGGGGCTTTCACCCGCTATGGCCGCCCATTTCAGAGCGTTACACGACTAAGACCCAAGTCTTAGCCGAGGCTGATCTGAACTTCCACACCGGCCGCAAGATCAAGCTTCATAAGCGCATCAACGGTTTTTTCCGTTGGCTGGACAATGTCCAGAACACGCTTGTGAGTACGGATCTCATACTGGTCGCGCGCGTCTTTGTTGACGTGCGGAGAAACCAGAACGGTGAACCGCTCTTTACGAGTCGGCAGTGGAATCGGACCACGCACCTGTGCACCAGTACGTTTCGCGGTTTCCACGATTTCCTGGGTTGATTGGTCGATCAGGCGATGGTCAAAAGCCTTCAACCTGATACGGATTTGCTGGTTTTGCATTGGATTCAGACTCCAGATTGCTGTTCCCACCGAGCGCAATACGCCCGTTAAAAGGAGGCGCAATTCTATAGACGACCTAACAAGGTGTCAACCCAATAAAAAAGCCCCCGCAGTGCGGGGGCTCTTTTTGGGACTCAACGCTTAAGCGATGATTTTGGCTACGACGCCAGCGCCGACGGTACGACCGCCTTCACGGATTGCGAAACGCAGACCATCTTCCATTGCGATTGGCTTGATCAGGGTAACGGAAACTTTAACGTTATCACCTGGCATAACCATTTCTACGCCTTCCGGCAGTTCGCAGCTACCAGTTACGTCGGTAGTACGGAAGTAGAACTGTGGACGGTAGCCTTTGAAGAACGGAGTGTGACGACCGCCTTCTTCCTTGCTCAGAACGTAGATTTCAGCTTCGAACTGAGTGTGCGGCTTGACGCTGCCTGGCTTGACCAGAACCTGGCCACGCTCAACGTCGTCACGCTTGGTGCCGCGCAGCAGCACGCCGCAGTTCTCGCCAGCACGACCTTCGTCGAGCAGTTTGCGGAACATTTCAACACCGGTGCAGGTGGTGACAGTAGTGTCACGCAGACCAACGATTTCCAGTGGATCCTGAACCTTGACGATACCGCGCTCAATACGACCAGTCACAACAGTACCGCGACCGGAGATCGAGAACACGTCTTCGATTGGCATCAGGAACGGCTTGTCGGTAACACGAACTGGTTCTGGAATGTACGAGTCCAGTGTTTCAACCAGTTTACGAACGGCAGTGGTGCCCATTTCGTTGTCGTCTTTACCTTCCAGAGCCATACGAGCAGAACCGATGATGATCGGAGTGTCGTCACCTGGGAAGTCGTAAGTGCTCAGCAGATCGCGCACTTCCATCTCAACCAGTTCCAGCAGCTCAGCGTCGTCTACCAGGTCAGCCTTGTTCAGGAAGACCACGATGTACGGAACGCCAACCTGACGGGACAGCAGGATGTGCTCACGGGTTTGTGGCATCGGACCATCAGCGGCCGAACAAACCAGAATCGCGCCGTCCATCTGGGCAGCACCGGTGATCATGTTCTTCACGTAGTCAGCGTGACCTGGGCAGTCAACGTGAGCGTAGTGACGGATCAACGATTTGTATTCGACGTGCGCGGTATTGATGGTAATACCACGAGCTTTTTCTTCCGGTGCGCTGTCGATCTTGTCGAATTCAACAGCAGCCGAACCGAAAACTTCGGAGCAGACGCGAGTCAGAGCAGCGGTCAGCGTGGTTTTACCGTGGTCAACGTGACCAATGGTGCCAACGTTGACGTGCGGGAGGGAACGATCAAATTTTTCTTTAGCCACGACAAATAACTCCTAGCCTAAAGGCGCTGAATCAGCCTTGTTTTTTGGTTACAGTTTCGACGATGTGCGACGGAGCTGTATTGTATTTTTTGAATTCCATAGAGTAGCTTGCGCGACCCTGAGACATGGAGCGAACGTCGGTCGCATAACCGAACATCTCACCCAACGGAACCTCGGCACGAATTACTTTGCCGGAAACCGTATCTTCCATACCCAGAATCATGCCGCGACGGCGGTTAAGGTCGCCCATCACGTCACCCATATAGTCTTCAGGCGTAACAACCTCTACCGCCATGATCGGCTCAAGCAGCTCACCACCGCCCTTCTGGGCCAGTTGCTTGGTCGCCATGGAAGCAGCCACCTTAAACGCCATCTCGTTCGAGTCGACGTCATGGTAGGAACCATCAAACACGGTAGCCTTCAGGCCGATCAGCGGATAACCGGCAACAACGCCGTTCTTCATCTGCTCTTCGATACCCTTCTGGATAGCCGGGATGTATTCCTTGGGAACAACACCACCTACCACTTCGTTTACGAATTGCAGACCTTCCTGACCTTCGTCAGCAGGTGCAAAACGGATCCAGCAGTGACCGAACTGGCCACGACCGCCGGATTGACGAACGAACTTGCCTTCGATTTCACAGTTCTTCGTGATGCGCTCACGATAGGAAACCTGAGGCTTGCCGATGTTGGCTTCGACGTTGAACTCACGGCGCATCCGGTCAACCAGGATGTCCAGGTGCAGCTCGCCCATGCCAGAGATGATCGTTTGACCAGTCTCTTCATCAGTCTTGACGCGGAAAGACGGGTCTTCCTGAGCAAGTTTGCCCAGTGCGATACCCATTTTTTCCTGGTCATCCTTGGTTTTAGGCTCAACGGCAACCGAAATAACCGGCTCCGGGAAGTCCATACGAACCAGGATGATTGGCTTGTCAGCGTTGCACAAGGTCTCACCAGTGGTGACGTCCTTCATGCCGATCAAGGCCGCGATGTCACCAGCGCGCACTTCCTTGATCTCTTCGCGGGCGTTTGCGTGCATCTGCACCATACGACCCACACGCTCTTTCTTGCCCTTGACCGAGTTGATCACGCCGTCGCCGGATGCCAACACGCCCGAGTAAACGCGGACGAAAGTCAAGGTACCCACGAATGGGTCGGTAGCGATCTTGAACGCCAGAGCCGAGAACGGCTCGTTGTCGTCTGCATGACGCTCCATCAGGATTTCTTCGTTATCAGGATCGGAACCCTTGATAGCTGGAATATCGATTGGAGCCGGCAGGTAGTCGATCACGGCGTCGAGAACCAGGGGAACACCCTTGTTCTTGAAGGAAGAACCGCAAACAGCAAGAACGATCTCACCAGCGATAGTACGCTGACGCAGAGCGGCCTTGATTTCCTCGTTGGTGAGTTCTTCACCCTCAAGGTACTTGTTCATCAGCTCTTCGCTGGCTTCGGCCGCAGCCTCGACCATGTTGCTGCGCCACTCGTCAGCCAGTTCCTGCAGTTCAGCAGGGATAGGCTCACGACGTGGAACCATACCCTTGTCGGCATCGTTCCAGTAAACAGCTTCCATGGACATCAGATCGATCTGACCCTGGAAGTTGTCTTCGGCACCAATGGCCAGCTGGATCGGCACCGGGGTGTGACCCAGACGCTGCTTGATCTGAGCGATTACGCGCAGAAAGTTCGCACCAGCACGGTCCATCTTGTTCACGTAAACGATACGCGGAACACCGTACTTGTTGGCTTGACGCCATACGGTTTCGGACTGCGGCTCTACGCCAGAAGTACCGCAGAACACAACGACCGCGCCGTCGAGTACACGCAGGGAACGCTCAACTTCAATGGTGAAGTCAACGTGGCCCGGGGTGTCAATAACGTTGAAACGGTATTGATCTTTGTGTTGCTTCTCGGAACCCTGCCAGAAGGCAGTAATAGCAGCAGAAGTAATGGTAATACCACGCTCCTGCTCCTGAACCATCCAGTCCGTGGTCGCGGCGCCGTCATGCACCTCGCCCATTTTGTGGCTTTTGCCGGTGTAAAAAAGGACGCGCTCGGTGGTGGTGGTTTTACCAGCATCCACGTGAGCGACGATACCAATGTTACGGTAGCGGCCAATCGGAGTAGTACGAGCCATAAAGCCCTCGCAAAATTAGTGACGCTGAAATTAGAAGCGGTAGTGCGAGAAAGCCTTGTTGGCCTCAGCCATACGGTGCACGTCTTCACGCTTCTTGACCGCAGCACCTTTACCTTCGGCGGCGTCCAGCAGTTCGCCAGCCAAACGCAGTGCCATTGACTTCTCACCGCGCTTGCGCGCGAAGTCTACCAGCCAACGCATTGCCAGAGCATTACGACGGGACGGACGAACTTCGACAGGAACCTGGTAAGTAGCACCGCCTACACGGCGCGACTTTACTTCGACCAGCGGAGCGATGGCGTCGAGAGCTTTCTCGAAGATTTCCAGGGGGTCGCTGTTCTTACGTTCTTTAACCTTTTCCAGCGCGCCATAAACGATACGCTCGGCAACGGCTTTCTTGCCGCTTTCCATTACGTGGTTCATGAACTTGGCCAGAATCTGGCTGCCGTATTTTGGATCGTCAAGCACTTCGCGCTTGGCTGCTACGCGTCTTCTTGGCATGGATAAGCCCTCAAACGGTCTTCAGGTTAGCTCGGGACCACCATCCTGCGAGGGATGCGCCCGACCTTACTCTTATCGACTCAGAAAAATAGAAATCTGCAATTTCAAACAGAAGCCAAAAACTACTTAGGCTTCTTGGTACCGTATTTCGAGCGACCCTGGTTACGACCTTTAACGCCGGAAGTATCCAAAGAACCACGAACGGTGTGATAACGAACACCTGGCAAGTCTTTTACACGACCGCCACGGATCAGTACCACGCTGTGTTCTTGCAGGTTGTGACCTTCACCACCGATGTACGAGGAAACCTCGAAACCGTTGGTCAGGCGCACACGGCAGACTTTACGCAATGCCGAGTTAGGTTTTTTCGGCGTGGTGGTATACACACGAGTGCACACACCGCGACGTTGCGGGCAGTTCTGCAGCGCAGGTACGTCGGATTTCTCGACGATACGCTTACGCGGCTGACGTACCAGCTGGTTGATAGTTGCCATCTACTAGCTCCACTGTTGTCTTGCGACGCTATTGTCTTACAAGAAAAGCAAATGACAGGGCACAGGCCCCGCCAAATTTAGGGGTACAAGAGTCTAAAGAGGATCCCGCCCCCAGTCAAGACAAAGCCCCGACGTCCTCACCGGGCAAACAACACGATAACGTGCTGCCTGCCAGATGAAAAATGCCGAGGCTCTGGTCTCAATTACCGCTGGAGTTCAACGCTTCCGTCAGAGCCGCTTCTACTTCGCTCGCGCTGACACGGGTCGGTTTGTCCATTTCACGACGACGCTTGCGCTCGCTGTGATAAGCCAGACCGGTACCGGCCGGGATCAGACGACCCACGACCACGTTTTCCTTCAGGCCGCGCAGGTAATCGCGCTTGCCGGTCACAGCCGCTTCGGTCAGTACGCGGGTTGTCTCCTGGAAGGAGGCCGCGGAGATGAACGACTCGGTGGACAGCGATGCCTTGGTGATACCCAGCAACACGCGAGTGAACTTGGAAACAAACTTGTCTTCCGTGCTCAAACGCTCGTTTTCTACCAGTACGTGAGTCAATTCCATCTGGTCGCCCTTGATGAAACTGGAATCGCCAGACTCGGCAATCTCAACCTTACGCAGCATCTGACGCAGAATCGTCTCGATGTGCTTGTCGTTGATCTTCACGCCTTGCAGACGGTATACGTCCTGAATCTCGTTGACGATGTACTTGGCCAGCGCACTCACACCCAGCAGACGCAGGATGTCGTGTGGATCGCTCGGGCCGTCGGAGATAACTTCGCCGCGGTTCACTTGCTCGCCTTCGAAGACGTTCAGGTGACGCCACTTCGGAATCAGCTCCTCGTACGGATCGCTACCGTCGTTCGGGGTAATGACCAGACGGCGCTTGCCTTTGGTCTCTTTACCGAATGCGATGGTACCGCTGACTTCTGCAAGGATCGACGCCTCTTTCGGACGACGCGCTTCGAACAGGTCGGCAACACGCGGCAGACCACCGGTGATGTCACGAGTCTTCGAAGTTTCCTGCGGAATACGAGCGATAACATCACCGATCGCGATCTGCGCACCGTCAGCAACACCAACAAGTGCGTTGGCCGGCAGGAAGTACTGAGCCGGTACGTCAGTACCTGGCAGCAGCAGATCCTTGCCATCCAGACCGACCATCTTCACAGCAGGACGAATGTCCTTGCCGGCAGCCGGGCGGTCTTTGGCGTCGAGCACTTCAATGTTGGTCATACCGGTCAATTCGTCTGTCTGACGCTTGATCGTGATGCCTTCTTCCATGCCTACGTAGGTAACAGTACCTTTCATCTCGGTGACGATTGGGTGAGTGTGCGGATCCCACTTGGCCACGATAGAGCCAGCGTCGACCTTGTCGCCTTCCTTCACCGAAATCACTGCACCGTATGGCAGCTTGTAACGCTCACGCTCGCGACCGAAGTCATCTGCGATTGCCAGCTCACCGGAGCGGGATACCGCAACCAGGTGACCGTCAACACGCTCGACGTGCTTCAGGTTGTGCAGACGGACAGTACCGCCATTTTTCACCTGAACGCTGTCGGCTGCCGAGGTCCGGCTTGCCGCACCACCGATGTGGAACGTACGCATTGTCAGCTGGGTACCCGGCTCACCGATCGACTGTGCAGCGATTACGCCGACAGCTTCACCGATGTTGACCTGGTGACCGCGTGCCAGGTCGCGACCGTAGCACTTGGCGCAGATGCCGTAGCGGGTTTCGCAGCTGATCGGCGAACGCACGATGACTTCGTCGATGCTGTTCAGCTCGATGAACTCGACCCACTTCTCATCTACCAGCGTGCCAGCAGGCACGATGACTTCTTCTGTGCCCGGCTTGAACACGTCACGGGCAATGACTCGACCCAGTACGCGCTCACCCAGCGGCTCTACAACGTCACCGCCTTCAATGTGCGGAGTCATCAGCAGACCGTGCTCGGTACCGCAATCAACCTCGGTAACCACCAGATCCTGCGCGACGTCTACCAGACGACGAGTCAGATAACCGGAGTTAGCGGTTTTCAACGCGGTATCCGCAAGACCCTTACGAGCACCGTGAGTAGAGATGAAGTACTGAAGTACGCTCAAACCTTCACGGAAGTTCGCAGTGATCGGCGTTTCGATGATGGAGCCGTCAGGCTTGGCCATCAGACCACGCATACCGGCCAGCTGACGAATCTGGGCAGCAGAACCACGCGCCCCGGAGTCAGCCATCATGTACATCGAGTTGAAGGATTCCTGATCAACTTCGACGCCGTGACGGTCGATAACGCGCTCTTTGGACAGGTTCGACATCATCGCTTTCGAGACTTCGTCGTTCGCCTTGGACCAAAGGTCGATTACCTTGTTGTACTTCTCGCCCTGGGTTACCAGGCCGGAGGCGTACTGACTTTCGATCTCTTTAACTTCTTCGGTGGCCGCGTCGATGATGCGAGCTTTTTCATCAGGGATAACGAAGTCGTTAACGCCGATGGAAACACCCGAAATGGTCGAGTAGGCAAAACCGGTGTACATCAACTGGTCAGCGAAGATAACGGTCTCTTTCAGGCCAACCACGCGATAGCACTGGTTGATCAGCTTGGAGATGGCCTTCTTCTTCATCGGCTGGTTGACGACGTCGTATGACAGGCCGGCCGGAACCACCTGGAACAGCAGCGCACGGCCGACAGTGGTGTCGACGATACGGGTGTTCTTGACGCTGCCACCATCACGGTCGTTGACCGTTTCGTGGATACGAACCTTGACCTTGGCGTGCAGGGCCGCTTCGCCGGCGCGGAATACGCGGTCGACTTCCTGCAGATCCGCAAATACACGACCTTCGCCCTTGGCGTTGATCGCTTCGCGAGTCATGTAGTACAGACCCAGTACAACGTCCTGCGAAGGAACGATGATTGGCTCACCGTTGGCTGGCGACAGAATGTTGTTGGTCGACATCATCAGCGCGCGCGCTTCGAGCTGAGCTTCCAGCGTCAGAGGCACGTGAACGGCCATCTGGTCACCGTCGAAGTCGGCGTTGTACGCAGCACAGACCAGCGGGTGCAGCTGAATAGCTTTACCTTCGATCAGTACCGGTTCAAACGCCTGGATGCCCAGACGGTGAAGTGTAGGCGCACGGTTCAGAAGCACCGGGTGTTCGCGAATCACTTCAGCGAGAACGTCCCAGACCTCTGGCAGCTCGCGCTCGACCATCTTCTTGGCAGCTTTGATGGTCGTAGCCAGGCCACGCATTTCCAGCTTGCCGAAAATGAACGGTTTGAACAGCTCGAGAGCCATCTTCTTCGGCAGACCGCACTGGTGCAGACGCAGGGTCGGACCTACGGTAATTACCGAACGACCCGAATAGTCAACACGCTTACCGAGCAAGTTCTGACGGAAACGACCCTGCTTACCCTTGATCATGTCAGCCAGGGATTTCAGAGGACGCTTGTTCGAACCAGTGATCGCACGACCGCGACGGCCGTTGTCGAGCAGTGCATCGACCGCTTCCTGCAGCATGCGTTTTTCGTTACGCACGATGATATCGGGAGCGGACAGATCCAGCAGGCGCTTCAGACGGTTGTTACGGTTGATCACTCGACGATACAGATCGTTGAGGTCGGACGTCGCGAAACGGCCACCGTCAAGCGGAACCAGAGGACGCAGATCTGGCGGCAGAACCGGCAGAACGGTCAGCACCATCCACTCAGGAAGGTTGCCGGAACCCTGGAAGGCTTCCATCAATTTCAGACGCTTGGACAGCTTCTTGATTTTGGTCTCGGAATTGGTTTGCGGAATTTCTTCGCGCAGGCGGCCAATTTCGTGTTCCAGATCAATAGCGTGCAGCAGCTCGCGGACAGCCTCGGCACCCATGCGGGCATCGAAGTCGTCACCGAACTCTTCGAGGGCTTCGAAGTACTGCTCGTCGTTCAGCAGCTGACCTTTTTCAAGGGTGGTCATGCCTGGATCGATAACGACGTAGCTCTCGAAGTAGAGAACACGCTCGATATCACGCAGGGTCATGTCCATCAGCAAACCGATACGGGACGGCAGCGATTTCAGGAACCAGATGTGGGCAACCGGCGAAGCCAGCTCGATGTGAGCCATGCGCTCGCGACGAACCTTGGCCAGTGCTACTTCAACACCGCACTTTTCGCAGATGACACCACGGTGCTTCAGGCGCTTGTACTTACCGCACAGGCACTCGTAATCTTTTACCGGGCCAAAGATCTTGGCGCAGAACAGACCGTCACGCTCAGGCTTGAACGTACGGTAGTTGATGGTTTCCGGCTTTTTAACTTCACCGAACGACCAAGAGCGGATCATCTCAGGCGATGCAAGTCCGATACGGATTGCGTCGAACTCTTCGACTTGACCCTGGTTTTTCAGCAAATTCAGTAGGTCTTTCAAGGCTTTTCCTCCTGGCGGAGCAGGGAGCAGGCAGTACCGCCCTGCCCCCGATTCGCGTCACGTGTTATTCGGTTTCCAGATCGATATCGATACCGAGCGAACGGATTTCTTTGATCAACACGTTGAAAGACTCGGGCATGCCCGGCTCCATACGGTGATCGCCGTCCACGATGTTTTTGTACATCTTGGTACGACCGTTCACATCGTCCGACTTCACTGTGAGCATTTCCTGCAGAGTGTACGCCGCGCCGTATGCTTCCAGCGCCCACACTTCCATCTCCCCGAAACGCTGACCACCGAACTGTGCCTTACCACCCAGCGGCTGCTGGGTAACCAGGCTGTACGAACCAGTGGAACGCGCGTGCATCTTGTCGTCCACCAAGTGGTTCAGCTTCAGCATGTACATGTAGCCAACCGTTACAGCACGTTCAAACTTGTTGCCGGTACGACCGTCGAACAGCTGCATCTGGCCGCTTTCCGGCATATCTGCCAGCTTGAGCATTGCCTTGATTTCGCTTTCCTTGGCACCGTCGAAAACCGGGGTAGCCATCGGTACGCCGTTACGCAGGTTCTTCGCGAGGTCCAGAATCTCGTTGTCGGTGAGGTCTTCCAGAGACTCCTGACGACCGCCGATTTCGTTATAGATCTCGTTGAGGAACTTGCGCAGCTCAGCAACTTTACGCTGCTCTTCGAGCATGCGGTTGATCTTCTCGCCCAGACCTTTGGCCGCGAGGCCCAGGTGGGTTTCGAGAATCTGACCAACGTTCATACGCGAAGGTACGCCCAGCGGGTTGAGGACGATATCGACCGGCGTGCCATTGGCATCGTGCGGCATATCTTCAACCGGCATGATCACAGAGACCACACCCTTGTTACCGTGACGACCGGCCATCTTGTCGCCCGGCTGGATGCGGCGACGGATTGCCAGGTAGACCTTGACGATTTTCAGAACGCCTGGAGCCAGGTCATCGCCCTGCTGCAGTTTGCGTTTCTTGTCTTCGAACTTGTCATCCAGAAGACGGCGGCGATCGACGATGTAAGCCTGAGCCTTTTCGAGCTGCTCGTTGAGAGCGTCTTCAGCCATGCGCAGCTTGAACCACTGACCATGCTCAAGACCATCGAGCACTTCGTTGGTGATTTCCTGGCCCTTCTTGAGGCCAGCGCCGCCTTCAGCTACACGACCCACCAGCGCAGAGCGCAGACGTTCGAAAGTAGCGCCTTCGACAATACGGAACTCTTCGTTCAGATCCTTGCGGATCTCGTCGAGTTGCGACTTCTCGATGGACAGGGCACGCGCATCACGCTCGACACCATCACGGGTGAAGACCTGAACGTCAATGACAGTACCTTTCGTACCGGTTGGTACGCGCAGGGAGGTGTCTTTAACGTCGCTGGCCTTCTCGCCGAAGATCGCGCGCAACAGTTTTTCTTCCGGAGTCAGCTGGGTCTCGCCTTTCGGAGTGACCTTACCGACCAGGATGTCGCCGGCGCCGACTTCGGCACCTACATAAACGATACCCGCTTCGTCCAGCTTGTTCAGAGCAGCTTCACCCACGTTAGGGATGTCCGCTGTGATTTCCTCTGGCCCAAGCTTGGTGTCACGCGCCACACAGGTCAGTTCCTGAATGTGGATCGTGGTGAAGCGGTCTTCCTGAACGACACGCTCAGAAAGACAGATGGAGTCTTCGAAGTTGAAACCGTTCCAGGCCATGAACGCGATGCGCATGTTCTGACCCAGCGCCAGTTCACCCATATCGGTGGACGGGCCGTCGGCCATGATGTCGCTACGCTGAACACGGTCACCCTTGCTGACCAGCGGACGCTGGTTGATGCAGGTGTTCTGGTTCGAACGGGTGTATTTGGTCAGGTTGTAGATGTCTACACCCGCCTCACCTGTTTCAACTTCATCATCGGCAACGCGAACAACGATACGGCTGGCGTCAACCGAGTCGATCACACCACCACGACGAGCCACGACACAAACGCCGGAGTCGCGAGCAACGTTGCGCTCCATGCCAGTACCTACCAGCGGCTTGTCGGCACGCAGAGTAGGAACAGCCTGACGCTGCATGTTCGAACCCATCAACGCACGGTTGGCGTCATCGTGCTCGAGGAACGGAATCAGCGATGCGGCTACCGAGACAACCTGCTTGGGCGAAACGTCCATCAGGGTGACATCGGCTGGCGCCTTGACGGTGAATTCGTTCAAGTGACGCACAGCAACCAGCTCGTCGATCAGCTCTTGCTTGTCGTTCATTGCGGCCGAAGCCTGGGCAATGACGTGGTCCGCTTCTTCGATCGCCGAAAGGAAGACGATCTCTTCGGTGACCAGACCTTCCTTGACCACACGGTACGGGCTCTCGAGGAAGCCGTACTGGTTGGTGCGCGCATAGGCCGCCAAGGAGTTGATCAGACCGATGTTCGGACCTTCAGGCGTCTCGATCGGGCACACACGGCCGTAGTGAGTCGGGTGAACGTCTCGAACTTCAAAGCCAGCGCGCTCACGCGTCAGACCGCCAGGGCCGAGTGCGGAAACACGACGCTTGTGCGTGATCTCGGACAGCGGGTTGTTCTGGTCCATGAACTGGGAAAGCTGGCTGGAACCGAAGAACTCTTTGACCGCCGCCGCAACAGGTTTGGCGTTGATCAGGTCCTGAGGCATCAGGCCTTCGCTTTCTGCCATCGACAGACGTTCTTTAACAGCGCGCTCGACACGGACCAGACCAACACGGAACTGGTTCTCGGCCATCTCGCCAACGCAACGAACGCGACGGTTACCGAGGTGGTCGATGTCATCGACGATGCCTTTGCCGTTACGGATATCAACGAGGGTCTTGAGGACCGCTACGATGTCTTCCTTGCACAGCACGCCCGAGCCTTCGATTTCGGTACGACCGATGCGACGGTTGAACTTCATACGGCCTACAGCAGACAGGTCGTAGCGCTCAGGGCTGAAGAACAGGTTGTTGAACAGTGTTTCAGCGGCATCCTTGGTTGGCGGCTCGCCAGGACGCATCATGCGATAGATCTCGACCAGCGCTTCCAGTTGGTTGCTGGTGGAGTCGATCTTCAGTGTGTCGGAGACGAACGGACCGCAATCGATGTCGTTGGTGTACAACGTTTCGATACGAACAACCTGAGCCTTGGCGATCTTGGCCAGGATTTCGGTGTTCAGCTCGGTGTTGCACTCGGCAATGATCTCACCGGTTGCCGGATGCACGATGACCTTGGCTGTAGTACGACCCAGGACGTAGTCCAGAGGCACTTCCAGCTCTTTGATCCCGGCCTTTTCCAGCTGGTTGATGTGACGGGCAGTGATACGACGACCCTGCTCGACAATGACCTTGCCCTTGTCGTCCAGGATGTCCAGAACGGCAATTTCACCACGCAGGCGCTGAGGCACCAGCTCCAGGCTCAGGTTTTCACCGCGCACATGGAATACGTTGGTGGTGTAGAAAGCATCAAGCACTTGCTCGGTGGTGTAACCCAGAGCGCGCAGAAGTACGGACGCAGGCAGCTTGCGACGACGGTCGATACGGACGAATACGCAGTCTTTCGGATCGAACTCGAAGTCCAGCCACGAACCGCGGTAAGGAATGATACGAGCGGAGTACAGCAGCTTGCCGGAGCTGTGCGTCTTGCCACGGTCGTGGTCGAAGAATACGCCAGGCGAACGGTGAAGCTGAGACACGATAACGCGCTCGGTGCCATTGATTACAAAGGTACCGTTCTCAGTCATCAGGGGGATTTCACCCATGTAGACTTCTTGCTCTTTGATGTCCTTGATCGCTTTGTTCGACGATTCTTTGTCGAAAATGATCAGACGGACCTTGACTCGCAGAGGTACTGCGTAAGTCACACCGCGCAGCACGCATTCCTTGACATCAAATGCCGGTTCGCCCAAGCGATAACCTACATACTCCAGCGCAGCATTGCCGGAGTAGCTGATGATCGGGAAAACGGATTTGAAGGCTGCATGCAGACCGACGTCGCGGAACTGATCTTTGGTCGCTCCCGCCTGCAGGAATTCGCGATACGAATCCAGCTGGATGGCCAAGAGATACGGCACATCCATTACGTCCGGCAACTTGCTAAAGTCCTTGCGGATACGTTTTTTCTCAGTATATGAGTAAGCCATCAGCGTTCCCCAGCTTGGTCACCTGCTTGTTTGGCTCCCTCCCGACGGAAGCAGCCAGAAAATCTTGCAAACCCCTTGGTTTGCGCCACCGCCATCGGTGGATGCCACACGTTACAGACGTTGACAGCGCCAATCGTCTATAACGGAAAAAGGCCGGTGGCAAAAGCCACCAGCCATCAGCCTTTCGCTAAACGCGTGGGCTGGACACTCAAAATCGATGCTTATTTCAGCTCGACTTTAGCGCCTGCTTCTTCCAGGGTAGCTTTTGCTTTGTCAGCTGCGTCTTTCGACACTGCTTCCAGAACCTGGGCAGGAGCGCCGTCAACTACAGCCTTGGCTTCTTTCAGGCCCAGACCGGTCAGTTCACGAACTGCCTTGATCACGTTTACTTTCTTCTCGCCAGCTTCCAGCAGCATGACGTTGAATTCAGTTTGTTCTTCAACAACAGCAGCTGCAGCAGCTGGACCAGCAGAGCCGGCAGCAGCAGTAACGCCGAACTTCTCTTCGAAAGCCTTGATCAGCTCTACAACCTGCAGAACGGACATTTCAGCTACGGCGTTAAGGATATCGTCTTGAGAGATGGACATGACTCAATTTCCTGAATTGGGGGACGGCCTACGCGACCATCAAAATAAACAAAAATACGCGAAAAGATCTGACTCAGCCTTAGGCTGCAGCTGCTTCTTTTTGGTCGCGAACAGCCGCCAGAGTACGAGCCAACTTGCTGGTAGCGCCTTGAATCACGCTCATCAGCTGAGAAATTGCTTCGTTACGGGTCGGCAGGCTTGCCAGTACATCGATCTGATTAGCTGCGAGGAACTTGCCCTCGAACGCAGCTGCCTTGATCTCGAACTTGTCCTGACCTTTAGCGAATTCCTTGAACAAACGGGCAGCAGCGCCAGGATGTTCGTTGGAGAACGCGATCAAGGTCGGGCCAGTGAACACGTCGTTGAGGACACTGAATTCAGTGTCAGCAACAGCGCGCTTGAGCAGGGTGTTACGTACAACACGTACGTAAACGCCAGCTTCACGAGCCTCTTTACGGAGTCCGGTCATTGCGCCAACCGTCACGCCACGGGCATCAGCCACGACAGCGGACAGACCAGCTTTGGCAGCCTCGTTGACTTCAGCGACGATGGCCTTCTTGTCTTCGAGTTTAATTGCCACGGGTTTAACTCCTGCTTGTTACCGTTTCATCCGACCGAAGCCAGATGTCGTTTTGGTGTCTGATTCGGTAAGGAACCGGGAGCACCATCTGCGTAGGCTTGAGGTTTAAGACTTGCGTCGCCTACGGTCTTGGATAGCCCCCGCCAGGCAGGGACCCCAATCTTTCAAACGGTACGGCAATCGATCACCGTACCATTTTGTCTTACGCTTCCAACGAACCCTGGTCGATGACCAGGCCTGGACCCATAGTGGTGCTCAGGGTGATGCGCTTGACGTAAATACCTTTCGAAGAAGCAGGCTTGATACGCTTCAGATCAGCGATCAGGGCTTCAACGTTTTCCTTCAGCTTGACAGCGTCGAAACCGACCTTGCCAACGGAAGTGTGGATGATGCCGTTTTTGTCGGTACGATAACGAACCTGACCAGCCTTGGCGTTCTTGACGGCGGTAGCGACGTCAGGAGTAACGGTGCCGACTTTCGGGTTAGGCATCAGACCGCGAGGACCGAGAACCTGGCCCAGCTGACCCACAACGCGCATTGCGTCAGGGGAAGCGATAACGACGTCGTAGTTCAGATCGCCAGCTTTCATTTCAGCGGCCAGATCGTCCATACCAACGCGATCAGCACCGGCAGCCAGAGCTGCCTCAGCAGCAGGACCCTGGGTGAACACTGCAACGCGTACAGTCTTGCCAGTACCGTGCGGCAGTACAGTAGCGCTACGTACGACCTGGTCGGATTTACGAGGATCAACACCCAGGTTGACAGCGACGTCGATCGACTCGCTGAACTTGACAGTCGACAGCTCGGTGAGCAACGCAGCGGCGTCTACAAAATTGTAAGACTTGCCAGCTTCGATTTTCTCGGCGATTGCCTTTTGACGCTTGGTCAGCTTAGCCATTACACACCCTCCACGTTAAGGCCCATGCTACGAGCGGAACCGGCGATGGTACGCACGGCCGCTTCCATGTCAGCTGCAGTCAGATCCGCATTTTTTGCTTTAGCGATATCTTCCAGCTGAGCACGAGTCACGGTGCCAACTTTAACGGTGTTCGGGCGAGCCGAGCCGCTGGTCAAGCCTGCAGCTTTCTTCAGCAGAACCGATGCAGGGGTACTTTTTGTTTCGAAAGTGAAGCTACGGTCGCTGTATACAGTGATGATCACTGGAGTCGGCAAGCCTGGCTCAATACCCTGAGTACGGGCGTTGAACGCTTTGCAGAATTCCATGATGTTCACACCGTGCTGACCCAGAGCAGGACCAACTGGCGGGCTTGGGTTAGCCTGAGCGGCTTTCACTTGCAGCTTGATGTATGCGGTTATCTTCTTGGCCATGAGGCACTCCAATTACGGGTTCAAGCGCCAATACAGGCTCCCCGGTTACTTACGCGTATATCCCAGTGACGAAAAAACCCCACAGCCTTGGGCTGCGGGGTATGGGATTCCAGCTCAGTTATGCCTTTTCGACCTGACTGAACTCTAGCTCTACCGGAGTAGAACGTCCGAAAATGAGCACCGCCACTTGAATCCGGCTCTTTTCGTAGTTAACTTCTTCGACCGTGCCATTGAAATCGGCGAACGGACCGTCGGTGACGCGAACAACCTCACCTGGTTCGAACAGCGTTTTCGGCTTCGGCTTGTCGCTACCGTCAGCGACACGACGCAGAATCGCTTCTGCCTCTTTATCAGTGATGGGAGCAGGCTTGTCAGCGGTACCGCCGATGAAGCCCATGACACGCGGGGTGTCCTTGACCAAGTGCCAAGTACCCTCATTCATGTCCATCTGAACAAGCACATAACCTGGGAAGAACTTGCGCTCGCTCTTGCGCTTCTGGCCATTACGCATTTCAACCACTTCTTCAGTGGGAACCAGAATTTCGCCGAAGCCATCTTCCATGCCTGCCAGCTTCACACGCTCGACCAACGAGCGCATGACATGCTTCTCGTAACCCGAGTAAGCATGCACTACGTACCAACGCTTAGCCACGGGACACCCTTAGCCAACTATCAAGGAAACAAGCCAGCCGAGCAGGGAATCAAGCCCCCACAACAGCAACGCCATAACCAGCACAACAGCCACAACGATCAACGTGGTTTGAGTGGTTTCTTGGCGAGTAGGCCATACGACTTTACGGATCTCGGCACGGGCTTCTTTTGCCAAAACAAAGAAGGCCTTACCTTTGCCTGTCTGCAGCGCTACAAATGCAGCAGCTGCGGCAATCACAAGGAGAGCGAGAACGCGATACAGGATCGGCTCAGCAGAATAATACTGATTGCCGACAACACCCACGACAACCAAAACGACTACCAGGAGCCACTTCAGCATATCAAAGCGAGAGTCTGATGCTTCAGCCTTGGGATTCATCTACGGAGATCCTGTGAAAAGAAAGCCAGATTACATCTAGGGAATCTGGCAGGTCAGGAGGGAATCGAACCCCCAACCTACGGTTTTGGAGACCGTCGCTCTGCCAATTGAGCTACTGACCTAAAAGCAAAATCAGGCCGACCATTATGCGGACCTGACGAGAGTTTTTCAACACCTTATTCGAAGAGCACTTAACAGGCAGCACGCCCCGAACAAGATTTAGACGGCGCACGCAGCGCGGAACCGCCTAAAACAAAGGCAGATATTTTCATATCTGCCTTTATCAATGGAGCTCTTGAGCGGATTTGAACCGCTGACCTCACCCTTACCAAGGGTGTGCTCTACCAACTGAGCTACAAGAGCAAAACACTGTGCATGAACCACAAGCCTGGAGCGGGTAGCGGGAATCGAACCCGCATCATCAGCTTGGAAGGCTGAGGTTCTACCACTAAACTATACCCGCACAACTTGCAGCTCGCGCTAAATCTGGTGGAGGGGGAAGGATTCGAACCTTCGAAGTCGTAGACGTCAGATTTACAGTCTGATCCCTTTGGCCGCTCGGGAACCCCTCCTAAGCAAGGCAGCATTCTCAACTCATGCTACCCTTCTGTCAACCTTTTTCTCAGTAAAAACCTGAGGTTACATGCGTTGACTACTACCACTCCGTTCGTGAGACTTTCACCTCACTGCGAAGCGGGCGCCATTCTATGTAAACTAATCAGCAGTTGCAATGCCCTCGCACGACATTATTTGATTTTTTAATTGCGGAAAATCCTGACCCAGCTGACTGATCAGGCCAGCTTCGACAAGGCGTCGACTTTCCGGGGCAATTTTCAGCCAGTAGGCGGTCGCCCCGCTCGTTTGCAAGGGCTGAAATTGAGACTGGATATCCAGACTGTTCAATCGCTGCTCTACCAGGCGCGCATCCTCTTGCCTGACAAAGCCACCGACGTACAGACATTTGGTATCAGGATCGTGAGACACCCGCCCGGCATCCGACTCGCTGAGCAGACGAATATCCTGCTGGGAGGCACGGTGCAACGACAAGGGCATCACCTCTTTGGCCCTGAGCGGAGCCTCCTGCTGATGCCAGATGTAATAAAAGGCATTAAGCATCAACAGCAGAAGAAATAACCAACGCATAAAGACCTCAACGCAAAGGGCAGGCGAGAGCCAGCCCCACGAAGACCAGATCAGGAACGATACGGGCTCCTGGCAGCACATCCGCAATCAGGGCAGCATCGCCGCCAGTCACAAAAATAGCAAAGTCGTCACCCCAATACCCTCGGGCTATCTCGACCTGAGTCACTGCGAACCCCCGAAGCATCAGCGAACAGCCGCGCTCTACCGCTTCTGCGGTTGCGCGCCCAGGAACAAGACGAACCAAAGCCCTTTCCGCCTCTGTATCGTCATATCTGATGCGACGGGTATGGGTGCGCAGCTGATTGCGCATCAATGGCATCCCTGGACAGATGAAACCACCAAGATGCGCGCCGTCGGCGTCGACGAAATCAGAGGTCACTGCGGTGCCCAGATCAATCACCAGGCATGCACGCTTGACAAGGTGGTAAGCACCCACGAAAGCCAGCCAGCGATCCAGGCCGAGGCGCTCGAAATCGTCATAGCCGTTAATCACGCCTCCCAGCTCACGGGCAGGCACTGCGCAGACAGGGGCAACGGAGAACGCGTCAGCCAGCACGGAAACCAGACGCGCTGTTTCTTCAGCACTGCGGACACTTACCAGACGGCAGTCGCTGAACGTTGTATCCGGCAGATTACGCAGGTGCTCCAACAAGGCTGCGTCAGAGTCAACGACACCAACGCTGACCACTGCTGCATCGCTTTTAGCGGTAATGCGCCACTTGATGAAGCTGTTGCCACAATCGAGCTCAAGAATCATCTCGCAACCTCAGGCTCAGCTCACCACCACTAAAGCTTTTTTCGACACCATTGACTTCCAAACGCAGCGCTCCAAGCGAGTCGACCCCCAACACTACGCCCTCCACGACCTCTACCCCCGAGAGCAACTTGACCGCAGCCCCCTGCCACAAATGCCCGCGCTCCCAATCCTTCTGAAATGCGGCAAAGCCTTCCTTGCGATGGACCGCCATGAGAGCCTCAAGCTGGTTGCTTATACGAGCAGCGACCTGATTGCGATCAACAAGGCCGCCTGTTTCGAGTCTGACCGACGTCCACAGCTGATCGACCTCACTGGTGGAGCGCATGTTTACGTTCACCCCTATCCCGATGATCACATGACACACGTCCGCCGGATCGCCAATCAGTTCGAGCAAAATGCCCGCGATCTTCTGCCTGCCAACGAGCACGTCGTTTGGCCATTTAAGGCCTGCGCCCTGCACGCCCATATCACGCAGCACATTCATTACCCCGAGCCCCACCAGCAAGCTGAGACCTTCCAGCTGACGCATCCCGCCATCGATACGCAGGACCAGGCTGTAATACAGGTTTTCAGCAAATGGACTGACCCACTTTCGACCACGCCGCCCCCTTCCGGAGGTCTGCTGCTCGGCCACCACCAGTACAGGCATGGCAACGCCTTGAGTGATCAGACGTGCGGCCTCAGCGTTGGTCGAGTCGATGGAATCGTAAGTGCGTACAGACCAGTTGGCAGGAAAGCCTGACTGCTCGATACCGGCAGGACTTAGAAGAGAAATAGGCGTTGCGAGTCTATAACCACGGCCACGCACCTTGTGGACATCTATGCCCAGATCCGCCTCAAGCTGCTGAAGCTGCTTCCAGACAGCACTGCGACTTATGCCGAGGGCATCGCCCAATACCTGCCCAGAATGAAACGCACCATCGGCAAGAAGCTTTAACAAGGTCAGCATTTGGAATCGCCTGGCAATAAGGCACGCATCATAGCCACGCAGAAGCATGATGCATAGAAACGAAAACGTGTTTTCCGCTGGTTTTTGCAGGCACCAGACAAACAAAAACCCTCA
>NZ_AWQP01000029.1:0-29842 GCF_000972175.1 Pseudomonas syringae pv. coryli str. NCPPB 4273 | reverse complement strand
ATGAACATACATCGTCTGAAATACCGTTCTCGAACACGTTCGCTCCTGCGGCCTTAGGCCAGAATCAAAGGCGAACCCGTACCTTACATAGCCGGCACGCCACCCCCGACCAGGGCTTCGGTCGTGTCGTCCGGCACCACAATGGTGTTGTTGCCAGGCGTCAGGATGACCTTGCGGCAATCCTCTTCCTTCTTGTCGAACAGCTTGTAGCCCTTCGCCGCATCTTCCAGTGACATCCGGTGCGTGATGATGGCTTCGGGTTCCAGGCGGCCGGCCTCGATGTGTTCCAGCAATTCAGGCATGAAGCGATGCACGTGGGTCTGGCCCATTTTGAAGGTCAGGCCCTTGTCGAACGCATCGCCGAACATGAAGCCGTGGATGAACCCGGCATAAACCCCCGGCACACTGACTACGCCACCGCGTCTTACCGCCGCGATGCACTGACGCAACGCCTTGCCGCTGCTGCCTTCCAGTTTCAGCGTGGCCAGAATGGTTTCAGTGGTACTGCCCTTGGCCTCGAAGCCCACCGCGTCCACTACCCCATCCACACCGCGCTTGCCCGCGGTCTGGCGAATGATCGTGTCGGCCGGGTCATCGTCTTCATCGAAATTGATCGGGATCACGCCGTAGGTTTTCTGCGCATAAGCCAGACGATACGGGTGGTGATCGACCATGAAGATCTTCTCCGCGCCGAGCATTTTTGCACACGCTGCGCTCATCAGGCCGACCGGGCCAGCCCCATAAATGGCAACCGTCGAGCCCTGGCCAATCCCGGCGTTGAGTACAGCCTGCCAGGCGGTGGGAAGAATATCGGAGAGGAACAGAACCTTCTCGTCAGCCAGCGTGCCCGGCACCTTGAACGGGCCGACGTTGGCCTTGGGCACTCGCACGTATTCAGCCTGACCGCCCGGGACGCCGCCATACAGATGGCTGAAGCCGAACAGCGCCGCTCCTGGTGGAATCGACTTTTTGTTGAGGATCGCGCCACGTCCGGTGTTGGTGGTTTCGCAGGCCGCGAACTGGTCGAGGTTGCAGAAAAAGCAGCTGCCGCAGGCGATGACAAACGGGATCACCACGCGATCACCTTTGGCCACAGCCGTGACCGCCGAGCCGGTTTCTTCCACGACGCCCATGAACTCGTGACCAAAAATGTCGCCGTGTTCAACCGTAGGGATTTTGCCGCGATACAAGTGCAGGTCGGAACCGCAGATAGCGGTCGCCGTGACGCGCAGAATGATGTCATCCGTTTGCTCGATGACAGGGTCCGGCACTGTATCGACCTTCACACTGTTCGCGCCGTGGTAAGTCAAAGCTCTCATGGTTAATCCTCAGTGATAGCAGAAAAATTCGGTCCGTTACTGAAGATGAACCATGAGGTTTTTGTTGGTTCAGCGCGATTGCTTGACGTGGGGACTAACGGTAGGTCAGTTGCGGAACGCTGTCATATCCTGCAACAGCATGCCCATCAGGCGATTGGCGCCGACACTCAATTGACGGCCCAATCGGCTGATCAGGTGAGTCTGCGGGCTGCTGAACACCTCATGCTGCAAGGGCAGGGCGCGCAATCTTCCGGCCTTTATTTCTTCCTCCACGACAAAGGTCGGCAGCAGCGTGACGCCACCCTGCATGGCGAAATGCTTGAGCATCGCAAAGGTGCTGCAGGTCAGCGTCGGCTGCACGGTGATGCCCAACTGGTGCTCGGCTTGCAGCAGAATCTGGCGGATACCGTAAGACACGGCAGGCAGGGCGACACGGTAGTCTTCAAGTGCCCGCAGCTGTATCGGGCCAGGTTCTTCGGCCAGTGGATGATCTGGCGCGGTGATCACACAGACCGGTTGACGCTGATGCGCATGCGAGCGGATTTTCGGGTCGGCAGCCGGGTTGAAGACCAGACCGATGTGCGCTTCATCCTCGACCACCTGGCGAATCACTTCGTTGCTGCCACAGACGTTCACGATCAGTTCGATCCTGGGGTACAGCTCGGAAAACCGGGCCAGCGGCTGCGCGAGACTTTCCAGAAAACCCTCCCCTGAGACCAGCGTCACCGAGCCGCTGTGCAGGCCTTTCAGGGCCTGAATCGAATCCAGCAAAACCTCCTGCTGCGTCAATCGCTGGCGGTAGTAGGCCAGCACCTTGTCGCCCGCCTCGGTCGGTTTGACGCCACGTCGATGACGCTCCAGCAGGGGAGAGCCCAGCTCCTGTTCCAGTTGTGCGATCTGGCGGCTCACCGCCGAAGGCGCAACGTTGAGGAAGTCGGCGGCAGCCCGGACGCTGCCCAATCGTACGGCTTCGAAAAAATACAGGATGCGTCGATCTTGAACGAGGCTCATGGGCTTCCAGTGTTGCGCTAAAGGCAACATAAATTCGATTTTTGGATTATTGCTGAGAGGGGAGAGCGCTGTCCATACTCGAATCATCAGCGCATTGCAGGCCGATAGGGCTCGTAGCGTCATCCTCTAATTCGTACAAAATCTTTGATCGGGATGCAGACATGACTTTGAAAGCAGGTGTGATCGGATTGGGCAACATGGGCGGCGGTATGGCTGCCACGCTGGCGGGCAAGGGCTTTGATGTCAGCGGCTTCGACCTGTCGCAGGCCGCGCTGGCCCAGGCCGAAAGCAAGGGCGTCAAGCCGGTTGCCGACCGCACGCAACTGATTCAGGGCGTGGACATTCTGATCCTCTCGCTGCCCAAGGCCGAGCACGTGGAATCGGTGTGCCTCGGCGCGGGCGGCATCAACGAGGTGGGGCGCAAGGGCCTTATTGTCGTCGATACCACGACGTCGACGCCGGAAATGAGCCGCAAGGTCGCCGCCGAACTGGCGAGGAACGGCATCGCATTCATCGATGCGCCGGTGTCTGGCGGCCCGAAAGGCGCTGCTACCGGCACCATGTCGATGGTGATCGGTGCCGAGGACGCTGACCTGGCGCGCGCCATGCCGGTCCTGGAAGGCATGAGCGGGACACGCGTACACGTCGGGCAATGTGGCGCAGGCAACGTCGCCAAGATCGCCAACAACATGCTCGCCGCCTGTCACCTGATCAGCACTGCCGAAGCCGTGGCGATGGCCGCGCGCGCAGGGGTCGATCCGGAAAAACTTCTACAGGGCCTGAATGCCGGTTCCGGACGCAGCGGTGCCACGCAAGTGATGTTCCCGACCTGGGTACTCAACAAGGCGTATGACTCCGGTTTCACCATGGGCCTGATGCGCAAGGACGTCGGCCTGGCCAGCGATCTGGCGGACAGCCTGGACATGGACCTGCCGCTGTCGCGCGTCGTCGCACAATTGTGGCAGGCCAGCAGTGAAACCCTGGCGGACAACGAAGACTTCTGCGCCATCGTGCAACGCACCGATGGCAAACTTTACGGTCATGGAGAATAAGCGATGAGCACTGCAAGAATCCTCGAACTGATGCGTCCTTACTGGGGCGATCGCAGTGTCATCGCCAGCTACGTCGGCGGCCAGTTCATCGAAGGCCACGGCGCGCCCGTCGAAGTGCGCAATGCCCATGACGACAGCCTGCTGCTGAGTTTCCCGGACGCCGACGAGTCGTTGGTCGAAGTGGCCGACAAGGCCGCAAAAGCTGCGCAACAACAATGGTGGGCACTGACCGCTCAGGCACGTGGCCGCGCCATGTATCAGGTGGGCAATCTGATTCGTGACGAGCTGGAAAACCTCGCGCAGATCGAATCCCTGACCGCCAACAAGCCGATCCGCGATGCCCGTGTCGAAGTGCTCAAAGTGGCCGAGATGTTCGAGTATTACGCCGGCTGGGCGGACAAGCTGCACGGCGAAATCATCCCGGTGCCGACCACGCACCTGAACTACGTGACCTACGAACCGCTGGGCACGGTGTTGCAGATTACCCCCTGGAATGCGCCGATCTTCACCTGTGGCTGGCAGATCGCCCCGGCGATTGCAGCGGGCAACGCGGTCATTCTCAAGCCGTCGGAACTGACCCCGCTCAGCTCGCTGATGGTCGGCGTGCTGATCGAACGTGCCGGCGTGCCGAAAGGGCTGGTCAACGTGATTGCCGGTTTCGGCCATTCCATCGGCCAGGCGTTCATTGCCAAGGCTGACATTCGCAAGGTGGTGTTCGTCGGCTCACCCGCCACTGGCCGGCATATCGCCGTGGCAGCGGCACAGCGTTGCATTCCTGCGGTGCTGGAACTGGGTGGCAAGTCGGCCAACATCGTGTTCGACGATGCCGACCTGGAAGTCGCCTTGCGCGGTGCCCAGGCTGCAATCTTTTCCGGTGCCGGGCAGAGCTGTGTTTCCGGTTCGCGCCTGCTGGTGCAGGAGTCGATCTTCGAGAAGTTCACCAATGCTCTGGCGGTGGCTGCGACGCAGTTCAAGGTCGGTGATCCGAGCGACCCTGAAACCCAGATCGGCCCGATCAACAACGCCAAGCAATACAATCACGTGAAAAACATGGTCGAGCAAGCGCTCAAAGACGGCGCGAAGCTGGTGGGCGAGCATGCTGATCCGATCCCGGAAAAGCCCGGTTACTACATCAACCCGACCGTTCTGGCAGGCACCAACGCGCTGTATTGCGCGCAGGAAGAAATCTTCGGCCCGGTGGTGGTGGCGATTCCATTCAAGGACGAAGAAGATGCGATCCGCATCGCCAACGACAGCCGTTTCGGCCTGGCCGGTGGTGTCTGGACCCGCGATGTCGGCCGCGCTCACCGCGTTGCCAGACAAGTGCGTGCCGGGACCTTCTGGGTCAACGGTTACAAGACTATTCACGTCAGTTCGCCGTTCGGCGGCTATGGTGAGAGTGGTTATGGCCGGTCTTCCGGTCTGGATGCCCTGCGCGAGTACAGTGAAGTGAAAAGCGTCTGGGTCGAAACCGCCGCCAAGCCAGCCGCCAGCTTTGGCTACGGCGCGAGTCTGGAGTAAGCACATGTCCATTTCAAAGACGTTGATTGACGAAGCAACCGTGTGGCGCCGCACCCTTCATGCCGCGCCGGAACTGGGGTTCCAGGAGCTGAAAACCTCCGACAAGGTGGCAGAGCTGCTGAGCAGTTTCGGCATCGAGATTCACCGTGGTCTGGGCGGCACTGGCGTGGTCGGCACCCTGCGTAACGGCGACGGCCCGACCATCGGCCTGCGTGCCGACATGGATGCCTTGCCGATTCAGGAGTTGGGCGACAGCGTTCACAAGTCGACCCACAAGGGCTGCATGCACGCCTGCGGTCACGATGGCCATACCGCGATCCTGCTGGCCACCGCCAGGCATCTGGCCGAGACTCGACGCTTTCGCGGCACGGTGCATTTCGTCTTCCAGCCTGCCGAGGAGAACCTCGGCGGCGCACAGCGAATGATCGAAGACGGGCTGTTCGAGCGCTTTCCGATGGAAGCCATCTACGGCCTGCACAACTGGCCGGGTGTGCCTGCGGGGAAGGTGGTGATCAATCCGGGGCCGATGATGGCGTCGCTCGACACTTTTGAAATCATCCTGACCGGCAAGGGCAGCCACGCAGCCATGCCGGACAAGGGCAACGATCCGATCGTGGCCGCGGCCGAACTGGTCCTGGGGCTGCAAACCATCGTCTCCCGGCGCCTGTCGCCACTCGATTCAGCGGTGGTCAGCATCACTCAGTTCAATGCCGGCGAGGCGATCAACGTGATCCCGGAAACCGCCACGCTGCGCGGCACCGTGCGTTGCCTGCAAACCCCTGTGCGGGAAAAGGTTCAGCGCCTGATCGGCGAGTTCGTCGAGCGTTTGCCGACGGCCTTCGGCGTGCGCGGTGAGCTGGTCTACAACGTCGGCTACCCGGTGACCGAAAACCACGTCGAAGCAGCAGCCACGATCCGTCGTGCAGCAGTCGCCGCAGTGGGCGAGGCCAACGTGCAGTGGGGCTGCAACCCGTCGATGGCCTCCGAAGACTTCGCCTTCATGCTGCATGCCTGTCCGGGAGCCTACATCTGGATGGGCGTCGACGGCGAGAAGCCGTCGGCGGCGTTGCACAACCCGTACTACGACTTCAACGACCAGGTCATCGAACCCGGCGTTGCGGTGTGGACCTCGCTGGTGGAGCAGTGTTTGCCGGTGGCTTGAATGGCTCGCGCGCTTACGCCAGCCTTTGATTCTGGCCGTAGGCCATAGAGCGAACCGGTTCGCGAAAAGGACGGTACATCCGCAGGAAATGTACCGTCCCTGACGCTCTCGAATACGTCGCGACGCCGATGAATGCCTGTCAGCACTCGATCAGGTTGACCGCCAGGCCGCCGCGTGAGGTTTCCTTGTACTTGTCGTGCATGTCGGCGCCAGTGTCGCGCATCGTGCGAATGGCGTGGTCCAGCGAGATGTGGTGCTCGCCGTCGCCGCGCAGGGCCATTTGTGCAGCGTTGATTGCTTTCACTGCAGCAATCGCATTGCGCTCGATGCAGGGGATCTGCACCAGCCCGCCGACCGGGTCGCAGGTCAGCCCCAGATTATGCTCCAGGCCAATCTCGGCAGCGTTCTCTACCTGCTCGGGAGTCGCGCCGAGGATCTCTGCCAGACCGGCGGCGGCCATCGCGCAGGCCGATCCTACCTCACCCTGACAACCGACCTCGGCACCGGAAATCGAAGCGTTTTTCTTGCACAGAATGCCGACCGCAGCGGCGCTCAGGAAAAACCGCACCACGTCATCGTCATTGGCCGTGGGTTTGAATTTCATGAAGTAATGCAGCACGGCGGGCACGATGCCAGCCGCGCCGTTGGTGGGCGCCGTTACCATGCGTCCGCCTGCGGCGTTTTCTTCGTTGACTGCGAGGGCGAACAGGTTGACCCATTCCATGGCGCTCAGCGTCGAGCCGATCACGTTGGGGTTATCCAGGTTCTGCAGGTTCTGATGCAGGCGGTAGGCACGTCGCCGCACGTTCAGGCCACCGGGCAGGATGCCGGTTTCCACTAGACCCTTGTCGACGCAGGCGCGCATCGCGGCCCAGATCACCATGATTTTCTCGCGGATTTCTTCCTCGCTGCGCCAGACCTTTTCGTTGGCCATCATCAGTTCGGAAATGCTCATGCCGTGGGTCTTGCATAGCTTGAGCAACTGCGCGCCACTGAAAAAATCATAGGGCAGGACGGTTGTGTCGTTGTCCAGCACGCCGCTGGCGGCCTGTTCAGCGTCGATCACAAAACCGCCGCCCACCGAATAATAGGTCTGCTCGTGGAGTTCGCCGTTCTTGCCGTAGGCACACAGGGTCATGCCGTTGGGGTGGTAGGGGAGGCTTTCATCGAGCAGGCACATGTCCCGTTCCCAGACGAAGGTGATGGCTTGTTCGCCCGCCAGCATCAGCTGGTTATCGGCACGCAGCGCGTCGATGCGCTGGTTGACCTGGCTAGGGTCGATCTGGTCAGGCCACTCACCCATCAGGCCCATCACTGTTGCGCGATCGCTGCCGTGACCGATGCCGGTGGCCGACAGAGAACCGTACAATCGCACCTCGATCCGTTCTACGCTGTGCAACCGGTTGTGGTTGCGCAGCTCGGTCACGAACAGCGCACCGGCGCGCATTGGCCCGACGGTGTGGGAACTGGACGGCCCGATGCCGATTTTGAACATGTCGAAGACGCTGATAGCCATCACGAAGGTCCTTCAGGTGAGATGATGCACGGGAATTTGGTATTCCCCTTTTTCTGTTACTCATCTTTGGCTTCGGCTGTCGAAACGACAAACGATTGTTGCTATGCAACGCTTTAGCGGAACTCTTCAATGAGCAGAATCTTCAACGCACAGATGCACGCCTGGCTACAGGTGTTCGCCTGCGCGGCCCGTCACCTGTCCTTCACCCGCTGCGCGGAAGAATTGCACGTTACCCCCGGCGCGATCAGTCAGCAGATGCGCCAGCTCGAAGAGCGCCTGGGCTTTGCGCTGTTTCACCGGGTCGGGCGCGGACTTGAGCTGACCGCTGAAGGTCAGCGTCTGGCGGTGGTCGCCAACGAAGTGCAGAGTCGTATCAGCGAAGAACTGCGCCTGCTGTATTCCGGGCGTATCGGCGGGGTGTTCAAGCTGCGCTGCATTCCATCATTCCTGAGCAAATGGTTGATGCCGCGCCTGCCACGCTTGCAGGCAGCGTTTCCGGACATCCAGTTGCGGATCATTGCCGAGGACAGCAGCGGGTCGTTGCGTGATGACGATTTCGATCTGGCCATCGACCTGAACGACGGCAGCTATCCGGGGTTGTCGACTACGCCCTTGCTGGAGGAGGAGCTGTTTGCGGTCTGCTCGCCTGACCTGCTGGTGGGCAAGCCGCCGCTGGATACGCCCAGTCAGCTGGTGCACTTCCCGTTGCTGCACGACATCACCGCCTGGCGCGGCAGCTATGAATACGCGGAGTGGGAGTTCTACCTAACGGCCATCGGTGCCGATGGCATCGACGTGCGTCGCGGCCACACGTTCAACCGTAATCATCTGACCATCGACGCCGCGCGCATGGGCATGGGCGTGGCCATTGCCCGCAAGGCGCTGATCACCGACGAACTGGAGCAGGGCTTGCTGATCGTGCCGTTCGGTCATCCGATCAAGGCCAGAAAGAAATACGTGCTGGCCTATCGCGAAGGGGCGCTCAGCACCCCGTCACGTCGCGCAGTGCATGACTGGCTGGTGAACGAGGCGCTGGGCTGACTCGCGCCGAATCAGGCAGTGCGGATCAATGGAACAGCTCGGCGATCAATACCGCGCCAATGAACGTACCGAAGTTGGCGAGGAACGACACCAGCACAATCCGCCAGCCCAGGCGGCGGAAGGCCGGGAGGTCCTTGGCAATCGACAGGCCGGCGAAGGTCAGCATCGGGGTAATGACCGCCAGCAGGTTGATCGAGCTGGTGATCCGCGCAATTTCGGCGGCCCATGGGCAGGCTGGCGAGGTCAGGAACATCGCGACCAGTGACACCATGCACACTGCGGGGATCTTGCGGCGAAGCAGGTTGCACAGCACCTCTCCCGCGAAGGCGCAGAAAATCATGATGCCCATGCCGGTGAAGGCATCGCCTGACAGTGTCTTGTAGCCGACATAGTTGGCAATCAGCGCCAGTGCACCCGCCGCCAGCCAGGCACTGACCTTGCCCGACCAGCCCAGTTCCGGCACCTCCAGCGACACGTCGCTGTGGCGCAGACCTTCCTCGCTCATGGACGCCTTGGTGGTGCGGCCGATCAGCGGCTCGAGCACACGATAGCCCCAGACCGCCAGTGGCAGGGAGATGAACAGGGTGAAGTAGGTGCCGATGGTGGTGGTGATCAGGTTCGAGGCTGCCGCCAGGGTCATGACTTCCTTGGCGACTTCCGGTGTCTGTTGCGCGGCAATCGCCCCGGCAGCGGCGGCCATCATGCTGCCCGAGCCGATGCCTGAGCCCATCGCCAGCGAGTTGGGATGGAAGATCCCCAGGCTGGCGATAAACCCGGCGACGATGGCAATGAACAGCGCGCCGAACAGGGTGCCCGTCAGGTACTCGGCCAATACGCCGCGGCCTTCAGGAGAGTCCATGCCATAGCGCTCGCCGATGATTGCCAGGCTCGGCTCACGGCCGACCGAGAAGGTCGCACCGATGGCTTCGCGCTTGATACCGAGCATCAGTGCTACCGGCAGACCGAGCATCACGGTGCCGACGAAGTGGCCGAACTCCTGAAACATCAGTGCCCATCCGGAAGCGAACACCACCGGCAGCGAGCCACCGACCACCAGGCCGAGCTTGGCAATGAACAGCAGCAGGGCAGGTTGCAGGATGGAGGCCGAGCGCAGTTGCGTGCCGTGATCGATGCCAATGGTGCCTGGCATACGGCGGCTGGCAAGGCCGATCATCGCGCCCAGCAGCAGCGCCCACACCATCGGCAACAGCACCACCTTGCCGGGGCCCAGCGGGATACTGATGGCACCGATCATCTCGGCAATGATGAGGATAATGGCGGCCCAGACATACAGTTTCACCGTCGATGAAACGGCCTGATTGTCACCCGACACTGCAGCGTGTGAGTTTTGCATGATGATCCCCTTGCCTGCTGAATGGCCTTTTTCAGGCCTTATCAATCGTTATTCTGTTTTTCAGGTCGGCGCGGTGAAGCGCCAGGGCAGCGTTGAAAAGTCCATGGAGTCATGGAGACCGTTATCCGGCCAGATATTTTTATGAGGTCTGAATGTGATCCAGACCCAGGCTGCTTCGAGCCTTTGCACGGGGATCACAGGGTGCGCTATTTGAAGGGATGAGCCTTTGAATACGGCACTTTGCTGTCCACACGCCATCGCAGTATGCATAGCGCAAGGTTGCACACCAATATTGCGAATTTTATTTATCGTTGCTTTAAACAGAACACAGAACGCACTGGGAATGTGACGCTCCGCGTCCTCTTTTGCGACGCAGAGCGTCGTGAACTGCATTCCCACGCTGGAGCGTGAGGAACGATAATCTCAACGTCGTGCTGACGTCCCGCGTCGGTGTGTACGGATAATTTAACTATCGTGCGACGCTCCGCGTCGTCATGCCGTTCCGGACGCTCCGCGTCCTCTTTTGCGACGCAGAGCGTCGTGAACTGCATTCCCACGCTGGAGCGTGAGGAACGATAATCTCAACGTCGTGCTGACGTCCCGCGTCGGTGTGTACGGATAATTCAACTATCGTGCGACGCTCCGCGTCGTCATGCCGCTCCGGACGCTCCGCGTCCTCTTGGCGAAGCAGAGCGTCGTGAACTGCATTCCCATGCTGGAGCGTGAGGAACGATAATCTCAACTTCGTGCTGACGTCCCGCGTCGGTGTGTACGGATAATTCAACTATCGTGCGACGCTCCGCGTCGTCATGCCGCTCCGGACGCTCCGCGTCCTCTTGGCGACGCAGAGCGTCGTGAACTGCATTCCCACGCTGGAGTGAGGAACGATGGTCTCAACTCCGTGCCTAAGCTCTGCGTCGATCTGCACGGACAATCCGATTATCGTGCGACGCAGAGCGTCGAGACCTGCATTCCCACGCGGAGCGTGAGGAACGATGATCTCAACTATCGTGCAGCCCCTGTCGCTCTCACTAATTAGTAGGCGGGACTGCTCAGCTCCAGCGCCCTGGCGCATTCCTCCAGTGAGCGCCGCTGGGTGTCGGCGTACAGGTCCAGTTCGTTGAGCGTCCCGCGTCCCAGTGCCCGCTCGAAACCCTGCTGATTCGAATTCGTCGCGTAATGCGCCTGTGCGTTATCGCCCAGATTGGACTGGAAGATGCCCGCCGCACTGACCGGCAAAAAGTCTTCGTACACCAGTGGCTCGAAGCGCACATGACCTGCTTCGATAAGCTGCTCCAGACTGCCGGATGCGCGCGCGGCAATGCCTGACTCGGTCGGGAAATAGCGGAAGTAGGCCAGACCCTGCCTGCGCATTTCAGCGTGGCTGTCCGGGAACGCCTTGAACGTCTCTTCCAGCAGCCCGGCATAACGCGCGGCATTCGCCTCATTGGGGAACTCGCCCAGCGTATCGCGGGCCTCGTTCAGCAGCCGGTCATACAGCTCGCGGCCTTTGGGCGTCAGTGCAGCGCCACGCTGTTCGATCTCGCCGAAGCGTGCCGAGTGGCTGCCCGACTGCCTGCCACCCTGGCCGATGAAGGCAATCGGTTCTTCCAGCGCCTTGAAGCTGGTCTGGCGCAGCAGAATCGGGCAATGACGACGCGGCGGTCCTTCGACCACTGCCTTGGGTGTGATGCCCTTGCCAGGCATGCCGGCCTGAACCGCATCGATGTCCAGCGTGCGTGGCGTCAGGTGGTTGATGTGCGGACCTCGAAACGCCACCACATCAGCAATCAGGCGATGCTGAGTGTTCAGCTTCTGGTAATCGTCCAGCGAAACGGTCGCCGTGTTGTGCCAGCGAAAGGTTTCCAGTGCCTGCTGAATGAACTCGGCCGCATCGGCTTCGCTCAAGCCGCCGTCTGCCTCATGCTTGTCGATCAACGCCAGGGCGCCGGGCGTGAAGATACTGCGCTTGCCCAGCACCTGACTGGCGAACTCACGCAGGCCGTCGCTTTCGATCAGATCCAGACGCAGCAACGAGGTGAACACGCGAAACGGACTGACCTGCAGCGCCTGCTCATGCACGGCGCGAAAAGCGGTGGAGTGAACCGGCACGCCGGCCGCGCTCAGGTCGTAGTACCCCACCGGCTGCATGCCCATGACCGCGAACAGGCGGGCGAGGGTGGCCAGTTCCTGTGCCGTGCCGACGCGGATCGCACCGTGCCGTTCCATGTCCAGGCGCTGGATTTCACCGGTCTGGCGCAAGCTGTCCAGCACACTGCTGTCATGGCTCATGACCTGTTCGTTGACTTCACTCACCAGCGCCATCAGCGTGCCGTACAGCGGCACTTCGTGCTTGTACATCTGCGACATGGCGCGAGAAAAGCCCGCGCGGATCTGATCCGGGTCGGCAAAGCGTGCTGTGCTCATCAGGGTGTTTTCTCCGTACGGGTTCAAGCCAGCGCTGCCAGGCAGCGCTCGAAAATATCCAGCCCTTCGTGCAGCACGTCGGGCTCAATGGTCAGCGGGATCAGCAGGCGGATAATGTGCCGCGATTTGCCGCTGGGCATCAGCAGCAGCCCGGCGTCTCTGGCTGAGCTCAGCAGCTCGGCGAGCTGTCGGGTACCGGGTTCGCCCTCCGCCGTGATCAGTTCGATACCGCGCATGCAGCCAACGCCGGTCAGCCTGCCTAGGTACGGCGACAGTTTGCTCGCCCGCCAGGCTTCATAGCGTGAAACGATGGCGTGCTCCTGCTGCTCGCCCCAACTGGACAGGTTGGCATCGGTCATCTGGGCCAGTGACGCGAGGCCCGCTGCGCAGCCAATCGGGTTACCGGAATACGTGCCGCCCAGGCCGCCCTTGGGCAGGTTGTCCAGCAATGGCTTGCGACCTACCACGGCGCCCAGCGGGATGCCGCCCGCAATGCTTTTGCCCAGCAGAATCAGATCGGGCTCGATGCCCAGACGACTGAACCCGAAACGCTGCCCGGTACGGCCGAAGCCGGACTGGATTTCATCGGCGATCAGCACGATGCCGTGTTTATCGCAGAACGCTCGTAATGCCTGGGCAAAGTCCGGCTGCATGGCCAGAAAACCGCCTTCGCCCTGAACCGGTTCGAAGATGATGCAGCCCACGTCGTTGACGTCGATCTCGACGCTGAACAGCCGGTCCATGGCCTTGAGTGCCTGCTCGGTGGATACGCCGTTGTCCTTGCTGGGGAACGGAACGTGAAAGACCGGGCCGGGCAGTACGCCGACTTTCTGTTTATAGGGCGCTACCTTGCCATTGAGGTTCAGGGTCGCCAGCGTTCGACCATGAAAGCCACCGTCGAAGGCGATGACCGCAGTACGGCCAGTAGCGCCACGTACGATCTTCAGCGCATTTTCGGCCGCTTCCGCACCGCTGTTGGTGAGCATGCCGCTGAGGGGATAACTGACCGGCACGAACTGCGTGAGCTGCTGCATGAAGCGGATATACGGGTCATGAGGCGTGGCGTTGAAGCAATAGTGGGTCAGCTTTGCCGCCTGATCCTGAATGGCCGTGACCACCTGCGGGTTGCAATGCCCCAGATTGAGCACCCCGATGCCGCCGACAAAGTCGATGTAGCGTTTGCCGGCGGTGTCCCAGACTTCAGCGTTGCGGCCGTGGGACAGCGTCATGTTGTGGACAAACGAAATGGATTCGCTGATGTGTTCGCTCATCGGTCTGGCCCCGACTCCGGGTGATCATGATGGCCTTATCCAAACAAACATCGGGCAGCACTCGCAAACGAAATAAAATCACCGGGTCATTCCAATAATTCCCGATGTAATGGCTTTTCTGGTCGCTAATGATCAGAAGTTCATTCCTAAAAGGAATCATGTTTTTCAAAAACGTCGTTTGTAGCCCGACCCTGAGTGGCTTGATACTGAGGTCATCGATGATTTCCACCGTGGTTTCATGACAGGAGAATCAACATGGTTGCCGAGTTACTAGCACGTCTGGGCGTGGCGAACAGTGCCCACACACAAGGGGACTATCCGGTTTACACCCCGATTGATGGCAGCCGGATTGCCTCGGTCACGCTTGAAGGCAAGGCACAGGTGGTGGCGCGAATCGACAGTGCCCACAGCGCGTTTCTGAAGTGGCGCACAGTGCCGGCCCCACGGCGTGGCGAGCTGGTACGGATCTTTGGTGAAGTGCTGCGTGAGCACAAGGCTGATCTGGGCGAACTGGTGTCGGTCGAGGCCGGCAAGATCACTCAGGAAGGTCTGGGTGAAGTGCAGGAAATGATCGACATCTGCGACTTCGCCGTCGGTCTGTCGCGTCAGCTGTACGGTCTGACCATCGCCTCCGAGCGTCCCGGTCATCACATGCGCGAAACCTGGCACCCGCTGGGTGTGGTCGGCGTGATCAGCGCGTTCAACTTCCCGGTTGCGGTCTGGGCCTGGAACACCACGCTGGCGCTGGTCTGCGGCAACCCGGTGATCTGGAAACCTTCGGAAAAGACTCCGCTGACGGCACTGGCCTGTCAGGCGCTGTTCGACAAGGCGCTGAAGATTTTCGGTGATGCCCCCGCAGCACTGGCGCAATTGGTCATCGGTGATCGTGACGCCGGCGAAGCGCTGGTCGATGACCCGCGCGTGCCACTGATTAGCGCCACCGGCAGCACCCGCATGGGCCGTGAAGTCGGTCCGCGTGTCGCCGCCCGTTTCGGGCGCAGCATTCTGGAGCTGGGTGGCAACAACGCGATGATTCTGGCCCCCAGCGCCGATCTGGACCTGGCCGTGCGCGGCATTCTGTTCAGTGCGGTAGGCACCGCCGGTCAGCGTTGCACTACGTTGCGCCGCCTGATCGTGCATCGTTCGATCAAGGATGAAGTGGTTGCCCGCGTCAAGGCGGCCTATGCCAAGGTGCGCGTCGGTGATCCGCGCGAAGGCAATCTGATCGGTCCGCTGATCGACCAGCAAGCGTTTTCGGCCATGCAGAACGCGCTGACCAAGGCCCGCGACGAAGGCGGGCAGGTGTTCGGTGGCGAGCGTCAGTTGCAGGACAAATACCCGAACGGCTACTACGTCACGCCGGCCATTGCCGAAATGCCTGGCCAGAGCGAAGTCGTGCGTCACGAAACCTTCGCGCCGATTCTCTACGTGCTGGCCTACGACGACTTCGAAGAGGCCCTGCGCCTGAACAACGAAGTGCCGCAAGGCCTGTCGTCGTGCATTTTCACTACCGACCTGCGCGAGGCCGAGGCTTTCCAGAGTGCTGCGGGCAGCGATTGCGGGATTGCCAACGTCAATATCGGCACCAGCGGTGCGGAAATCGGCGGGGCATTTGGTGGCGAGAAGGAAACCGGTGGCGGTCGCGAGTCCGGCTCCGATTCGTGGCGCGCCTACATGCGCCGGCAGACCAACACCGTCAACTACTCCCGCGAGTTGCCGCTGGCTCAGGGCATCGTGTTCGACTGATGTGAACCGGGCGCTTATCACCGACATTGCTGGAGTTTTTCGATGGTGCAGTTTGCTGAAGGCTGTCTGTGGGAACAATTGACTCCGCAACGTCCGGTCAGCCCGGCCCTGAGCGGCGAGCGGAGCGCCGACGTGTGCATCATCGGCGCCGGGTTTACCGGTCTGTCAGCGGCGTTGCGCTTGCTGGAAGGCGGCAAGTCGGTGTGCGTGGTCGAAGCGCACCAGGTCGGGCATGGCGGTTCCGGACGCAACGTCGGTCTGGTGAATGCCGGGACCTGGGTGGCGCCCGATCAGTTGGACAAGGTACTGGGCAGCGTCGAGGCCAGCCGACTGAATAGCGCATTGGGCGCGGCACCGGCTCTGGTGTTCGCGACCATCGACCAGTACCGCATCGATTGCCAGGACACGCGCACCGGCAACCTGCACATGGCGCATAACGCCAAGGGCCTGGCTGACTTGCGCAGCCGTGCCGCACAGTGGCAACGGCGCGGTGCCAACGTCGAATTGCTGACCGGCAAACCCTGCGAAGACGCCTGTGGCACCGACAAGGTCAGCGGTGCGTTACTCGATCACCGCGCCGGCACGGTGAACCCGATGGCCTATGTCTCGGGCATGGCGCTCAACGTGGTGGCGCGGGGTGGGCAAGTGTTCGGTGATTCTCCTGTCAACGGCTTGCAACGCACCGCTGACGGCTGGAAGGTCTCTACCGCAGCGGGCAGTGTGCGCGCCGAGAAAGTGATCATCGCGTCCAATGCCTACACCGAAGGCGAATGGACCGATATCAAGGATCACATCTTCACGGGTTACTACTATCAGGTCGCTTCGCAGCCACTCAGCGGTGCCGAGCAGGCGCAGATTCTGCGCGGCGGGCAGGGTTCGTGGGATACGCGCACGGTGCTCAGCAACATTCGTCGTGATGCCCACGGGCGCCTGCTACTGGGCAGCCTGGGTAACGCCGGCAATTATCCGCTGTGGTTCATTCGTCAGTGGGCGGATCGCGTCCAGCAGCATTACTTCCCGCAACTGGGCCGGGTCGAGTGGCAGAGCACCTGGACCGGGCGCATCGGCTTCACGCCGGACCACTTGTTGCGTCTCTTCGAACCTGCGCCAGGCTTGCTGGCGGCGACCGGTTTCAATGGTCGGGGGGTGACCACCGGAACGCTGGTGGGCAAATGCTTTGCCGATTACCTGCTGACTAACGATGCGACTGCACTGCCGATGAGTTTCTCAAGCGGCAAAAAGGTCTTGGGCAGTTCGCTGCGCAGCCTGGCCTACGACACGGGTTTCACCCTGTATCACGCCGGGCAATGCCTGCGCGTGGTGCTTTGAGCCGAGCGGGTTCAGCTCGTCCTGCTCTTGATGCGCAGCTCTGCACACAGTCCGCCCTGCGCCGAGTTGCGCAGGTGCAGGCTGCTTTCCAGTTTGCGCACGATCATGTCGACGATCGCCAGCCCCAGCCCTGCGCCATTGCTGTGACCCTGACTGTAAAAGCGTTCGAACAGGCGCGCCTTCTGTTGTTCGTCGATTCCCGGCCCTGCGTCTTCGACTGACAGGTGCGCGCTGCCATCTTCCTGGGTGTGCAGGGCGACGCGAATCTCGCTGGCGGTCGGGGCGAAATTCAGCGCATTGGTCAGCAGGTTCTGCAGGGCAATGGTGATGGCTGCCGGGTCGCTGCGGATCACGCAATCCTCGCCTTCCTCGAACACCAGATCGACGCGCTTCTCCAGGGCCAGCGGCGTGAGTTCGGCCATTTCCTCGCGTACCAGTGTGTTTAGCTCGAAGGTCTGTAACTGGCTGACTTCAAGACGCGGTTCCAGGCGTGCCATGGTCAATAACTGACTGGCCAGGCGGGCGGCGCGATCGACGCCATGCACGAGGAAATCCAGTGCTTCCAGGCGTTGCTCCGGGGTTTCGGCCTGGCGCGCGTTCTGCGCGTGGATGCGCAGGATGGTCAGCGGTGTACGCAGTTCGTGGGCCGCGTCGGCGATGAAGCGTCGCTCGCGTTCCAGCACACTTTCGATCTGGGTCAGCAGACGGTTGAGCGCGTACTGCATGGGCTCCAGTTCTTTGGGCAGGGGCGTTACATCAAGCGGTTCGAGGCTCTCGGCATCGCGCTTGCGGATGACCCTGGCCATCGCTTGCAGCGGGCGCAGGCCCCAGCCGATGGCCAGCCAGATCGCCACTACCAGCAGCGGCACACCGATCAGCGTCGGCCACAGCGTGTGACTGACAATGCGCTGAATCAGGTCCTGGCGCACGTCATCGCGCTCACCCACCCAGATCAGAAAACCCTGCTGTGGATCGGCGAGGAGAAAGCCGCACCACTCGTGCCCGTTCTCGACCAGATCATGGGAGCCTTCGGTTGCCGGAGGTGCACTGAGCAGCGGCGCTTCGGCCGAGCGCACCAGCAGCTCGCCCGAGGTACGCCAGACCTGAAAGGTCAGCCGGGTTTCGTAGGGATGGGCCACGCCGCTGGTGCCGACCCGGCTCATGGCCTGATCGAACGCCTGATACAGCTTGTCGAGGTCCTGCTCACCCGCTGCGCGCTGACGCAGCACACCTTGTAGCAGGCGTGCACTCTGGGCCAGCTGTGCATCGTAGACTTCTTCGATTTCGTGATGGCTGTCGCGCAGGGCGAGCAGGCTGATGGTCAGGTCGCCGAGCAGCAACAGCATCAGTACCGGGATCAGAATGCGCGCGCGTACCGAGGTCATGCCTTGAGCTCCAGCAGGTAGCCGACGCCGCGCACGGTACGGATCAGCTCGGTGGACAGCTTCTTGCGCAGGTTGTGAATCAGCACTTCCAGCGTGTTGCTTTCGACCTTGTCCTGCCAGCCGTACAGGGTATTGGACAAACGCTCGCGGGTAACCACCTTGCCGGGGCGGATCATCAGTTGATGCAGCAACTGATACTCCATCGGCGTCATCGGTACTTCGCTGCCCTGGAAACTGACCTGTTGCGACGCCGGATCGAGGCTGATGCCGGCGTGTTCCAGCAGCGGTTGCGCACGGCCCTGGCTGCGCCTGAGCAGGGCGCGGACCCGGGCTTTCAGTTCATCGACATCGAATGGCTTGATCAGGTAGTCGTCCGCACCGGCATCCAGACCGGCAATACGGTCGGCAGTCCCGTCGCGCGCGGTCAGGATCAGCACCGGCAGGGTGAGTGCTTCAGCGCGCAACTGGCGCAGCAGGTCCAGGCCATCCATGCGCGGCAATCCGAGGTCGAGCAGCAACAGGTCGAATGGCTCGCTGCGCAAAGCGTGCAGCGCGCTCAGCCCGTCCTCCAGCCAGTCGAGGGTATAGCCCTCGGTATTCAGGGCCACGCGGATGCCTTGACCAATGGCTCGATCATCCTCGACGAGAAGCAGGCGCATAGGGTTTGACCGGTGAGTGTGGGAAGAGGGCGCCATGATGCCGTCAGCAGGCAGCAGCGCGAAGTGCCGTGTGTCCGGGAAGATGTTACGAGCTATTACGTATTAAGCTTTTCCTAAGATTCGTTTCGCACAGTAGGCGCTCCTTAACTGCTTGCGAGTATCTGTCATGCGTAAAGTCCTGCTGATTTCCCTGTGTCTGGCCAGCCCGCTGGCACTTGCCGGGCCGCAATGCACCACGGCTGACAAGTCCCAATGGCAGGATCAGGCCAAATTCCAGGAGCAGCTCAAGGCTCAGGGGTACGAGATCAGCAAATTCAAGGTGACTGACGGCAACTGCTACGAAATCTATGGTTTCGACAAGGACAAGCGCAAGGTCGAGATCTATCACGATCCGGTGACGGGTAAAGCGGTGAAGACCGAGACCAAGTAATGAGCCGTTTTTCCCTGCGCCTGTGGGACCCGCTGGTCAGGCTGTTTCACGTCTCGATCGCGGGTGTCTTCGTTGCCAATTATTTCTTCAATGAAGCAGGGGGCGACTGGCACATCTGGCTGGGCTATTACGCGGTTGCCTGGCTGGCGGTGCGCGTGGTGTGGGGATTCATCGGGCCGCGCAGCGCACGCTGGAGTGATTTCTGGCCACATCCGGCGCGCCTGCGTGCGCACATGCGCTCGCTGATCGACCGGCGGCCGATGCATCGGCTCGGCCATTCCCCGCTCGGCGCGCTGGTCATGGTACTCATGATGGTGCTGATCTTCGGCATGGGCCTGACCGGTTTTCTGATGGAAGAGGTCGATGCCTTGTGGGGCGCCGACTGGCCGCAGGACATCCATGAAATTCTCGCCAACACCTTGTGTGCCCTGGTGGTACTGCACATGGCTGCCGCCATCTTCGAAAGCTTTCAAGTGCGTGACAACCTGCCCTTGTCGATGCTGACAGGCAAGCGACGTCCGTTGCCCGAAGATCGCCATCGCTGAAACCACACCTTTGTTCCTCTTTACAGTGATGCCTCCCGATGCGTGTTATTTCCCGAAACCTGACTGCATGGAGCGCAGGCCTGATTGTTGTGGCGATTTTTCTCAGCGCGTGGCTCAGCCATCCACAGCACCGTATTGCGCCCTTTGCGCTCAGCCCCGCGCCAGTTGGTGCTGAGAGCGTGGCGCCCAAGGCGTCGTATATTTCGCGTTTCGCGTCTTCCGACCTGGACGACTTCGTGCATTCCTCAGCCGTGACGGCGTTGCCCGGCGGCGATCTGATGTCGGTGTGGTTCGCCGGCTCTCGCGAAGGCGCGGGCGACGTTGAAATACGCACCTCGCGCTTCGATGCGGCCAGTGGTGAGTGGGGCGGCGAGCAGGTGCTGGCAACCCGTGAGTCCACCCAGTCGGGCACCGGTAAATACATCCGCAAACTGGGCAATCCGGTGATCGCCCTGGCTCCGGACAATCGCCTGTGGCTGTTCTACGTTTCAGTCTCGGTCGGCGGCTGGGCGGGGAGTACGGTCAACGCTATGGTCTCCAGCGACATGGGGGCCAGCTGGTCACCGCCGTGGCAATTGGTGACGACGCCGTTTCTGAACATCAGTACGCTGGTGCGCGGCGCGCCGGTGTTTCATGCCGACGGTTCGATTGGCCTGCCGGTCTATCACGAGTTTCTCGGCAAGTTTGCCGAATACCTGTACCTGAGCGCCGACGGTGAAGTGATCGACAAGTTTCGCATCAGCCGTGGCAACAATTCCCTGCAGCCCACTGTGGTGCCTTTGGATGGGCAGCGCGCCGTGGCCTTGTTGCGCTATGCCGGCGAGACGTTCCACCGGGTGCTGGCCAGCCGCACCGAAGACGGCGGGCAGAGCTGGAGCGAGCCGTATCCGCTGACCCCGAGCAACCCCAACTCTTCGCTGGCTGCGGTCGGTGTGCCGGGCAGGGGGCTGCTGGTGGCGCTCAATGACCTGCGCGAGGGGCGCTTCAAGCTCAGCCTGTACGGCACTGATGAAGAGATGAACGTCTGGAGGCCCTTGATGGATTTCGACAAGTCGCCCGATCCGCTGGGCACGCCGTTTACCCTCGAGGCGTACAAGGAGGTGATCGGCGAGGGCTTCCGCAGTTCCAGTGGCGCCCTGCGTCAACCGATGGAAGAGGCGTTTCTGAGCAATCTTGACCAACGCGTCTGCTCGCCCAAGGGCTGCGACTTCGAATACGAATACCCGTACTTCATCCGCAGCCCGGACGGCCTGTATCACCTGGTCTACTCATGGAATAACACCTTCATCAAGCATGTCAGCTTCAACGAGGCCTGGCTGGCGGAGCAACTTTTATGATCGCTTTGGGATTGGCTCATCTGGCGTTTGCCTGGACCCTGTTTGTACTGTTGGCGCCGCTGACCGCATCGTTATGGTGGCGCTGCGGCCTGCTCGCCGCCGTCTCGCTATTGAGTGTGGTCTCGATCGACGGACTGTCGATGGCGTCCTATGCCCGTAGCCTGACCGATGACCTGGCCATCAGCAGTCTGGTGCTGCTGGGCTGGCTGACCCTGCAGCGCTTGGGCGTGCTCAAGCCGATGGCAGCGTCCAGGCGCGGGGTGATGCTGTTGGTGTTCGCTGCGCTGGCACTGATCCTGTACCCGGCTACGCTGGGTCTGACGTATTTCGATCCATACCGCTGGGGCTACAACCCACGGCCGATGATCATGATTGTCGCTGTCATCGCGCTGGGGCTGGTCTTTATGCGCAATGCGCTGGCCGCCGTGATGCTCAGCGCTGCGACGCTGGCCTTCACTTTCCGCATCAAGCCATCGGAAAATTATTGGGATTACCTGATCGATCCGCTGCTTGGCCTTTACTGTTGTGGGGCCTTGCTGATCCTGGCTGTCCGTTTTGTTTATCGCCGTGCAATGGAGACGCGCCGTCCGGCCGCTCTGTCTGTCGGCAATGTCTAGAGGAATGACGATGAGTTGGTTGCAATCGCGACGCCTGCATTATTGGCTGGGCGCGGTCATGGTGGTATTCCTGCTGTCGGCGTTGCTGAGAGGTGTGTTCTTCTACGGGTTTTCCGGCATCGAACCGGGCACGCTGTTCACGCATGGCGAGGTCGCACAGACGCTGGGCATCGGTTTGCGCTTCGACTTGCGCCTGGCGCTGCTGATACTGCTGCCGATCGCGCTGCTGCTCTGGTTGCCGGGCTGGAACCTGATCAGCGTGCGTGCCTTGCGCTGGCTGGCGCGAGGCTATCTGATCGTGGCGCTGGCGATCCTGACGATGATTTACATCGTCGATTTCGGCCATTACGCCTATCTCGGGGTCAGGCTCAACGCCAGCGTGCTGCGCTATCTGGAGGATGCGCAGATTTCCCGGGACATGCTCTGGCAGACCTATCCAGTGTTGTGGATCACTGCCGGCTGGCTGCTCACGGTCGCAGTGCTCGGCTGGGTATTGATCAGGCTTGAGCGTGTCACCCTGGACCGTGAGGCCAGGCCAATCAAACGCGGGTCCGTGGTCTGGGGTTCGGCCCTGATGGTCTGTGCAACCTTTCTCGGCTTGTTGGGCCGGGTCGAGAATCTCAATCTGGAAAACCCGGTACCGCTGCGCTGGAGCGATGCGTTCTTCTCCGGCAACAGTCAGGTGGCGGCGCTGGGACTCAACCCGGCGTTGTTCCTGTACGACACGCTCAAGGTTTCGCAGTCGAACTTCGATGAACCCCAGGTGCGTAAGCACTATGAACAGGTCGCGCATTATCTGGGCGTTCCCCAGCCAGACGTGCAGGGGTTGAGTTTCAAACGTCACCAGACCGTGCAGCCATACCGGCTGCCGGGCGAGCGACCGCCGAATGTCATGTTCGTCATGCTCGAATCGCTGGGCACCAGTGCTGTCGGCGCCTACGGCAACCCCCTGAACCCGACGCCGAACCTGGACCATCTGGCCACCCAAAGCTGGTTCTTCAAGCACTTTTACGTGCCGGTTACCGGCACTGCGAAAACGGTCTGGGCGAGCATCACCGGGGTGCCCGACGTGACCCGGCAGGAGACCGCCACGCGCCATCCGATGCTCACCCGGCAAAACACCATCATCAACGACTTCAAGGGGTACGAGAAGCTGTACATGATTGGTGGCAATTCCGGCTGGGCCAACATGAACGCCCTGATCCGTCGCAGTATCGATGACGTACGTCTCTACGACGAGCGCGACTGGAAGTCACCGCAGGTGGATGTCTGGGGGATTTCCGACCTGGACCTGTTCAAGGAGAGCGACCGGATCCTGCGTGCGTTGCCAGCCGACAAACCGTTCTTTGCCTACGTGCAGACGGCGGGTAATCACCGGCCTTTTACCATCCCCAAAGACAACGACGGTTTTCAGGTCAGCGACAAGACCGTTGAGCAGGTCCAGGCCGCCGGTTCGCGCAGCGTGGAACAGTACAACGCCGTGCGCCTGCTGGACTTCAATATCGGGCGGTTGATGGAACTGGCCAAGGCGGGCGGTTACTACGAAAACACCATCTTTGTGCTATTTGGCGATCACAACACGCGGATCAGCCAGATCCCGCACATGGCGCCGGCGTTCGAGCAACTGGGCCTGGAGAGTAACAACGTCCCGCTGTTGATTCACGCCCCCGGCCTGCTGGGCACACGGGTCGTCGACGAAGCGGTCGGCCTCGCCGATCTGTTGCCGACACTGGCGGGGATGGCCGGGATGGACTTCACCAGCGGCACCATGGGCCGTGACATTCAGCAGGCGGCTCCGGAAGGTGAACGTGTGGTGCCGCTGGTACTGCGCGAAGGTACGTTCCCGCTGATCGGCGGTGTCACGCGCAACTACCTGCTGCAAATGGAGCACGACGGCAGTTCGCCAACGCTCCACGACCTGTCTTCCCCCACGCCGCTGGACAACGTTGCCGAACAAAACCCGCAAGAGTTCGAACGGCTGCGCGACCTGACCCGCGGCCTGCATGAAACCTCGCGCATGATGCTGTATCAGAACGTGCGTTGACGGGGCGCGTCGGCTTTATTCAGGGGCACACGCGAGCCGCCGGTCGAGTCGGTGGCTTGCGTAAGGATGGCATCGCAATTAGATGATGTTAAAGTGCTTGCTCCTGTGAACCGCGCACGCACCAAACGCGTATAGGGCTCGGTTTTCGACTATTGTCTTTAGTTGAGCGCGTATTTCGCGGGGAGTTGTAGACCGTCGTCTTGTAACCCTGACTCTTTTTCTTTATGGATTGTGGTATTTCATCGCAAACGCAGGAAAAAACTGTCAGATTTTGCTCTGAATCTGTATTTTGGCGGCCTGTTTTCGCTCGGATGCGTTTTCTGCCCATTGCACACTCAAGAGCCTTCCTGGATGCCGGCAAGTTTTTCATCTGTTACCCCGCCGAAACTGCTTGATGCACTGCGTGCTGGAACAAGTCAGTTGCATGTCAGGCTTGAAAAACGCATGCCGTTTTTTTCACCCGCTCTGGATCGCGCCCATTACCTGCGCCTGCTTCAGGCTTACTACGGTTTTTATGCACCGCTTGAAGCGATCCTGCATGCCAGTGCCTTGATACCTGCGGAGCTTATCCCGATCGAGAGGGTCAAAACCCCTGTGCTGGTCGAGGATTTGCGTGCGTTGGGGCTGTCCGATCCTGACATTGGCCAATTGCCCCGCTGCGAACAGTTACCCGCTGTTGATTCTCCCGGCGCCTGTATGGGGGTGATGTATGTGCTGGAAGGGGCGACATTGGGCGGGCAAGTGTTGCGACGCGAAATAAACAAGCGTCTGGGTCTGGATGAACAAAGTGGAACGGCCTTTCTCGATGTGTACGGTGCCCTTACCGGACCTCGCTGGAAGGCGTTTCTTAATCACCTGGATGAAGTACCCCGAGAAGTTGCCTTTACTGATGCCGCCGCCTTTGCAGCGCACTCCACATTTGCATGTTTCGAGCACTGGCTCGAGGGTCAAGAGGTACTGTTATGAGCCAACTCGACAAAGACGCCTTTGAAGTCCTTCTGGCCAATTGTGCAGATGAGCCCATTCAGTTTCCGGGTGCCATTCAACCCCATGGCCTGCTGTTCACACTGACAGAGCCCGAGCTGACGATCCTGCAAGTCAGTGCCAACGTGCAGACCGTGCTGGGCCAGGTGCCCGAGCAGGTGCTCGGCAAGGGACTGGACTGTGTGCTGGGCGCTGGCTGGGCCGACGTGATCCGAAGCGCCAGTGCTCATGATTCGTTCATCGACGCGCAACGCCTGCTGATGTCGATCAACGGCATTGAGTTCGAAGCTTTGCTGCACCGCCATCAGGGCGTTCTGGTTCTGGAGCTCGAAATTCAGGGCAAGGATGCGCAATCGGTCAGTTATTCCGAGCGCACCGGCAACATGGGTCGCATGTTGCGCCAACTGCACGCTGCGAGTGATCTGCAGACCCTGTATGAAGTCAGCGTTCGCGAGATCCAGAAAATGACCGGTTACGACCGGGTGCTGATCTACCGTTTCGAAGAAGAAGGCCATGGTCAGGTGATCGCCGAAGCATCGGCGCCAAGCATGGAGCTCTTCAACGGTCTATTCTTCCCGGCATCGGACATTCCCGAGCAGGCGCGCGAACTGTATCGCCGCAACTGGCTGCGCATTATTCCCGATGCCGATTACACCCCGGTGCCCTTGGTGCCTCAACTGCGCCCGGACACTCAGCAGCAGCTTGACCTGAGTTTTTCGACGTTGCGCAGTGTTTCACCGATCCACTGCCAGTACATGAAGAACATGGGCGTGCTGTCATCCATGAGTGTGTCGCTGATTCAAGGCGGCAAGTTGTGGGGATTGATCAGTTGCGGCAACCGCACGCCGCTGTACGTGTCCCACGAACTGCGCAGTGCCTGCCAGGCGATCGGCCAAGTGCTGTCCCTGCAGATCAGCGCCATGGAAGCGCTGGAAATAAGCCGTCAGCGAGAGGCGAAGGTCAGGGCGCTCGAGCAATTGAATCTGGCCATGGCCGGGTCCGAAGAAAACGTCTTCGATGGCCTGGCGCAGCAACCGCAGTTGTTGATGGATATGGTGGGCGCAACCGGCGTCGCCATCATCGAAGACCGGCAAACGCATTGTTTCGGCATCTGCCCTGAGCCGTCCGACATACGTGCATTGCATGCCTGGATGATCGCTGGTGGCGAACCAGTGTATGCCAGTCATCATCTATCCAGTGTCTATGCGCCTGCCGAGGCTTATCAGCCAATCGCCAGCGGCGTGTTGGCGATGAGCCTGCCAAAGCCGGTCGACAACGGCGTTATCTGGTTTCGTCCCGAGGTCAAGGAAACGGTCCAGTGGAGCGGTAATCCGAACAAGCCACTGAACATGGAGAGCTCGGCAGGCGGCATGCGCCTTCGGCCGCGCACCTCGTTTGAGATCTGGAAGGTCGAGATGACCGGGATCGCTACGAAGTGGAGCTATGGCGATGTGTTCGCTGCCAATGACCTGCGCCGCTCCGCTCTGGAGAATGACCTAGCCCGTCAGGTACGCAGGGAGCAGCAGGCCGTTCGCGCCCGCGACGAACTGGTAGCGGTTGTGTCCCATGACTTGCGTAACCCGATGACGGTCATTTCCATGCTCTGCGGGATGATGCAGAAATCGTTCAGCTCCGATGGGCCGCACACGTCGCGACGTATTTCCACGGCAATCGATACCATGCAGCAAGCCGCCAGCCGCATGAATGTGTTGCTGGAAGACCTGCTCGACACCTCGAAAATCGAAGCAGGCCGTTACACCATTACGCCGCAGCCGCTGGAGGTCAGTCAGATATTCGAGGAGGCTTACACCTTGCTGGCCCCGCTGGCGATGGATAAATCCGTCGAAATTTCCTTCAACGCCGAGCCGGATATCAAGGTCAATGCTGACCCGGAGCGCCTGTTTCAGGTGCTGTCCAACCTGGTTGGCAACGCTATCAAATTCACCCCGAAACTGGGCAAGATCGACGTGTCAGCCATGTCCAACGGCACTGAAATTGTGTTCACCGTGCGGGACTCCGGCGAGGGTATCCCTCCCGAGCAGTTGCCGCATATCTTCGAACGCTACTGGACCGTCAAGGAAGGCAACCCGACCGGCACCGGCCTGGGCCTTTACATCTCCCAGGGCATCGTCAAGGCTCATGGTGGAGAACTGGTAGCGCAAAGCCGGGTGGGCGAGGGCAGCGAGTTCCGCTTCACGGTGCCCATGGCGGTTTGATCGCTTTCTCAGGCTTGCAGTGAGTTTCAGCTCAAGCCTGAGTCGCATCAGCCCTGATACCAGTTAGTGGCCTTTTCGATGTATTCAACGTTCGCTGGAAGTACCTCGCGCAGGAAGGCGAGGTACTTGTCCATCAGCACCTTGCTGGGAAAGCGCGCGGCGAAGCCGGTGGTGATATCGTCGCAATGGATAATGACCATAAGACGTTTGTGATCGACCGTGACAAATTCGTGCAGTTGCCATGGTGCGGTTTGTCGATGGTGGACAGGGTTTTCCCAATTCAGCAGTTTGATGGCGGCGATGAAGGCCATCGCCACCGGGCCGACTAGAAAGAGCAACGATCCGGTCAGGACGGCGACGAGTCCGAATACCAGCATGACGAAAATGGCGATGCCCTTGAAGAAGCTTGAGGCGAAGTCGGGGTAGTGGAGGTAATACTCGACCGTGGCTCCATCGGTTTTCAGGGTGTAGTTGAAGATGGTTTTTTGGCGGATGAGCAGGCCTACGAAATAGGCAAGATACCCTACAAGTGCAAGTATTGTGTATACCAAAGAATAAAGGCTATCCGAAAACATTATCCAGCCTCCCCAAATAAAAAGTGAGCTGGCGGTCAGATAGAAGGCGATAAATCCAAACTGTGTGATCATGATCTCTTTAGGTGACCTCGACAGTGTTTTGATTTTCCAGTTTAAAATATCTTTGCCTTTCGGTAGGTCTAAAGCTTTTTCTTGCTGAGTCATATAGGTGTGCTCTCTGCAACTTCCAGGGTAAGGGAACCAGTCCTGCTTGATGCCTTTACCGCGAGTTCCATGGCCGCCAAGCCGTCAATAGAGGTATCGCCTCTTGTGCCAAGCTCCATCTGAAAAAGATAGCTTCTATCGTCCTCGCCGGAATTTATAAGGTCGGCCGGATACCAGAGTTGTAGCTCCAGAAGAGTTGCTTCCTTGTCGAGCGGCACCCAGCTTTCCCAGATGAGGTCCTCGTTTTCAGGGGGCATTAGAGGATAGGTGAAGTCTTCACTAGCCTTGGCAGTTGGTTTGTTAGTGAGCATCCCGAACTGTTCGACTTTCCTGAATTTTCCGCGGTTCAAAAATGCTTCATATATTGGGGTATCTATTTTTTCTACAGGTAGCACGCCCCACGGGCGCTTGCTACTTACAATGTTGAAATAGACAGATTTGCCGCGTAAAAAGTGTGGGAAATACACCTGTACTCCAGCGCCATTTTGCACAGCGACACTCATATAGTCGCCTTTGCCAAGGTAACGATCCTCATAACGCACGGTGCTTTTTACATGAACCTGCGGAGATAATTGAATTTCCATCAACGCGCTTATTTCTTCATTCTTACCTTTTGCAGTCTCGTCGTAGCGATAGTCCATGGTTCTTGACCAACAGCACTTACGTAGCCACCAACCCACACTGTCTTGCTTGAAATAGTTTAGGGTCATCGTGGCAAGGAGATAAATAAATCCAACTGCCATCAGGGCTACGCTGAACCACGAACTCATCGCAATAATCGTAAAAGCGCTAGCAGGGAAAACGCCTGCTAATAGCTGGGCCGAAGAACCTAAACCCATCAGGAATACAGCAACTCCCTTAATACGGAGTCCGTGTTTTTCATCTGAAGTTTTAGCTGCGTAAAAATCATCCCAAACGTCAAATAGCTCTAATGTAGTCGCCGCTATCCCAAACGCCCCCATCGCCACCATCGAACCTCTAAACCCCCTTATCGCATCCCCCCAAACCGCATTACCTCGTGCCTTCCAGTAAGCCGCCGATTTATCGAGAATGCCTATGCTATAGCCGCCAATAGAAAGGGGCTTCGCATCCCTGATAACCGCCCACGGTGCTTCAACAAACACCGCCATCAGCAAGTTAAAGCTATACCCCAACCCATACGTCACCTTGCCGATGTCCTTGGCACTGAAGTCGCCATCCCGAGTAAGGTCGCGATAGGTGAAGGCGGTGTTGATGAAGTTGAGCATGATCACGCCCCAGGTGATCGAGCCGGCAATCCCTCCCAGTCCATCGAGCCAGCGCTTGGCGGTGCTCAGCCATTCTTTGGTGATGGCTTTGCCGGACTGGAAGTGCAGGCGAATTTCGTCCTGCAACTGCTTGGCGTATTGGTTGTTCTGATAGTCGAGCAGGGCGGGCATGCTCAGTTCGTGCAGGCGAAGCTTTTGCTCGAGCGCGCGCAGGTGGCTGGCGATGCTTTTGCGGGGGTTGTAAGCGGTTGGGTAGAGCCAGCTGCGACGGGTGTCGCTGATCTGTTTGTTAAGCACCTGCCACTCACTGATCCAGTTTTTCAGCTTCGCGAGCATGGTGTGATCGATTACAATACGCGCCTTTGAGTCGAGCAAAATCTGACCGATCAACAGCGTGCGTATCAGTGCAACGATGTTCTGCTGCTTGCCCACCGCCAAGCGGCTGTCGATGGGCACCCAGGCCAGCAGGATACTTTCGAACGTTGCCTTGCCTGCGCTGCTGGCCAGTTGGCTCAGGGCTTTGAAGGTGTCATGAACGGGTTGTTTCAGCGCCTTCATCCACGGCTTGTCGGCAAAGCCCTGATGATTGAGCGTGCCGTTGAGTTCGCCGATGCGGGTGGCCAGGTTGGTGACGTCGCCGAGGCCGTTCAGCAGCGCGTTGGCCTCCTGGTGTAGGGCGTGCTTGAGCGCCGGTGAGAAGCCGTAGCGCAAGGTGCCAAACAGGCTGCTGTCTTTGGCTTCCTGCTCGGCGAGCCAGGCGCTGGCGGCGTTGTCCTGAGCGTAAATGATCTGCAGGTTAAGCATGAGCGTTTGCAGATAAAGCAGGCTTTCAGGGTGTGTGGGGTCGACAAACAGCTTGAGCGGTTCCGTGCCCAGATGGGCCGACCAT